>JAPLSP010000305.1 GCA_026398575.1 Candidatus Sumerlaeota bacterium | reverse complement strand
ATCAAGGATGCTTTGCATTTCCTTGACGTTCGGAAGCCGCCAGTCATTGTGACCAAGAAAGTTTTCCTTGTTCTTCGTCTGCACGGTCGCCAGCGCTTCCTCCCAGTTCATCCCCTTCGCGCTGTCCTGCTGCGTCCACATCAGGCCCGTGGCGCGATCGGTGATGGTCTTGTCCTTGTTGTCAATGAAATCGTTCCTGCCATAGTCCGGATTGCCCCGCACGCAACGGACATAGCTCCCCATTCCGCTGGCATAGGCTTTGATGTGGCCGGTGGCGAAGTTGACTCCGAACGCTTCCGCGCGGCCGCCCACAGGCGCCGACTTGTCGCTCGTCCAGTATTGCGTGTTCTTCACCTGATCCTCGACTTGAGGCGCCATCTCGCAGATGAAGAATTTCGTATCTATGTATGGCCAGCCCTTACCGTGGTTGATGATGGAATAAAGCTCTTTGGCGTTTGGCAGCCGCCAATCGTTGTGCCCTGCAAAATTCTGCGCATTCAGAGAGGCCGCGACTTTTGCAGCATCCGTCCACGAGCACTTGTCAGCGGGCGGCTTTTTGATCCACATCAATCCGGTGTTAAGGTCGCTCACTGTGCCGTCGCCATTATCTTTGTAGGCTGGTTTTAAACTTTGATATTGCGCATCCTGGCCGTAGAAAGGCTGTCCGGGCTTTGGTGAGGTGATTTCGCTGCGGCTATCATAGCACTTCGTGAGACCAGTACCGACGATGCGATACTGCAAAGATGGGCGCTGCGTTTCAGACTGCGTCTTGGTCTGGGTCTGGCTGATTCCGACCGCCGCTGGCGCGATCAGCCCGCTCCCCGTCCCTGCCACACCCGGATTATTGCCGCCGGGACCGAAGCCGCCAGGAGCAGCGCCATCGGGGCCACCACCACCAGGACCGGAACCCGGACCGCCACCACCAGGTCCGCGCCGTCCGGCGCCCGGGCCGCCTTGTCCGCCGGGGCCAAAGCCGCCAGGAGCATTGGCGCCAGGGCCACCGCCACTGGGACCGACGCCCGGACCGCGCCGCCGCTCACCCTGCATCCCTTGTCCACCAGGTCCACCAAGTCCACCCTGTCCACCAGGCCCGCCGCCACCAGGCCCAAAAACCGGACCGCCCAAACCACCCCGCCCCGTCGCCGCAGGCGCCGCAGGCGCCGCCGACGTTGTTTGGGTGGACAGCGCCACGTCTCCGCCACGCAAACAACGCACATAGTTGTAGATTCGAATGACATCACCCTGGGGGCCGCGGCCATGCGGGAAATTCTGCGGGTCGCCGTTTTTCGGATCGCTGCGTTGCGCGCCCGCGCCATGAACATCCATCAACTGGTATCCGCCGGCGCCGCCGGATGGTTGCTGACCGAAACCTGGCATAGGGCCTTGTCCCGCTCCACCGAGTCGTGGGCCTTGCATCCAGCCCGTCGCAGACCCGAAAGCGACGTAGATGGCGGCGCTGCCCTGCCGGTCGGGGGGGCCGTCGAGGTGCGACGTGCTGCTCCAGAAGAACGGATAGTCGCCATCGCTGAGTTTGGTGACTTGAAAGAGAGGCGAGATCGCGGCCGACTGAGTTACGGAGGGCGCGCGGGTATAGTCCACGATGCTCTGGAGTTCCTTGGCGTTGGGCAGGCGCCAGTCGGAATGGCCGGCAAGTTTGAGATTGGCGGCGCAGGCGAGGGCCTCTTCCCAATTCAAACCCTTGCCGCTGTCGGCCTTTTGCCACATCAGGCCAGTGGCGCGGTCGGTGATGGTTCCGTCGCCGTTGTCTTGGAAATCGTTCTTGCCATAGGCCGGATTACCGCGCACATAGCGGGCGTACATCTGTGCGACCCGTCCGTTGGGAAACGACTTGGGGTATCCCTTAATGCGTCCATCAGCGAAGTTGACGCCAAAGACGGTGGGATTGCCGCTCATCGTCTTGCCGATATACTGTGTGGCGGACCAGTCCTGGCAGTCAATGATGCGGACACCCTGGGATTCGTCGCCGTAGGCAAAGTCGAAATACTTGGTGTCAAGGTATGGCCTGGAGTTGGCCACCGTGCCGGCGCAGCCGCCGTTGAAGTTGATGAGGGAGTACAGTTCCTTGATGGTTGGCATTCGCCAGTCGCTGTGGCCGCCGACGCGACAAGCTGCCGCGCCTGCAATGGCGTCTTCCCAGGTCATCTTCTGGCCGCGCGCCTTCACCCAAGTCAGGCCCGTGTTAAGGTCGCTCACCGTGCCATCGCCGTTGTCCTTGTAGCTCGGCTGCGCGCCGCGGTATTGAGCATCCTGACCGTAGAACGGTTGTCCGGGCTTTGGCGAAGCGATCTCGCTCTGGTTGTCGTAGCACTTGTTCTGGCCGGTGGCGACGATAGTATAGGGAAGGGGGCTGGACGAAGTGGACGAAGTGGACACCTTGGATGGCGCCGCTGCAGTCTGCGCGCATCCCGCGCTCAAGGCCAGGATGAAGAGGGAGAGGGCAAAAAGTCTCATAACGGATCCTCAGCCGGCAAAGCCGGAAGAATACTTCGTGAAATCACGGTACAGCGCATTTGCGCATTGATGATTTGCATCGCAATAACAATGCCACGCTGCGCGATTTGTTTTGCGCGGCATCCTGCTTTGTATTTGCGATGAAATTACGAGCAAACAAGACCGGAACCGATTTCGCCTCCGCAATTGGGAATACGCCTGCGCAAAAATTGCCTTGGAGAGCTGCGCAAATTCTGCGCACGGAGACTGTCCCTGCGTCAAACAAATTCGCACCTCTGGTCAGCGCCCTGCGGCAATGAGCGCAATCAAGTCCGCCGGGGCCGCAAGCCGCCTAACGCGCAGGCGTTGTTTCGATGCGCTTTGTCACTTCGCTGCCGCGCACAAGGCGGACGTAGTTGAGGCCGCGAATCGCGTCGCCCTGGGGACCGAATGAATATCCTGTGTATGTCACGCCGTTCGCGGTGACGGTATGGACTGTGGCAAAAGCGAAGGGAGGGCCGATCTTGGGGTCGCTGCGCTGACATCCGGCGCCGTGGACGTCAATCCACCTGCCCACCATCATCGGCCAGCCCAGTCCCCGGCCAAACGGGATGTAGTTGGCTTGTCCGCTGCCGCCGCCGGGTCCGCCGCCGCCGCCTGGCCTGCCGCCGGGTCCACCGGGTCCACCCTGTCCACCTGGTCCACCAAGCCCGCCGCCGCCGCCGCTGTATCCCCCATGGGTCGTCGCCGTCCAGTAGTAGGGAAAATCAGCCTGACCCGCCTCGTTGACGATCGAACTGCAGATAAAGAAGTTCGTGTCAATGGCGGGCTTGTTGTTGTAGTCGGGTGAATTCGAGTAATTGACGAGGCTGTGCAGCTCCTTGACGTTCGGCATCCTCCAATCGTCATGGCCGAGATATTTCTCGGCGTTCATCTTCTGCGCCCACGCCAGCGCATCCTGCCAGTTCATTGACTTTTTGCTGTCTTCCTTCGACCATATTAGGCCCGTAGCGCGGTCGGTGATGGCGCCATCCCCATTGTCTTTGAAATCGTTCTTGCCATAGGATGTCCCGCCCCGCACCAGCTGCACCAGGAACGTCTTGTCGGCAAAACCGCCCGGCATTTTCAGGTCATAGCCTTTGATGCGGCCATCGGCGAAGTTGACGCCGAAGAGCTTCTGGAAACCGGATCCGCTCGGATTGAGGACAAACGAGGTGTTCGACGCATACTGCTGGTCAATGATGCGCTCGCCGAGGCTCGTGTTCCCCCAGGAGAAGTTGAAGAATTTCGGATCAATGAAGGGGGTTAGGACAGAGGTGTCCGTTCCTCTGAAGCTGCTGGGGTCGGTCCCGCGGCAGTCGAAGAGCGAATAGAGTTCCTTGATCGTCGGCAGCCGCCAGTCACTGTAGCCCCCATAGCGCGCGGCATTGACAGTCGCGACCCATGCCTGGGCTGCGGGGTAGGTCATCTTGTCACCTCTGACCGGCGGCGTGTTGGTGAGGTTCGGACTGCGCATCCAGGTCATGCCGGTGTTGTTATCCAGAACAGTCTTTTCGTCCGCGCTCAGCGTATAGCTGGTCTGCGTGCCGGAGAACTGCGCATCCTGGCCGTAGAACGTCTGTCCCGGCTTCGGAGCAGCGATCTCGCTCTGATTGTCGTAGCACTTCGTCTGGCCGGTATCAACAATGCAGAAGGGCAAAGACGGGCGTTTTTCCTTGGAAGGAGTTTGGGCCTGGCTGCTTCCAGCTGTCCATCCAACCGAAGATGCCAGTAAAACGGCTGTCAATCGAACGATAAATAAGCGCATGAAGGCTGATGGAGCGATGATGCTGATTGGAGGCTTGCCCATGATCTGCCATCCTTTAATGGATAAGTATTCAGGGTTATTTAAATCGCTGGATGATGGCAATAACATCGCCGGCGTCAATGGCGCCGTCGCCGTTGACATCAGCGATTTTCAGATCATTGCCCGTCAGCGGCGCGGCGCCGGTGAGATGGTTGACAAGACCTGTTATCGTTGGCATAAGATCAAACCGGGCGGTCACCGTCGTGTCATGATCCATGGTGAGGACCAATGGATTAGATGTTGAGATGACATCGCCCGACCAATGCGTGAAGATGGAAGGGAACACTCCGGCGGTCGTCGGCTCAGCCGCAAGCGTCACTGTGGTCCCCTGCGGATAAAGCGGCAGAAGAGGCTGGCGCGTCACCGTTCCCGAGCCTATCCCATCCATAGTCACTGTCAACATGAATTGAGCGGTGCTTTGAGGCGCATCGCGCACCAGACGGACGTAGTTGAAACCGCGAATCGCATCGCCTTGAGGACCGAATGAGTACCCTGTGTAGGTCACCCCGTTCGTGGTGACCGTATGGACTGTGGCGTATCCGTATGGGGGGCCTGTCTTGGGATCGCTGCGCTGGCAACCGGCGCCGTGGACATCCACCCACCTCCCGATGCTGCTCGGCCAGCCCAAGGCTCTGCCGAAGGGGATATAATTGGCCTCCTTGCCCGACGTGGACCCGGTAGTGGAATATCCGGCATGGGTAGTCGAGGTCCAGTAATAGGGATAGTCGGCGCCTCCGTTCTCGTTGGTGATGCCGGTGCAGGTGAAATGCGCCGTGTCTATAGCGGGCATGCCATTGTAGTCGAGGGCATTCGCGTAGTTGACCAGGCTGTGCAGGTCCTTGGCGTTGGGCAACCGCCAGTCGTTGTGGTTCAGGTAGTTGGCGGCGTTCCTGGCCGTCACCCAGGCCAGCGCATCCTGCCAGATCATGCCGACGCCGCTGTCCGTCTTGGACCACATCAGGCCGGTGGAGGCATCCGTGACGGCGCCGTCGCCATTGTCGGCGAAGCTGTTGGTTGCGTAATCGGTGCGCCCACGCACCAGTTGCACGAAGAAGGCCTTCTCAGCTCTGTGGCTGATGTCCATCCACTGGTCGTAACCCTTGATACGACCATCGGCCAGGTTCAGTCCGAAAATCTTCGTGGAACCACTCTCAGCGGGGTTCAAAACAAAGATATTGGTGGAGATGTATTGGGAGTCGATGATGCGCTCCCCGATGGTCGTATTCCCATAGGCGAAATTGAAATACGCCGGGTCTATGAAGGGCGTGAGGAGCGACGTGTCCATGCTGGAAACACCGCCGGGATCCGTGCCATTGAAGTTCATCAGGGAGTAGAGTTCCTTCATGCTCGGAAGCCGCCAGTCGCTGAATCCGCCGTAGGCCATGCCATTGACCGTGGTGACCCAGGCCTGTGCCTCGCTCAAGGTTTTCTTGTCGGATTTGGTTGGACTGGCAAGCGTGGTGTTGGGGCCGCGCATCCAGGTCAGGTTCGTGACGTTGTCGAGGACGGTCTTGCCGTCGCTACTCAAGGTGTAGTTGGGCTGGTTCCCGTTGAACTGCGCATCCTGGCCATAGAATGCTTGCCCCGATGACGGCGTCGTAATTTCGCCTTTGTCATCGTAGCACTTGGTCTGGCCGGTATCAACCACACAGTAAGGCAACGACGAGACCTGTTCTAGTGTCTGTAACTGGGCTTGGCTGTTTTCGGTCGCCAATCCAACCAACGCCGCCTGCAAAACAGCCGCAAATCGAATGAGAAATAAGGCCACGGTTCCTCCCGGGACAGTGATACGGATCTTAGAGATGCTCGTCATCTGCCTCTCTTCCATGCTTAATGATCTATTCATAATTTATTTCAAGCAATGATAATGCCAATTTTCATTTTATTTTGAGCCTAGCGGGCAACCATGATCTTAAAAAGAGAATTCGGCGGAAAACCATATCAGGCCTTGTGCTCTGATATTTGGGAACGCTGTTATGCCAAATCTGCGCTTTAGGGTTGCGCAATATCTGCGCACAAGGGTTGCGCGATTTTTGCGCAGATTGGGCAGATTTTCATTTCGCGGCGTTTGCGGCCAGTTTGGCGATTGACGCCGCATCAAGCAGACGCAAGAATTCTTAAACTAAAAGTTTAAAGGAATGATCCATGAAACGAATCGCGTCGCTGGCACTTACCTCGCTGCTGCTGACTCCAATGTCTCTCTCGACCGCCGCCGATAAGCCCGAAGCGCCCAAGCCGACCTCGCACACCATCCGCTTGATCGAAGGATGGACGGTGCGGGTGGATGACCGCCTGCTCGCGCCGCCGAACGATGCGCTGGGTGCGCGCGCGCTGAAGTTTCTCGAATACAAACTTTCCGACATCAGGATGGTGATGGCCAGGGAGCCACTGGCGAAGTTGCAGGCGGTGACCATCGTGCTCGATCTGACCCACGGCAAGCTGCGCACGATGCAATATCACCCCAGCGCCGGCTGGCTGAAACAAAACGGCTATGCGACGAACCTCGCGAAATGCGTCCATATCCCCGAGGCCGCCGATCTGCCGACGCCGCGCAACACCATCGAGCAGCCGTGGGTCGTCCTGCACGAACTGGCGCACGCCTATCACGACCAGATACTTGGGTTCGAGGATCCGCGCATCATGAAGGCTTATGAGGCGTTCAAGAAAAGCGGACACGGCGACAAGGCGCTCCTTTATGACGGCACGCGCGTGCGGCATTATGGGCTGACCGACCAGAAGGAATTCTTCGCCGAGATGACGGAGTCTTATTTCGGCATGGATGATTTTTTTCCCTTCAACCGCGCGGAGCTGATGACGGCGGAGCCGGAGATTTATGAGCTGATGCTGGCGATCTGGGGGCCGGTCGCGGGCGCAAGAATCAAATCCGCCAAAGAAGCCGGTCGCGCGAAACTGAAAGCCATCAGCCAGCAGGAGGCGGCGACGGTCCTCTGGTACGCCAAGCCTGCGGCGAAATGGAACGAGGCATTGCCGGTGGGCAACGGGCGGCTGGGCGCGATGGTTTTCGGGAGCACGGATACCGAGCGCATTCAACTGAACGAGCAGACCATCTGGACCGGCGGCCCTTATGATCCCACGCGCCCGGGCGGACCCGAAGCGCTGCCGGAAATTCGGCGGCTGGTTTTTGCGGGCAAGTTCTTCGAGGCGGAGGCGCTGTTCGCCAAGGCGATGATGGGCAAGGCGGACCAGATGAAGTATCAGCCGCTGGGAAATCTTTTTCTCGAATTTCCTTCCATATTCGCTCACACCGGCGCTGGCGGTGGGCCCACCGCCAGCGCCGGTGTGAGCGAATATACAAGGAAACTCGATCTCGATACGGCGATCGCCGGCGTTTCGTATCAGACGAACGGCGTGACCTTCCAGCGCGATGTTTTCGCCAGCACGGAGGACCATGTCATCGTCGTTCGGCTGACCGCGGACAAGCCCGGCGCAATTTCGTTCAGCGCGAAACTCTGCGGCGTCGCCAACACCAATCCGCCCGGCGATGAAAAGTTCTCCACCGAAACGCTGAAGGATGGGCAGCTGGTTTTGCGGGGCACGGCGGCCTCTTTCAGCGAGATCAAAGGCCAGGTCCGCTATGAGTGCCGCGTCCGGGTATTGAACGAAGGCGGCAAGCTGACGGCGAACAAGGACGCGGTCACAGTTGAAGGCGCCAACTCGGCCGTGCTGCTGATCGTCGCCGCCACCAACTTCAAGCGCTATGATGACGTGAGCGGCGATCCCGAAAAGTTGGCCGGGGAATACATGGCGTGCGCGGAGAACCGGCCTTATGACCAATTGCTGACGCGGCATATGGAAGCGCATCAGCGTCTCTTCCGCCGTGTCAGTCTGAGCCTGCCCGCCACGGAGGCTTCGATACAGCCAACCGACGCGCGTTTGCGCACGTACGATCCGCAAAAAGACCCGCAGCTCATGGCGCTGATGTTCCAGTACGGGCGGTATCTGCTCATGGGCAGCAGCCGCCCCGGCGGCCAGCCCGCCAACCTCCAGGGCTTATGGAACGAGGACATGAACCCGGCCTGGGAGAGCAAGTACACCGCGAACATCAATCTCGAAATGAATTACTGGCCGGCGGAAGTGGCGGCGCTGCCCGAGTGCGTCGAGCCGCTGGTCCGGATGGTGAAGGACCTTTCCGAAACCGGCGGGCGCGTCGCAAAAATCCATTACGACGCGCGCGGATGGGTGTTTCATCAGAACACCGACCTGTGGCGCGCCGCCGCGCCGATGGACGGCCCGACGTGGGGTACCTTCGCCACGGGCGGCGCCTGGCTCTGCACGCATCTGTGGGAGCATTACCTGTTCACGCGAGACGAGCAATACTTGCGTGAGGTTTATCCGCTGCTCAAAGGCTTGGCGCAGTTCTTCCTCGACACGCTGGTCGAGCATCCGGAAAAGAAGTGGCTGGTAACCTGCCCCTCGACCTCGCCCGAAAACTTCCCGGCATGGTTCGGCAACCACGGCTATCACGATTCCTTCACCGGCATCAATCTGCCCGGCACGACCTTATGCGCCGGTTCCACGATTGACATGCAGATTCTGCGCGATCTCTTCGCCGCCTGCGCCGAAGCCGCCAAGGTGTTGAAGACCGACGAAGACTTCAGCAAGCAGGTCTCGAACGCGCGCGCGCGCCTGGCCCCGATGCAGATCGGCAAGCAGGGAAACTTGCAGGAGTGGCTCGAGGACTGGGGCGACCTGGAGCCCAAGCACCGCCACATTTCGCATCTCTACGGCCTATACCCCAGCGCCCAAATCATCCCAATCTCCCCTCTCCGCGTCTCCGCGTCTCCCCTCTCCGCGTCTCCCCTCTCCGCGTCCGCCCTTGCCGAGGCGGGCAAGGTTTCGCTGAACCAGCGCGGCGATCAGGGAACCGGATTTGGCATGGCATGGAAGGCCGCGTGCTGGGCGCGGCTCCTTGACGGCGAGCACGCCAACGTTTGCCTGGCCAATCTGGTTGCCCGCCAAACCTGCCCGAATCTTTTCTCGATGTGCTTCAAGGCCCCGCAAGTAGAAGGCGCCTTCGGCGCCACCGCCGCCATCGCGGAAATGCTGCTCCAGTCCCACGCGCAAGAATTTCAAATCTCAAATCTTAAATCTGAGATCGTCCTCCTCCCCGCGCTCCCGAAAGCCTGGTCCGCGGGCAGCGTCAAAGGCCTGCGCGCGCGCGGCGGATTCGAAGTGGACATCGCCTGGCAGGACGGCAAACTAACCGCCGCGACCATCCGAAGCATCTCCGGAACCTCCTGCAAGGTTTGCTATGGCCAGAAGGCGAGCGAGCTGAAATTTAAACTGGGAGACGCTTTGCGCCTGAATTCATATCTTAAAGAATCGGAATGAGCGAAAGGAAATCGGACATGCGTCGAATAATCGGGCTGACTGTGGCTCTGGCAGGGCTGGCGTTCGGGGCATTCGGGGCAAAGACTGACAGCCTCGACCGCTGCAACGTCGTCTGGGATTCGCCCAGCGCCGACGCCAAAGGCTCGATGCCGGCCGGCAATGGCGACATCGGGTTGAACGTATGGGTCGAGCCGTCGGGCGATCTTGTGTTTCTCATCAGCAAAACCGACGCATGGGACGAAAACATGCGCCTGGTCAAGGTCGGCAAAGTGCGCGTCAGGTTCACGCCGCCGCTCGCGCAGGCCGGCAAGCCCTTCACGCAGACGCTCCAGTTGGCGCAGGGGCGCGTCCTCATCCGGACCGCCGACGCCGAAGTCAGCGTGTGGGCGGACGCAAACCACCCCGTGATCCAGGTGGATGCGAAATCCCTCGCCGGCCAACCGCTGGCCGCCAGCGCCGCCGTCGAACTGTGGCGCGTTTCCAAGCAACCTTGCGATCCCGGCTATCCGAACTTCCCTGGCTCCCCGGCGTTTTCGTGGCCCGACACCGTTCTGAAATCCACGCCGGAACAGATCGGCTGGTTCCACCGCAACGCCGCCTCGCCCTGGTTGGCAAACCTGAAGCTTCAGAAGCTCGATACGCTGGCGCAGTCCGACAGCGATCCCATCCTCGGACGCGTCTTCGGCGCCGTTGTGCGGGGCGACAACTTCACCGCCACCTCCGACACCGCGCTCAAGACCGCGCAACCCGTCAACACGCTTTCCCTGCGTGTCCATGTGTTGACGCGCGCCGGCGGCACGGCGGACGAATGGCGGGCGGCGCTTGAAAAACAGGTTGACGCCGTCGAGGCGCTGCCGGCGGCGGATCGCTGGACCGCGCATTGCCGGTGGTGGGAGGGGTTCTGGAACCGGAGTTGGATATACGCGGACGGCGCCAAGGCTGCCGAATCCGTCACGCGCGCCTACACGCTGCAACGCTGGATCAACGCCTGCGCGGGGCGCGGCGAGTTTCCAATCAAATTCAACGGCTCGATCTTCGTCGTGGATCATGCCGACAAGCGCGGTTTCGACGCCGATTTCCGGGCGTGGGGTGGCTGCTATTGGTGGCAAAACACGCGTCTGATCTACTGGAGCATGCTCACTGCCGGCGACTTCGATTTGATGCCGGCGTTGTTCGGCATGTATATGAAGGCGCTGCCGTCGCGCCAACTCGCCACCAAGACCTACTACGGACACAGCGGCGCGTTCTATCCGGAGACGATGACATTCTGGGGCGCGTGCAATGACAGGAATTACGGCCCTGACCGCACGAACAAAGCCGACGGCCTCACCGACAATCAGTTCATCCGCCGCTACTGGCAGGGCGGCATCGAGATGATCGCCTTGATGCTCGACTACTACGACCTCACGCAGGACGCCAAATTCCGCGACGACACGCTCCTGCCGTTTGCCACGCAGATCATCGCCTTCTTCGACCAGCACTGGAAACGCGGCCCCGACGGCAAAATCCTGTTTCATCCGTCGCAGTCCCTCGAAACGTGGTGGGACTGCGCCAATCCGCTGCCCGAAATTGCCGGGCTGCGCTACGTCATCCCGCGCCTGCAACAGATTGCCGGCGCCAACACCTGGCAGAAAACGCTCGACGACCTCCCGCCCGTCCCGCTCAGCGCCGACAAGAAACGCCTCGTGCCGGCGGAGAAGTTTGCCAGCAAACACAACTCCGAAAACACGGAACTTTACGCCGTCTTTCCCTACCGGCTCTACGGCGCCGGACAACCCGACCTGCCAATCGCGCGCGACACATTCGCCGCGCGCGCCAACCGGCACAACGGCGGTTGGTGCCAGGACGCCATTCAGGCAGCCTGCCTCGGACTTGGCGACGAGACGGCGCGGATGCTCGCCGCGCGCGCCGGGCGGGTCGCCCCCGGTTTCCGTTTCCCGGCGATCTGGGGGCCGAACTTCGATTGGATGCCCGACCAGGATCACGGAACCGGCGGTATGTCCGCACTCCAGCGGATGCTCATCCAGTACGAAGGCCGCAAGATCCTCGTCCTGCCCGCCTGGCCGAAGGACTGGAACGTCGCATTCAAGCTCCATGCCCCCTACAACACGACGGTCGAAGGCATTTGCCGCAACGGCAAGCTGGAACAGTTGGAAGTATTGCCACCCGACCGCCAAAAAGATGTAGTGATCTGCAAGGAGAGCGACAAATGAGGCGTCAGGAACTTGAATCCCTGATGAAATATGCAAATGGATCGGAGAGCGTTCGTGAAGATTGGCGGCGGGAAGGCCGGGCAGGATCTGCTCTACAGAACGTTACACCCCATATTTTGCATTGGAGGTTGCGATCATGTTCAATTCTCATGGTTTGTTGTCTGGAACCCGGAACCTGTTGGCTCTCGCCTTGGCCGTCATGGTGATTGGCCCGCTTGATCGGGGAGGCTCCCCGGCCGTGGCCGCCAACGTGGCCGCCCCCGGCTCGACGGACGACGGCAAGGTGCGAATCGTGGCTTTCGGGGCGCATCCGGATGACGCGGAGATTCGCGCCGGCGGCGTCGGAGCGCTTTGGGCGGAGGCGGGACATCATGTCGAATTCGTGTCGGTCACCAACGGCGATATTGGCCACTTCGCCATGTCGGGCGGCGCGCTGGCCCAGCGCCGCACAGCCGAAGTGAAGAAGGCCTCCGAGATTCTCGGCTCGACCTCCCTCGTGCTCGACATCCACGACGGCGAGCTCGAACCCACTCTGGAAAACCGCCGCCTCATGACCCGCGTGATCCGCCGCTGGAACGCCGACGTCGTCATCGGCCATCGTCCCAACGACTACCATCCCGACCATCGCTACGTCGGCGTGCTCATGCAGGACTGCGCCTTCATGGTCGGCGTGCCGTTCTTCTGCCCCGACGTGCCCGCGCTGGCCAAGAACCCCGTCTTCCTCTACTCCTACGATGGATTCCAGCGCCCGAATCCCTTCCGCGCCGACATCGTCGTCGCCATTGACAAAGTGATCGAAAAAAAGGTGGACGCCCTCGCCGCCCTCGAGTCCCAGTTCGTCGAAGGCGGCGCCCTGGCCAAGCCCAACCCGGCCCTGGACGATCCCACACAGCGCGAGAAGAAGCGCAACGAAGTCCGCGAATCCTTCCGCCGTCGCTCCGCCGCCATCGCCAACCAGTACCGCGACAAACTCATCGAAACCTACGGTCCCGAACTCGGCAAACAAGTCCGCTACGCCGAAGCCTTCGAAGTCTGCGAATATGGCCGCCAGCCCAAACCCGAAGAACTTCGTAAGCTGTTCCCCTTTCTCCCGGAGAAGAAAGAGCGCTCCGCGGAAGGCGGCGCCCCAAAGTAACACTTGTTATTCAAAGACCGCCCCCAATCAAGCGCTCGGGACTATACTTAGCGGCGGAGCGGCGGTAGGTGCAGGACGCCGGACTGCACTTTTAGCCCGGGACCATTAGTGCAGTCCGGCGTCCGGCGCCTACCGCCGCTCGCAAAATCAAAATTGAACGACCGCTAGCAGCGACGTCTTTTTTCTCGCCGCCACTACCGGGCCTCGTGCCGGTGGAGCGATGATTTTGCGCTAGAAAGGTATG
>JAPLSP010000675.1 GCA_026398575.1 Candidatus Sumerlaeota bacterium | reverse complement strand
ATCCCAAGGAGAGCTTACATGGATACCTACACCGAAGTAACAAGCGTGTCTTGGTTTGGGCGTTTGAAAAATTCTGTCTTGGGCGTTCTATTCGGCCTTCTGTTTTTCTTCGGATCGTTCATCCTGCTGGGATGGAACGAGCGCAATTCCGTCATCACCGCGCGCAGTTTGGAGGAAGGCAAGGGCGCGGTGGTCTCGGTCAGCGCGGACCGCGTCGAGCCCGGCAACGAAGGCAAGCTGATCCATCTCATGGGGCAAGCAACGACGGACGAAATCCTTTCGGACACCGAGCTGGGCGTTTCGCTGAACGCCATCAAACTGCGGCGTCAGGCGGAGATGTATCAGTGGGAAGAGCATAGCTCCTCGAAAACGCGCAAGAAACTGGGAGGCGGAGAAGAAACGGTCACGGAATACCGCTATGAAAAAACATGGGCGGATGACGTGATCAATTCCAGCAACTTCAAAACAGGCGGGCACGCAAATCCCGGCGCCCTGCCGATGGGAAATGCGGTATGGACGGCCCAGCGCGTCATGCTGGGCGCCTTCATGCTTTCGCCCAAACTGCTCGACAAGATCGCGCCGCGCGAATATTTGCAGGTGACGGACGACATGCTCTCCAAACTCTCGCCCGCGTGGCGCGGAAAAATGAAAACGGGGCTCTTCCAGTTGGCCTCGAATCAGAACTGCCGGGTATTTTTCATCGGCCAGGATCCTACCAGTCCGCAAATCGGCGACACGCGCGTTGCTTTGATCGCCGCAAAGCCGGCGCCCTACAGCATCGTCGCCAAACAAACCGCCGCCTCCTTCCAGCCATACCAGACGAAGGCGGGCAAGCCAAACGAGATGCTCCGCGAAGGCCAGGTTGACGCCGACGCCATGTTCGCCATGGCGTTCAAGGAAAACGCCATTCAGACGTGGATCTTGCGCGGCGTGGGATTCGCGGTCATGCTGATCGGATTGTTGATGATCACCAGCCCGCTCAAAATCCTGGCCGATTTCGTTCCCTTCATTGGCAGCCTCGTCGGGGGCGGGCTGTTCGTATTGTCGCTTGCCATCGCCGTGCCGTTGACGCTGCTGACCATCGCCGTCTGCTGGTTTGCGTTCCGTCCCATGCTGTCGGGCGGCCTGATCCTCCTCGCCGCCGCCGCGTTCGTGGGAATCAAAATGATGTTCAAGAAAGCCAGGGGCTGAATGGAAATTCAATATATATATCAGGTGTCCCATCCCCGGAGGGGATGAATTTGAGTAGCCCCCGGTGGCAACCGGTGGGATGGCGCATCAGCTATCATGATCAACCCTGAAGGGGTTGAACCAATGACGCCAGCCCATAAACGTCGTATTGCAGGTTCAACCCCTCCGGGGTTGGTGATATTACACGGGCGCCTTCCCACCGGTTGCGACCGGGGGCTATTCAAATTCAACCCCTCCGGGGTTTGCTTTTTTTCACGGATTTGCCGTGAAACCAAGATTAAGAGACAACTCGCGAAGTCACGTATTTATGGCGTTTTCATTATCCATGCCCGTCAACCGCCTGGAAGAATATCTGATTCGCCATCGCCGATGGATCGTGGTGGCGTTGCTGGCCGCCGCCGTGGCTGCGCGCTTCATCGGGTTGACGCGCGGGATGTGGGTGGATGAGCTCAAGACCTGGATGGTTGCGCGGTGGCCGCTCGGCGAGATGCTGGCGAACCGTTTCCAGGAAGGGCATCTGCCGCTCTATTTCCTCTTCATGCGGGTTTGGATTTACGCGATCGGACCGGTGGATTGGGCTTTGCGTTTGCCGTCGGTTGCGCTGGGAGTTGGGGAAGTCTATCTGCTGTTGCGGCTGGCCGAGGGAGGGTATGCGCGGCGCGTGGCCTTCGCGGCGGCGGCGCTGCTGGCCATTCATCCGGTGGATTTATGGTCCTCGCAGATCGTGCGCATGTATTCGCTGCTGGCTTTCCTGAGTCTGGCGTCCACGCTGCAGATGATGCGCCTCGAAGCAGGCCGGCGTTGGCGCAATTTCATCGGATTTGCGCTTCTCGGCGCGGTCGGTCTGATGAGCCAGGCGCTCTATGCCTTCGTCATGCTGGGACAATTGACTTATCTTCTTTGGAATGCTTTTTCGCCGCCCGGCGCGCTCTTCAAACCATCCATCGGGTTTGCCGCGCGATGGAAGTGCTTCGTGGGATGGGCGCTGTCCTGGGCGCTTGCGGCGCCGGTCTGGATCATCCTCAAGTCCAGACAAGTGCACATCACCGGTGAGATGAAGGACTTGGGCGAAGTCTCCGTGGATCGCATGTTGCGGAGTCTGGCGCGCGCGTTCATCGGCGATTATGAAAGCCTGAGCTTTGGGCGATGGCCTCTTGTGCTGGCGTTTGTTTGCATGGCGATCACGACGGGATTGGTTCTCTGGGCGCTGCTGCGGAAAAATTTTCTGCGGGGCATCGCCGCGAACGGCAAAGGGGCGGCTTTGCCCGGCGCCATGACGCAAACAAATGTGGGAGAAGGCGCTCCCTTGCGCGCCGAGCAAGCGCTGCTGACTCCTGCGCGCAACCTGACACGCTACCTGATTTGCTCGGTTGGCGTCTATGCGCTGGCCATGTTCGTCCTTTCCAACACGTTCCTCAACAAAGCCGGTTCCATTCGCTACTATGCGCCTCTGGCGGGACCCATCTGCCTCGGGTTTGCGGCGGCGATTTTCCTGATTCCCGCGGCGCTCCCAAGGCGGGCGTATGCGATTTTCTTGACTGCCGTGCTGCTGATGGTCAGCGTGGCATGGTGGCGCTATCCGGGCGACGGCCTTTCGTTGGGATTACGTTCTATCGAAGCCAGACGCGCGCCAGACGAGAAAGTGATCGGATGCAATGACGTCGCCACTGAGAACGCTTATTCCTTCTATGTTTCGCCGGAGCCGCGAAAAGCTTTTGTGGGAGTCTCGCGCTATCTGGCGGGCTATCCCCCGCGAACCCAGCGGGCCATTGAAGACCTGCTCGATATCGAAAAGACGGAGGGAAGCGTCAACAAAGAGCGTCTGAAGCTGATCTATAAAAAGAGGCCGGAGAAATTAGAGGAGCGGCTGGCATTATTCCAGTTCTTATACGCGAACGCGACCTTGGACGATTCATTTTGGGCCTTCGCCTATAGGGACGCTCCGGATTTCTATCGGCAATTGCCTGAACTGCGCCGCAAACTGCTTGACGCCGCGCTGCCGGGGAAGCGTCTGTGGCTTTTGCTCTATAACAACGAAGGATCGCCCCTTGCCGAAGTCGCCCGAAGTATGAAAGAATTCGATCTGCTTGAGCAAAAACGCTTCAACGAAGCCCAAGTAATTTTGCTCAAAAGAAAATAGTGTTTGTAGTTCCACTGTTAGTAGTTCCAACGTTCGTAGTTCCAACTTTAGTTGGCGCTTGTACTTCCATCTATATATGACTTTAGCCATGTCCGACCTCTTCTCAGATTCCGATCAAGAAAATCACCCCCTCAGCGACGAGGATAGCGCCCATCAGGAGCGTAGCGCATCAGCATCAGCATCAGCATCAACCTCATCCACTCGCGCCCCTGATTTCCACGCCCCCCATTCGCGTTCCTCCGCTGTCGCGCTCTACGACCTCATGCATCCCATCTCGGGTGATCGCCCGCTGGCCGACCGCATGCGTCCGCATACGCTCGAGGATTTTCTCGGGCAGGAAAAACTGATCGGTCCCGGCGCGCTCCTGCGCCGCCTGATCGAACGCGATGATTTATGTTCCATGATTTTTTGGGGGCCGCCCGGCTCGGGCAAGACAACCCTGGCCACCATCATCGCGCGCGCGTCCAAGGCCGATTTCATCGCCATGAGCGCCGTGGCCGCCGGCGTCAAAGACGTCAAGGCCGTCATTGCGCAGGCGCGCAAAGACCGGGAACAGGCAGGCAGCAAGACCATCCTCTTCATTGACTAAATTCATCTCTACAACAAAGCGCAGCAAGACGCGCTGCTGCCGGCGGTCGAAGGCGGCCTGGTGATTCTCATTGGCGCGACAACGGAGAATCCTTCCTTCTCCGTGATCGCGCCGCTGCTGTCGCGCTGCCGCGTGTTCACGCTGGAAGCGCTGCCAGAAGAGCGCCTGGTTGGCCTCCTGCGGCGCGCTCTCGATGATCCGGATTGCGGATTGGGCAAGAGCCGCTTTGAGGTGGAAGAAGGCGCGCTCGAAATGATCGTGCGCGTTTCGGACGGCGACGCCCGTCGCGCGCTGAACCTCTTGGAAGTAGCTGCAAAATCCATTCCGCCAACCCCAGCGCCAGACAGCGAGCCGAAGTCAGACAGCGAGCCGAAGTCAGACCGGTCCGACGCGTCCGACGGGTCTGACGCGTCGGACTCGCCAAAGGAAGCGCCAAGCGCAGCAGTAGCAGCAGCCATCATCCGCCTCACCCAGGACGCCATTCGCGAGATCTGCCAGCGCGAGCATTTGATCTACGACAAGACGGGCGAGGAGCACTACAATCTCATCTCCGCCATGCATAAGAGCCTGCGTTCGAGCGACGTGCAGGCTGCGATCTATTGGGTCTCCCGCATGCTCAAATCCGGCGAGGACCCGCGCTACGTCGCGCGGCGCATGGTGCGCTTTGCCTGCGAAGATATCGGCATGGCCGATCCCAACGCGCTGACCGTTGCGCTCAACGCCCTCGAAACCTATCAGAATCTTGGCACGCCCGAAGGCGAACTGGCGCTGCTCGAAGCGGCGGTGTATCTGGCGACCGCTCCCAAGAGCAACGCGCTTTACGTCGCCGAAGGGGCCGTCAACGCCGAGATCGAAAAAAGCGGATCGCTGCCCGTTCCCTTTCACATCCGCAACGCGCCGACCGGCCTGATGAAGCAACTCGGCTACGGCAAAGGCTATCAATACGACCACGATGCGCCCGACCGCTTCTCCGGCCAGCAATGCCTCCCCGAGCCACTATTGGGAACGGAGTTCTATAAACCCGGCGCCTTCGGCTTCGAACGCGAAGTCGTCAAGCGCATGCAATGGTGGGAATCGCTGAGAAAGAAGAAAGGAGAAGCTCATGCTAGATTGCCGTGATTCCATGATTATGGAAGCATTCTCATCCCGCATACGGGCCAAAATGCATTCAGCGCGCATCTGGGCGTTTGGCTCCAGAACCAAGGGAACACATACGGAAGAATCCGATCTGGATGTCTGCGTTGTTGTGGAGGATATGACGCCTGACAGACGCAGCTATATCAGCGAATGCGCATGGGAAGTCGGTTTTGAGCATGACCGAGTCATCTGCACGATCGCTTTTTCAAAAAGCATGTTTGAGAATGGTCCTGCCTCAGCGAGTCCATTGGTTCATGGCATTATCGAGGAAGGAGTGCCTACATGAGCAATAATGCGTTAAAAGAACTGATCGCTTACCGGCTCTCTCAAGCACAAGAGACTCTGGAGGAAGCGCGAATTATGCTTGATTCTCATCACTTCCGAGCCGTCATCAACCGCGCTTATTATGCAATGTTTTATGTTATTCAGGCTTTGCTGGCGCAAAAGGGAACGCGCATGTCAAAGCATAGCGGGGCCATATCTTTCTTTGACCAGGAATATGTAAAGAAAAATCGTTACGATAAGTCCTTCTCCAAATGGCTGCATGAGCTTTTCGAAGCGCGTCTTGGCGCTGATTATGGTGAGCTCACTATGATTACAGAAGACCAAGCCCGAGCGTCCCACGAAAAACCAGTTTCATTCGTGACGGCCATTTCCTCGGATATTATAAACAAATATGAAAACAAATAAATGGATTGCGGCGGTGGCTTTATGCGCGGTGGCGATCAATGGCGCCGTATCCGCTGAGACAATCATTCGCATTGACGCCGCTGCGCCACGCACGCCGGTCAGCCCGGGCATGTACGGGATTTTCTACGAGGAAATCAACCACGCCGGCGAAGGCGGGCTTTATGCCGAAATGGTTCAGAATCGCGACTTCGAGATGAATCAACTTCCCGAAGGCGCCTCGTGGGCTGGCAACCTTCTGAAGACGCCGCAAGGCTGGCAGGAGCGCAAATGGTTCAGCAATGAGCTTCACGGCTGGACGCTGATCCGATCGGAAGGAGCGCGCGGCGCAATCAAGCAAGACAGCGCCAAGCCGCTCAATGAGCGCAATCCGCACTCGATGCGATTGACAGCGCGCGAAGCGGGCAAGCGGCTGGGCGTGGCGAATGGCGGATTCTGGGGAATGAACTTCCAGGCGGGCAAATGGTACGACCTCTCATTTTATGCGCGAACCGAATCCGGAGAAAAATTCGATCTCACCGCCTCGCTCGAGAGCGCCATCGGCCATGAGTCTTATGCCACGGCGGTCATCAAGGACGTGGGCGGCGATTGGAAACAGTATCGTTGCGCATTGCAGCCGAAAACGACCGACCATAACGGGCGGCTGGCCATTGCGATCGCCCGGCCTGGTGTGATCTGGTTCGACGTGGTGTCGCTCTTTCCGCGCGACACGTTCAAGAACCGCCCCAACGGGTTGCGCGCCGATCTGGCCCAAACGCTGGCCGATTTGAAGCCGGCATTCGTGCGCTTTCCCGGCGGCGCCATCGTCGGCGGGATGATGCTCTCAAACCGCATCCAATGGAAAAATTCCATCGGTGATATCGCGCAGCGCAAAGGCACGGCGAACTTGTGGGGCTACTACACCAGCAACGGCCTCGGCTATCACGAGTACCTGCAGTTGTGCGAAGACATTGGCGCCAGCGCGCTTTGGGTCTGCAATCCCGGCTCTAGCGACAACTACCGCCGCGCCGAATATGCAAAACCGGAGGAGATTCCCGCCTACGTTCAGGAAGCGCTCGATGCGCTCGAATACGCGCTGGGACCGGCCGATTCCAAGTGGGGCGCCCAGCGCGCCGCCAACGGCCATCCGGCGCCGTTTCCGCTCAAATATATTGAAATCGGAAACGAAGCCAGCAGCAGGCAATATCAGGACAACTACAAGCTATTCTATAAAGCGATCCGGCCGAAGTATCCGGATGTTGTCATCATCTGCAATCAGCGCATCAAAGGCGGGGCGCCGGTCGAGATGGTGGACGACCATAAATACGGCGCCCCCGATTCCTTCTTCGCAGCGCACACTCAATATGATAACGCCGACCGCAGCGGCCCGAAGGTTTACGTTGGCGAATACGGCTGCAACCGGGGCGCGGGCGAGGGCAATCTGATGGCCGCGCTTTCGGAGGCCGCGTATCTGCTGGGGCTCGAACGCAATGCGGACGTGGTGAAGATGGTTTCCTATGCGCCGCTGTTTTTCAATGTCAACGACATCGCCTGGCCCGTGAACATGATCGGATTCGATAACCACCGCATGGCGCCGCGCAGTTCCTATTATGTGCAAAAAATATTCTCCTTGAACCGTCCGGACGAGACGCTGAAGACCAGCGTTGAAAGCGAAGCCGGCGCAGATAAACCCGAAATTTTCGCGCTGGCTGGCGTGGACAAGAAAGCGGGCAAGATCGTCCTCAAGGTGGTCAATCGCGCCAGGGAACCGCGCGCAGTCTCGATCCAGATATCCGGCGCCGCAAAGATCGGCGAAAGAGCGAAAGTGACGACCTTGGGCAATGATGATCCAACGGTCGAGAATACAGTGGATGAACCGGAAATCGTCGTTCCTGCGGGATCGGAATTCAGTGGCGCTGGAGAGAAGTTCACCTATACCTTCAAGCCGCATTCGCTGACGGTTTTGCGGTTGTCTTTGTCTAATTCATGACTATAATAACGCAGTTTTTTGTGACTTTTTGTAATTTTTCACAATTGAGATATAACGATGACGAGATGGGCGGATCTTGCGAAAGATAATCGGCTGGCGGCTTATGAAGTCTTTGAGAAGCAGCGCTGGCGCACTTTTGTTAGTCGCGCCTACTATGCCGCCTACTCCGCAACAACAGAGGCTCTGGTTCAGCATGGCGTCACTATGCCGATGGGACGGAGTGGTCCATCTCATGCAAAACTGCCTGAGCTGGCCGGAACCAATCTGACGGGGATCGGCTATTCGTTACGTTGGAGGTTATCGGGCGCTATTGGGAAATTATACGAATTGCGAATTATGGCCGACTATATGCCTGATGTATTAGTGGAAGAAAATGAAGCAAGAGTGGCGCAAGGTTTAATGAAGCAAGTATTTGACTGTTTAGGAGGCAAATCATGAGCAGCACAATCGTAATGGATATCACGGAGCTTCTCAATGAAGTGCAAACGCTCTTGGATAAAGAGTGTGAGCAGCGAGATTTCCATCTCAAGGTGCCGGAGAATGGCTATAAGATTGATGAGGATTGGACTATTATTGCGGCCTCGCCTACAAGAGCCGGCATTCGCGCCTACGATTATGTTGAAGTTCTATCTAAAGCCGAAAAGGAACTGCGGACTCGTGGCCACAAGCATGTCCTTCTTGTGCCTGCATTGCAGGACTAATTTCTGATCAAATGGACCTAGTTTTAATGCTAAATGGAGATCAGAAAATGAAATCAGGAAACTTGTTTATGCATGAACTATGTTTCAATGCGATGCGTGCGTTACTGATAGTTTTCGTTCTTTCCATGGCGCCGTTACTGTGCGCTGCAGACAAGCCGGCGAGCGCATCGGCCACAGACGCGACTACATCCACCGCCGCGAAATCGCCGCATGAAAAATGGGAGAAAGACATCAAGGCTTATGAAGACGCCGACAAAAAGAGTGCGCCGCCGGAAGGCGCGATCCTCTTCATCGGCTCGTCCAGCATTCGTCTATGGAAGACGCTTGCGCAGGATTTCTCCGAATACAAGGTGATCAATCGCGGATTCGGCGGCTCGGAGATCGCCGATTCGACCTATTTCGCCGACCGCATCATCATCCCTTATAAGCCGAAACTAATCATCCTGGGCGCCGGGAGTAACGACATCCACGCCAAAAAAACGCCGGAACAGGTCGCGGACAACTTCAAGGCGTTCGTTGAGAAAGTGCGCGGCGGCCTTCCCGACGTGCGCATCGCCTATCTGTCCATTAATCCCGCGCCCTCCCGCGCTGCTGAAATCGAGAAGGCGAAGAAAGCCAATCAGCTCATCAAGGACTACATCTCCGCCGGAAAAAATCTCGACTACATTAATATCTTCGATTGCTACCTGGACGCTGATGGCAAGCCGAGGGAGGATCTATACGGCTCGGACCGGCTGCATCATAATCCCGAAGGATACAAGGTCCGCGCGGCGATCGTGAAGTCCTACCTCGACAAGGTCGCCAAGCCCACCGAGGCCAAGTGAAGCGGGCACGAAAACCACATTATAGCGCCTTCATTGCCTCGCGCGCCGCTTCGATAGTGCGACCAATCAGCTCTTCATCATGCGCCAGGGAGACGAACAGGGTTTCGTAGGCCGAGGGCGCGAGGTAGTGGCCGCGATCGAGCATGGCGTGGAAAAATTTCGCGTAGCGCTGCGCGTCGGATTTGAGAGCGGATTCGAAATCATGGACCGGAGTTTCGGTGAAGAAGAGGCCGATCATCGAGCCGACGCGCGTCAGATAAACGGGAACGCCCGCTTCCTGCGCAGCCGCGCGCAAGCCTTTCTCCATCAGCGCGCCCAAGTGTTCAAGCCGCTCATAGACGCCGGACTTTTCGAGTTCCTTGAGAGTGGCCAGTCCCGCCGCCATTGTCACGGGGTTGCCCGAGAGCGTTCCGGCCTGATAGATCGGCCCGACGGGCGCCATCTTTTCCATCAGTTCGCGCCGTCCGCCATAAGCCCCGACCGGCATCCCGCCGCCCAGGATTTTTCCAAAGCACGATAGGTCCGGTTCCTGTTTATAGAGCTGCTGCGCGCCGCCCAGCGCCACGCGGAAGCCGGTGATGACCTCGTCGTAGATCAGCAGGGCGCCATGATGGAAAGTGATCTCCCGCAGCGTCTCCAAAAAATCCTCGCGCGGCGGAACACATCCCATGTTGCCGGCGACCGGTTCGACGATGACGGCGGCGATTTCTTTCGGATGCTGCTTGAACGCCTCCTCGACGCTTCCCGCGTCATTGTATCGGCAGACGAGCGTATCGAGCGCGACGCCTTCCGTAACGCCGGGGCTGCTCGGCACGCCGAAGGTCATCGCGCCCGATCCCGCCTTGACCAGTAGCGCGTCGGCGTGGCCGTGATAGCCGCCGGCGAACTTGATGATTTTGGGCCGTCCCGTGGCGCCGCGCGCCAGACGCAACGCCGACATCGTGGCCTCCGTCCCGGAGCTGACCATGCGCAGCATTTCGACGGCGGGGACATCCTCAAAAACCTTCTCGGCCAACAGAACTTCGGCCTCGGTCGGCGCGCCGAAAGACAATCCCTTGCGCGCCGCCGCCGTCACCGCCTCGATAACCGCCGGGTGAGCGTGTCCCAGAATCAGCGGTCCCCACGAGCCGACGTAGTCCACATATTTCTTGCCGCTGATGTCCGTAAGGATCGTGCCTTGCCCCGACGCGATATAGATGGGCGTTCCGCCGACCGCGCCGAAAGCGCGCACGGGCGAGTTGACGCCGCCGGGCATCAGTTCGAGCGCCCGGTGATGTAGTTTAAGGCTATGCTTCATGGCCGGTTCCTTTCCTTCATGGACGAATCCATTCTTCCCTCGCCGCATATCATGCAAAAGTGATTTTATATTATCCTGGCGGCGGAACGACATAAAGAAATTTGAGCGGGCGGAACTCGGGAAGGCATTCCAGCTTCAGACGCTGTCAGACGCTGTCAGACGCGTCCGACCGGTCCGAGGCGTCCGACGGTATTGAAAGCGATTTTTGGCCTTTACCTTTTCGGCGGGCCGCCTTTACGATAGAATTTCTTATGTGTCAACTTCCACAGCCTGAGTTCATGAAGCAAAGCGAACCAAAGGCCGGCGCGCCCGGCGCTACGCCGAACCGCGCAAAGCGGTTCTCATCGTTCACGGCGCACGAGCCATCGCATGGCGTTCCCGCGGCGCTTGCCCGGAGTATCGTGCTGCGATATAGCGCGGAGGGAGACGCGGCGCTGGATCCCTTTTGCGCTGGATTGGCCCCTGTGACGCAATCGGTCATCGCGGGGCGGCGCGCATTCGGCCTCGCGCGCGAACGCTCCGGCTACCTCCGATTGCGCGCGGCCCTGGATCCGCCCAGCCAACGCGAAACGCTCAAACGCCTGATCGAGCTGCGCAACGATATGTTTTATGGCGATCCCGGCAGCGCTCCTGCGGCGATTCAAGCCCTCTTCCCGCGCCCCATCCTGAGCCAGCTGGTTCACCTGCGCAACGAGCTCGACGCCGACGATCCAAAGGATGGCGTTCTTCTCATGCTGATCTGCGATCTCTTGTCGCAGGGAGCGGGGATGCAAGGCGCCAAAACGCGCAAGTCCGCGAAGCAGCGGACACGGAGCGTCATGCCTCCTGGGATTGAAGATTTTTTTGATGCATTGATTCCGCGCTTGCGCCGCCTTTTGAAATCCACCAAGTCCTATCCTGGCGCGCAACTATGGTTTTCCAGCGATCTCGGTTCGGCCAGAAAAATTCTAGGAAAGCAGCAGGATGAAAAATTTTCTCTGATTTTCGGAGCGCCTCCGCAGGATGATGCGCTTTCCGCCCGCACGTCCACTCAACCGAAATCCTGGCAGAATGCCTCGCGATGGTTTCTGAAGGAAGATCATGACGGGCGCCGCCATGGCGCCGTTCCGCCCGGCGACATCCCCGGATTTCTGGATTTCATGCTCCAGGAGTGCCGGCAATACGCCGCCCTCCTCGCCCCGGGCGGCGTGTGCGCCTTATGGCTGCAGGATGCGGTTTTGAAAGGCCATCCCCGGCGCGTCGTGCGCATGGCCGATCGCCTGTGGGAGCGCTTGCGCGAGGCCGGGATTCCCTTGGATCGGGAGAAGAGCGCCCCGCCGCCTTTCCGTTCCGCCGCTCATGGCCAACTGCTCATCTTGCGCAAACCAGCGGCGGCTTCAGGACGGACACGGACGGGCACGGACTGACACGGACGAGGGTGGGCTGAAACAACCTTGCTACCGCGCGACGGAGGCGCCTTCGATTTCGAGGCACAAAACCGAAGCGATCGCGCCGGGGGCTTTTTTCGGCAAGGAGACTGAAACGCCGCCGCCGGCTTCGTCCTGCGCCACCGCCAGCGGCTTGCGCTGCGGATCGGCGAGCATATAGGCCTTGATAGCTTTGTTTTTAAATGCCGGCGTGTGGAACGATCCCGACGGCCATTTGAAGAAATGGAAATAGAGTTTGCCCGGCTGCGTCGTGCAGCGCCAGCCGGTCTTGGCAACGGGCTGCGCCTTGCCGGCTCTCCTGTTTCTTTGCGCGGCGCCGGCGGCCCCCACCTCCTCGCTGAACGGCGTAGGGCCGGCGCCGTAGATCGCTTCGCCGTTGATCTTGAGCCACTTTCCAACGGCGCGCAGATTGTCCTGGCTTGGCTTGGGGATCATGCCTTCGGCGGTGGGGCCGACGTTGAGCAGATAGTTGCCGCCCTTGCTGACGATGTCCACCAGATTGAAGGTCAGCTCTTCGGGCGTCTTCCAATCGTTGTCGTCTTTCTTGAAGCCCCATGTATGGTTGAGCGTTGCGGGAACTTCCCAATCGCCGGCGACGACGGTGTCGGGGATTTTATTGTCGCCCATCGAGCGATAGTCGCCGGCCGAGCCGAGCCGGCCGTCTATCAGGCAGCTGGGCTGCAGCGTGCGGACCAGGTCAACGAATCGCTGCCCGCGCTCGGCGGTCATCATCCGGGGCGTGTCGAACCACACCAGGCAGATCGGCCCGTAGCCCGTGAGCAGTTCGCGCACCTGCGGTTCGGCCTTGCCGCGCAGATACACGTCGAAATTCTTTTTGGTGTCCGAGCCGAAGTCCCACGTATTGCCTGCGCCGTTGGGTTCGTGCCAGTCCTGCGCCTGCGAATAATAGAAGCCGAGCTTGAT
>JAPLSP010000127.1 GCA_026398575.1 Candidatus Sumerlaeota bacterium | reverse complement strand
GCGCAAAAAAGAAGGCGGCGAGCCACCTTACTCCAAAAGCTGGCGCCGCTCCTATCCGCAGTAATCTTCTCTTCCTACATGAGTCATTGCAGTGATTTTATGTCATCGTATTTACGAATATGAGCGCTTAGTCGTTTACTCGAGTTCTTGCGTTTGAGTTCGCCAGGGCTAAAATCATTGCGATCAGCGCCGCGAGCGATAAGCCGCTGATCCATGCTCCAATCGTAAAAGCGCGCGGCTGATACTTGAAGATAATTCGCGATTGCCCCGGCGGGATGACTATCGCGCGAAAGAGATAATTGGCGCGATAGACTTGCGTTCGTTTGCCGTTGATACTCGCAGTCCAGTCCTTGTCATATACTTCATTCAGCACCAGAACGCGCGGACGATTGGCCTTGGCGGTCATCTCAACACGGCTGCGCTGGAAGCGGACAAACTCGACCGTTTCGCCCGCTTCAATCGGCGCTGCTTCAACCGGCGCTGCATCAAGTTGCGTTGCCTCAACTGGCGCTGCTTTCACTGGCCCCGCGTTCATGGGCGCCGCCCCCGCCGTGCTGAGGCTCATTGGCGCTTCAGCCATGAACGCGCGCGGATATGCCCCTGAATGACGGAATATGCCGCAGCCTTCTTGCGTCGCCAGCGCCGGCGTGAGCGGCGGCGCCTGCGATTCGGGCAGCACCAGGTAATCAATGGCGAGCAGTTTGTGGACATCGGTCACGCGTTCGATCTGCGTGAAGTCCTGCGGCTCATCCAGCGGCTTGCCCTGGCTTGAGTTTATGAAATCGTTGAAGCGGCGCAATGCGCTGGCCACGTGCCCGCGGATGGACGACAAATCATAGCGAACAGGCTTGTTTGGAAACGTTGTCAGGTCGAGAACGCGCGCGGGATATCGCTCGATGCTTTTGAAGACCTTCACAAAACTCTCCGGATAGCCTGTGATCTGCTCGTCATAAGTTTTCAGGAAAGGCATGAAAAAGCCGGCCATGTCCGCGATCAAGATCAGCGCGAGGATAGGAAACAGGGCTTTGCGGAACCGGCGGACTCGCGAGAGAAAGAGAAGCGCGATTGCGGCAGACAACAACGCCATTGCGCGGATCATCTGATCCGTCGCGCGCACGGCCGTCGCGCCGAGCACGGATGGATTGCGCGTGTCAATGACCGGTCCATAGCGTTCGCTCTGAATGCTGAGCTGCGTCAGAAAGCGCTGCCAGTGCGATCCCGGCGACGCATAGTCCGGCGTCAGATAAAGAAACAACGCGTATGTCATCCCCAAAAGCAGCGCCGCCCAAATCACCGTCGCACGAAAATCCCACCCCGCCAGAAGCGATCTTCCCCACGATTCATTTCGTTCGGCCAATCCCCTCGTCATCGCCGATGGCTCCGGCGTCTCATTCTTCTCATCCCTCCCATCCCTCCCATCGCCCTGCGCAAAACCATTAAACCAAGCCTCCATCCCATAAGCGCCGAACGTTACCAGGCAAAATAGAGCCGGGATGATGAACCGCGCGTGCGCCCGAAAAATATCCATGAACGGCGCATAGTAATATAGCACAGGAAACAGAGGCGAGTACTGCCCGAAGGAAAGAATAAAAAACAACGCCGCACAAACGGCCAGCGTGATTCGTTGACGTATGGGAGCGGTCATGATCCCCGCAGCCGCAGCCACCAACGGGATGATTCCGATATACACCCATTCTTCCCACAGGAACCATCGTCCCCAGTGAAGGTCCGGCCCCGGCAAAGGCGTGGACCCGAAAAAGCGCGGACAAAGCAGCGTCAGCAGATACTCCGGCGCAAACGAAGACGCTCCGCACTCCAACATACTTGTGTGCCAGCGGAAGGATTCCCGCGCGAAGCCCATGGAAGGCAGCAGCTGGATCATTCCAATTCCGGCGCCGCACGCGAAAAACAGCCCGGCCATCGCGGCGGTCTTGAGCGCTGTCCTGGCTTGCGCCGTGTTGCGGAATTCCAGCGCCGTTTGGAGCGCCACATACACACAGACAAACAATGAGATGATGTAAGTGAACTGCGGATTGCCCGAAAAGATCAGCGCTGCGTATCCAAGCGCCAGTCCCGCCAGATATCGCGCTTCGCCTCCGCGCCGATATCGCTCCCAGCACATCAACAGCAGCGGCAGCGATATATGCGCCCGCAGGATATTGAGGTGGCCGGCGAATATTCGCGACAGTAGCGCGCTCGACAAGCCCCACGCCAGCGCCCCGCAAAAAGAGGCGCGCAGCCCCAGCCCCAGCGCGCGCAGATAGCCGTAGCAAAACAGCCCGCATGATACCACGCAAAGCGCGATCAGCCAGTTGATGGCCGCGCCGGTTGGCAGCGCCACGAACAGCGCCGAGAGCGGATGGAACGCCGCCATCTCCCCTTCGGCCAGCATCGGCATCCCCATCATGATGTAGGGGTTCCACAGCGGCGTCTCGCCCGCGCGCCAGCTATGCCCGCAGAAATAGTTGTAGTAGTAGAATGCCGAGGGATTATCGCACTGCGGCTCGCCCAGAACGCGTCCGCCAGGAAACATCAGAATCGGAAGAAACGGCGCGAGCAAGATCGCAGCCAGCGCGCAAACAGTCGCCAATTCCGCGTGGCGTTCCGCAAGCGCTTTCATTTTTGCGCATAAACCAATGGGCATCGCCGTATCCCTGGCTGTTTCTGCAAATCAGTTACTTCGACTTGTTTAGCTTTGCCTAAGTATTCATATTCGAAATTGCGATCTCATAAATTTATCGTAAATTCTCACGCAGGAAGAGTAGATTCATGCGGATACGAACGGCGCCAGCTTTTGGAGTGCGGTTGCTTGTTGCCGCTTTAGCTACGCCAATCTTATAGACCATCGAAGCAAACGCGGCAGCAAGCAACCGCACTCCAAATGCTGGCGCCGATTCCGACTGCATTGTTTTCATCCCTTAGGCAAAATACGAGATCGTAATTCTGAGTCAGAGCACTAAGGCCACAGTCTCATGGGAGCGCGGATTTATCTATCGCGCGCCAATCATGGATTGATTCTAATTTCTAAAAGCGGGAAAATCCACGCTTTCTTGGGGGCAAATGCGCCATGACAGGGGGCAATACATGAAACCGGAAAAGCGCACGCGAATGCGCTGTATTTATCTTGTGGAGGCGCTCATCATGGCATCCTTCATCTCTGGCGCCGGCGCGCAGAATCCAGCGGATAAAGTTGCGTCGGGGATGGCCTCGGGTCTGCTTGCCGAATTCCGCGATCCTCCGCATGAATTCTCTGTGATGCCTTTCTGGTTTTGGAATGACGACTTGAAGGACGACGAACTGCTGCGGCAGCTGGCCGATTTCGAAGCGCATGGCGTTTATGGATTCGTCATTCACCCGCGTATCGGATTGCCGAAGGAGATGGGCTGGCTGTCGCCGCGCATGATTCAATGCATGAGGCTGGTCATCGAGGAAGCCGCGCGCCGCAAGATGCACGTGGTTCTCTATGACGAAGGCATGTATCCTTCGGGCTCATCGAGCGGACAAGTGGTGGCGCGCAATCCCGCCCATGCCGCGCGCGGGCTGGCGAAGATTGACCTCAAGCCCGGCGAAACGCCCAAACTCGAACCCGGTTGGACGCTCATCGCGACGCTCGACCGCCCGAATGGACAGCGCGTCGCCGTGGTGGACCGCCCCTCCGGCGGTGTGATACGCGGATTGCATTACATCGGCGATGAAGCGAAAAAGCCAAAGGAAGACTTGCCGCCCGCCGGCGACATTCTCAATCCCGAGGCCGTCGCCAGTTTCATGAATCTCGTTTACGACCGCTATGCGCAGGAATTTGGGCAATATTTCGGCAAGACGATTCTTGGAATTTTCACCGATGAGCCGTCGCCGATGGGGCGGGGCGGCGCGAAAGACATGGTTCCGGGCGCCGCCGCGGTCATCAAGCAGATCAATCGCATTCTCGGCTACGATATCACGCCGCATCTGGCGGACCTGTGGTATAAAGACAATGCCGACTCCGCCCGCTACAAGAGCGAGTACCATCGCGCGGTGAATTTATGCCTGGAAGAAAATTTCTATAAGCAGTTGAGCGAATGGTGCGCGAAGCATGGGATCATGCTGATGGGGCATCCGGCGGGCTCGGCTGATCTGGGCGCGGAGCGTTATTTCCAATCGCCCGGACAGGATTTGGTCTGGCGCTACGTCGAACCCGGTCCCAAGGCGCTCGAAGGGGAGCATTCCACGATGGTCAAATGCGCCTCCAGCGCGATGATCCACCTCGGGCGCCGCCGCAATTCCAACGAGCTCTATGGCGCTTACGGACACAACCTCACGTACGATGAGATGGTATGGCTGGCGAATTGGTGTTTCGTGCGCGGGCACAATCTGCTTTTTCCCCACGCCTTTTATTATTCCATTCGCGGTTCGCGATTCGATGAGCGGCCTCCCGACGTCGGCCCTCATGCCGAATGGTGGGGGCGCTATAAGCCCTATGCGGACGCCTGCCGCCGCTTGAGCTGGATCAACACCGACTCGCGGCACATCTGCGAAGTGGCCATCCTGGGCGAATCCACTTCGCTCCCTGACAAAGCGGCCAAGGTTTGCTTCCAGCATCAGCGAGACTTCAACTATCTGGAACTACGCCACCTCTGGGAAGACGCGCAGATTGACGAATCCGGCGTGCGATTGGCAGGCATGCAATATCGCGCCGTCATCATGGATGGTTTGCGCGACTTGCCGGCGAAAGCCCTGCCCGCCATCGAGAAGCTCGCCGCTGCGGGAAGGTTGATCTCCTGGAACACCGCGCGCGCAGCCGCGACAGCAGCGATCAAAAATGCCAAACAGCCCAAATCCCCCGAAGAACTCATCGCCGCGATTGATGCTTTAGCGAAACCGGACGTTACTCTACAACCACCGAGCCTTGATATCCGGTATCGCCACGTAACTGGGACCGCCAGCATCTCTGGGAGCGCCAGCATTACTGGGAGCGCCAGCATCTCTGCTGGCGAGTGGAGTCCCCAAACACGAACAGGCGTCGTAGGCGAGGACGCGCGCCCTCGCAGGGAGGCGCCTATAGCAGCGGAGCGTAATGCGGGCGGGGATACCCGCGCTCCACTCGCCGGCAGGGATGCCGGCGCTCCCAGTGCGGGCGAGGACGCCCGCGCTCCCAGGCATTTCTATCTCTTGTTCAATGAAGGCGCCGAAAGCGTCAAGACGGTGATTCAGGTCTCGGCGCAGGGACAACGCCAGTGGCTCGATCCCTACACTGCGGCAGCGAGCGAAGCTTCTTCCGAAAAAGAAACAGTATTTCAGCCGCATGAAATGAAGATACTGTTGGTCTCGCCCGAGCAAGCAGGCGGTTCTTGAGAGGCGGATATTGAGAGGCGGTTCCTGAAAGGCGAATCATAAAAAAACGAATTGGCATTTCCATTATCGCTCAAATAATTTTCACTAAATCATAAAGGAGAAGCCCAATGAAGAAGGCATGCGTCCTATCTGTCCTATGCGTCCTGGCGTTGTCCTTCGCAATCGCCACAGGCAAAGCGCAAACAGCAAACCAGGGAAAACCGCAGGAAGCATCCAAAGAAAAAGCCATCCGCATCTTGCTGACCTACGGCGGACATGGATTTCAGGAGAAAGAGTTCTATGCGATGTTCGACGCGCTGCCCGGCGTCAAGTACACGAAGGCGCAACTGCCCCAGCAGGCCGACCTGCTCAAGCCTGGACTGGAAAAAGAATACGACGTGCTCGTGATGTATGACATGACGAAAGGCTTCAAGCCCGAACAGCGCCAGGCCTTCGCCGATCTGCTCAAGACCGGCATCGGCGTCGTCTCGATGCATCATAACCTGTGCGCGCATTCGGATTGGCCGGAGTATGGCAGAATCATCGGCGGGAAATATTTTGCCAATCCAGAAACGATTGATGGCAAGCTGTATCCCAAGTCCACTTACGACCACGACCAGGAACTCAATGTAACCGTGGCCGATAAGGAGCACCCCATCACGAAAGGGCTGAAAGATTTCACGATCAAAGATGAAGCCTACGGCGGCTTTTATACATCGCCCAGCGTGCGCGTGTTGCTCACCACCGATCACCCGAAGTGCAGCAAGTCCGTCGCCTGGGTGACGCGCTACGGCCAAAGCCCGATTTTCTTTTATATGCTCGGCCATGATCGCGTAGCCTGGCAGAATCCAGCCTATACCGAAATTCTCCTGCGCGGCATCCGCTGGGCTGCGGGGGAAAGCAAAGCCGCAAGCGCCAAGTAATAAAATTCAGTTCCGAAATGAGTATTTGAATGATCAGGAATGGATTACGAGCGTTCTTAGTTGCCGCAATATGCGCAATGATCTCCATGCTTTCTTCTTTCGCTGGCGCCCAGACTGGGAAGACTGACAATCAGTTTGCGATGACGCGCGAGACGCTCTCGAGCGAGATGAAAATGAAGCTCTACCTGAAATTGCTCGAGAATTTCGCCGGATGGATCGAAAGCTCGGATACTTTCAAGGATGATGAAACGATTGAAAAAGGCGGCGGGGCTTTCCTGGCGAAAGGCGCCGGTGTTACGTGGCCGCGCGGCAATAGCAATCTTTGCATTATCTATGCCACATTATTGACGGCATTGCCGGATCAGAGCCATTTCAGCCGCTACCGGATTCCACGCGCGCAGATGGAGGATCATCTGCGCCGGACGCTGCGCGCGCTGTGCCTGACAAACAAGAATTGCGCGCGGTGCATCAATCCCGCGCGTTGGGGCGGCCCCAGCTGGCAGGCGGCGCTGGAGTTCAAGGGCGCGGCATGGGCGGCGCATCTGATGGAAAAACAACTCGACGCAGAAACCGTGGCGCTCGTCAAAGAGATCACCTGCAAAGAAGCCGACAATCTCGACAAGCCCATCGCCACCGCGGCGCCCGGCAACACCGGCAGCGAAGATTGCTCCTGGAATACGCCGCTCCTGGCGCTGGCCGCCAATAAATATCCGGACCATCCCCACGCCGCGCGATGGCAGGAACTGGCGCGACGCTGGGCGGTCAACGCCGTCAGCATCGCCTCGGACAAAAGCAATACGCAAACACTCGATGGAAAACCCGTCAAAGAATGGATGGCCTCGGAAAACCTTTTTGCCGATCTGACGCTCGAGAATCATGGCTTCTGGAGCACGCCGTACCAGTCCGCGTTTTCACTGCTGCTGGATGGCGCGCTGGCCTATCGCATCTTCGACCGCCCCGTCCCTGAAACGCTTTCATATCGGGCGCGCGAGATGTGGCGCACGGTCACCGGCCCTATCAGCGTTTGGGATGGCGACATGCTTTTTCCGCACGGGCAGGACTGGGCTTGGAAGAGCTATGCGCATCTGGAGTATTTCTGCTGGCTGAACACGCTCCTGAAAATTCCGGAGGCCGGCGCCTTCGAGAGCCGCGCCATTCAGATGACCCTCCGCCGACAGCAGGCCATCGGCACAGGCGACCT
>JAPLSP010000209.1 GCA_026398575.1 Candidatus Sumerlaeota bacterium | reverse complement strand
GAGCTTCACGCGGAGGGGTTCCCCGGGCGCTCGACACCTCTCGACTGGATCCCGGGCCGGTCGACGTCCCCGCTGACGGGGCGATCAGCCCAGGCAGCCGGGGCCGAGCAGGGCCTTGAGGTCGCCCATCAGCGCCGAGGACTGGGTGACCTTCAGCCCGTCGTCGAGCTTCCAGACCTTCGTGCCGCTCCCGCCGACCAGCGCGAGGTGCACCTCGGAGCTGCCCGGGTGGTGCGAGAGCACCTCCTTGAGCCGCGACACCCGCTGCGGGGTGACGAGCTCGGTGCGCATGCTGACCTTCACCGGGGCGGCCGGGCCGCCGTTGGCGACGGTGAGGTCGGGCTTTCCGTCGCCGTTGATGTCGGCGCTGATAACATCATGCGCGCCCGCCGCATGATCGTCGAAAACAAATCGCTCACATGGCTGTTCGGTTGGCTGTTTGGTTGGCTGTTTGGTTGGCTGTTCGGTTGGCTGGTCAGCAGGCTTGCCGGGGTTGCGATACCACACGCCACTGCACACAAGATCGGGCCAGCCGTCGCCATCCACGTCGAGCGCCGCCAGCCCGACGTCGGACTTATAGTCGCGCCCGACCTCGTGCTTGATCCAGTTGTCCGGCCCGCGATACTCAAACCAGTAAAGCCGCTCCGGCTTCACGTTGCGTCCGCCCAAAACAAAATCGGGCCGCCCATCGCGATTTAGATCCACCAAAGCCGTAAGGCCATAGTCACCCTTGCCGCCACTGTTCACGGGCAGGTCGCGCGAGATGAAGTGATGGCGGAATTCAAAGTCTGCGGCCAGTGTGGATTGCGCAAAGCCAACCATCCCGGCGATCAAAACAAGGAAAAGAAATGCGATGGTCATGGCGCGCATTGGGACATTTGAGGGGGCGTTCCTGATTGTCGCAATCATTGATGTTCCCATGAATATTTTCGCCTTTGAGTTGTCCCCAGATTCCGAATCTCACGCTCCGACCTGGCCGAGCGATAGCAGGCTTCCAAGACGATCTGGCTCCGCAGCCCGGCTAGCGCGGATTCTTTCGTGTCACGGTCTTCAAGCAGGGCCTGGCTGAAGGCTTCGATTTCCGCCCGGTACATGTTCACCGGCGGCGGCGTGATCGCAAGGCCGGCGCCGGCGTCCCTGGCTTGCTGGGCGTTGTAGGCTTTGTCATCGCTTTCGAGATATGCGGTCATTTCTCCCGCTTCGCCCTGGCCGATCGTGCCTTGAGCGAGGATGCTGCCTTTCGAGCCGTAGAGCTCCAAGCGGTTCTTGCTGCTGTTGTCCGGGATGCAGAAACAGGCATCCACTGTAGCCAGCGCGCCATTTCGAAAGCGCGCCAACACCACGGCGCTGTCTTCGGACGCGTAGGCGTGGACCGTCCGGTTCGTGCAACAGCTCACCGCCTCGACCGGTCCGAAGAACATTTCCAGCAGATCCAGGCAGTGCCCGCCCATGTCAATCAACGCCCCGCCACCGCCGAGTTTCGGTTCCTGACGCCACGCGCCGGGCATGGGCGGATACCAGCAGGAAAGTTGCGCCCGGGCATAAACCGGCTTTCCGATTCTTCCCTCTTGAATGAGTTTCAGGGCCGCCTGATGCTGGCTATGGTAGCGCATCATGAACGCGACGCCGAGGTTCACCCGCGCTTTATGGCACGTTTTGAGCGAAGCGCGCGCCTCGGCCACCGTCATCGCCAGCGGCTTCTCACAGAGAACGTGTTTGCCGGCGGCGACAGCCCGGCAGGTTTGTTCCGCGTGTGTGTTCACCGGCGTGGCGATGTAAACCGCGTCAACGTCCAACCGTAGCAATGCTTCCAGGCTGTCCACGGCGCGCGCGTTGAACTGCCGTGCGACTTCCGCGTTGGCTTGCAGATTGATGTCGAAGACGGCGGCCAGTTCGGCATTGCCCGCCGGCACGATGCCTTCCGGAATCGTGCGTCGGCGGGCGATGCCGCCCGAACCGATTACGCCCCAGCGGATTTTTTGGTTCATAGGTTAATGCTTTGATTCAGAATTTTAGCCATCTATTTCTACGTGGGCACGAGAAACAATTGCGTTCAGGAACAGCGCCAGCTTTTGGAGTAAAGTGGCTTGCCGCTTTCTTTGAGGCGCCGCTCCTATCCGCAAGCGCTCGTCCGATGAAAACAACCGGCGATTAATGCCGAATGCACACATCTCCGGACGCGCTGCCTATTTGCCGTAGTGCTGGATCACTTTCACCAGCCCTTCCGCAATTTGCTCCATGTCCGACTCCGTGAAGGTCGGATACGCAAAACAGGTGAACGTGTGCGACTCGTGCCAGCACGCGTTCGGCGCCTCGACTTTCGTGTAATCCACGCTCTCGGGGCTGGCATATTCCGATGATTTGAATGGGAACCCGGACCGGCCAAAGGCATTGTGTTTTTGGAACGCGGCCTCTGTGTGGCATTGCGGCCAGAACACCTTCCAGCACGGAATACCCTCCTCGGCGGCGGCGGTGACGAACTGCTTGATGTCACACTTCATCTGCTCGATGTCCAGCGAGAAGGCCAGCACATACCAGCCATTGCGCCGTTCCGGCGTGTCCACCGGGCAATACTTCACCTGCGGCAGCGGCTTGAGCGCGTCCACAAGAATCTTCGCGTTGCGCCGCCGCGTTGGCATGTTCCACGAATCCATGCGCTCCAGTTCGGCCAGGCCGATGGCGGATTGCATCTCGGTCATGCGATAATTCCAGCCGACCATGTTGTGGATGTAAGGGAGTTTCTGCTCCAGCTCCAGCAAGTTGAGGCGCTGCTTCACGTCATAGCCGTGATCCCGGAAACTGCGCGCCAGCCAGGCGAGGTCTTCGTTGTCGGTCGTGACCATGCCGCCCTCGCCGCCGGTGGTGAACGTCTTGTTTTGGCAGAAACTGCAGCCCGCGATTTCACTCAGCGTGCCGGTCTTCCTGCCCTTGTATTCGCCGCCGAACGCCTCGGCGTTGTCCTCGACGACGAACAGTTTGTGCTTGCGGGCAAAGGCGCGTATCTTGTCCATGTCCGAGACGTTGCCGTAGAGATGAACCGGCATGATCGCCTTGGAGCGCTCGTTCACGAGTTTCTCCGCCGATTCGACGCTGATGCAATGGTCGTCGAGGTTCACGTCGGCGAACCGCGGAATCGCGCCCGCCTGCACGATGGAAAAGCTGCTTGCAATGAACGTGTAGCTCGGCACGATCACCTCGTCGCCCGGACCGATGCCCAGCACGGTCAAACCCACGTGGAGCGCCGCCGTGCCCGTGGCCACGCTGACGGCGTATTTGCTGCCCTGCCACTCGGCGAATTTCTTCTCGAACTCCATCCCTTTGCGGCCCGTCCAGTAATTGACCTTGCCGGAGCGCAGGACTTCCTCGACCGCCTTGATGGCCTTCTCGTCAAAGCGCGGCCAGCCTTGAAGTTTGTTCCGGACCGCTTTGGGTCCGCCTTCGATTGCCAATTTTGCATTCATGATTTTGCCTTTCGCTGAATCGTTTCAGGATCTTTCTTGCAACTCGCAATCCTTCAGCGTTGCCGCAATTCGCTCAGCTTCACCGGTCGGCCCAGCGACGCCGATCTTTCGGCAGCAAAGATGACATCATGCGTCCGCGCCGCCTCGCTCAAACTCGTCAGCAGCATCTCCCGGCCTTCGGCCAGCGCCTTGAAGAACGCATCGAATTGCGTCTGATACGGATGGTCGGAAACGTCGCCGGAATCGGCCAGTTTCATAGACAGCGTGCTCCACTTGTTCTTGTTCAAACCGGCGATCTTTGTCGAGTGGAACTTGTCGTCGAGCAGGCTGCCTTCCCTGCCGACCAGATGCGTATGGAAGTAATACGGCTGCCAGCAATCAATGCAGGATGTGACCTTGCCCACACGGCCATCCTTGAACTTCACCACATTCACCGTCGTGGTTGGGTATTGATACTTGCGGAAAATCTTGTTTGTCGAATTCGTGCCGTAACTGGACACACTCTCGATCTCGCTGCCCATGTACAACAGCATTGCGTCCATCGCGTGACAGCCTGCGGCCAGCAGGCTGCTTCCGCAGGATTCCTTGCTCAGAATCCACTTGTATTCCCGATACCACGGGCCGATGCCGTGATAATAATCCACCTCGGCATAATGGACGCGCCCGAGCAGACCGGCGTCAATGATAGCCTTCGTGGCGATGAGCTGGCTGGCGAACCGCAGCTCGAAACAAACGCACGTCTTCACGTCCGCCCGTGTGATGGCCGCTTGCATGGCGCGCAGGTCTTTCAAGTTCAGCGTCAGCGGCTTCTCGATGATCAAATGCTTGCCCGCCCTGGCCGCCGCGATGGCTTCGCGCGCGTGCCGGTCGTGGTAACTGCAAATTGAAACCACGTCAATGTCCGGCCTGGCCAGCATCGCTTTCAGATCGCCATAGACGGCGATGCGCCCGCCATGCGCGTCGCTCAAAGCCGCAGGATCGAGTTTGCGGGAGGAACAGACAGCCGTGACCCGGGCGCGTCCGGTGGCGTTGATGGCCGCAACATGCGCCGTGGCAGCCCAGCCGTAACCGATGATGCCGACGTTATAGATTGGGACAGTCATCTTGATTCTCCTTGATCAGACGAAATCGGGCGTCAACAGGTTTGTGAGAAATGGTGTCACGGATCTTGCGATAGAGACCACGGCGCTGAAGTTCGCGGACGTTTTCAGTCACCCATTCATGGTAGTCAGCGAGGGACATCCGGCGGCGCCATGACTCGGGGCCAGGGGGAATTTCAAAACGCGGGAGGTCGGGAAGAATCATGGTGATTGTCACGCTTGGCGATGATACACAGCGCCCTTCCCACGGCAAGCCCAAAGCCCAGCTCTCCGTCTGCCGATACGCGATCCTTGGCGCCATTGGGAGAATCAAACTGCCCGCAATGCGGCGAAAAGAAGTGAACGTCCACGAATTGGATGCGAGCCATTATTTGATTCATAGCCATCACCCAACCATGGCGTCGAGTGGTAGGCCGCTCCGCTCCGCCGGACGGCCCCGCGC
>JAPLSP010000120.1 GCA_026398575.1 Candidatus Sumerlaeota bacterium | reverse complement strand
GCCGTCCCGCTCCGGCGGGCGGCCAGCGCGCGCCGAGGCCGCCCGACGGAGCGGGACGGCCTACCATGCGGCGCCAGCTCTGATAGAAATGTTGAGCATCTTATGAAACTTGTCTCTTGGCTATAAGCCCGGATGCGCCCGCTTGGTCTGCGTTGCTTCATTTCGCATTGCGCTTGGCGGCTGCTGCGGGTTTGGCGGTTGCTGGAGCGGGTCTGCCGTCGGTGAAGGGCGGATTTTCGAAGAGTTTTCCGTTTTCAAGGACGCGCGGATCCTTGGCGTCGGTCAGAATTTTTATCAGGCGTTCGCTCATCTCGCGCTTCTTGGCGGCGAAGGCGGGATCGGCGGCGACGTTCTTCGTCTCGTCGGGATCGCTGCGCAGATCGTAGAGTTCCTCGCCGGGCCGCTTGGCAAAAGCATAGTCGTAGTTCCATTGCCATTTCGCCTCGCCGAACTGGCCGACCAGCCACGCCTTGGTGGGGCTGGCGTCCATGTCGGCGAAGGCGGCGAAGGTGTTCTGCTCGATGGCGTCGAGCGAAGGCATGTCGGCCTTGCTCGTGAATTTCGGGCTGCCCATCGGCCAGCGGTCGGGCGCGAAGTTGCGGATGTAGAGGAAATCCCGCGTGCGCAGCGCGCGATGCGGATACGGCAGATTGCCTTCGCGCGCGTCGGAGACGTGCCGCTCGCGGCCGGTTACGACAAAGTTGCGGCTCTCATCCACCTGTCCGGATTTTTCGGACAACAATACGTTCATGAAACTGCGGCCCGTCATCACGTCGGGCGCTTTCACGCCGCCGGCTTCGAGGAACGTCGGCGCGATGTCCATCATGTTGACGAAATCGTCCACGATGCGGCCCGCCTTGATGCCCGGTCCGCGAGCGATGAGCGCGACGCCGACGCCGTGGTCGTAGAGGTTGCATTTGCCGCCGGGTACGCCCGGCATTCCGTGGTCGCCGCTGATGACGACGAGCGTATTGTCGAGCTCGCCGATGTCCTCCAGTTTTTTCAGCAGTACGCCAACGCCCGCGTCCCAGGCCTGAATCTCGCCCATGTAGTCGGTATAGTCGGCGCGGACTTCCGGAACGTCGGGCATGAATTTCGGCAGTTTGCCTTTCAAGGAATCCGGCTCGATGCCCCACAGCGCCTTGCCCGATGCTTTCTCGTACTTACGGTGGGTCAGCGTCGGCCCGAACCAAAAGCAGAATGGCTGGCCCGGCTTGCGGTCGGCGAGAAACGCGTCGAAATTACCGCGCACCTGGGACAGGATTTTTTCTCTCGCGGCTTCGAAGGTCATCCCCTCGCGCACCAGCTTTGTCGCGTTTTCCGAGAAGTCGCAGAAATCGCGGCCCGACTTCTCATAAGCATGCTTCTGCCCGCCATACGGCGCATCCGCAGGCGTACCGGGGCTCCATACCTTGTAGCTCTTGCCGATGTGATAACCTGCGTCAAGCAGCATCAGCGGATAGGAAGGGATCGTCGAGTCCCATTGCGCGCCGATCAGGATGGCGCCGCGTCCCGTGCGGAAAAAATATTGCCCCGACAGCAGCGAACTGCGGCATGGCGTGCAGCTCGGCGCGGTCACGAAGGCATTCCTGAATAGCACGCCCTGCCTGGCCATCCGGTCAATGTTCGGCGTTTTCACCACGTCGCTGATCGTCGGGCGCCCGTCCAATCCCGCATAAGCGCCCGCATAGCGCCCCCAGTCGTCCGCGAAACAAAACAGAATATTGGGGCGCTTCTCAGCCGCTGCGGCGCCGGGCGCGAATGGCGCAAACAGCAGCAGCGTGGCCAATATAAGCGAGGTGGTTTTATACATACTCATGCTCCTTGGATTGCGGCAATATTTGTGGCTACCTTTTCCGAATGCTGAATTGGTGAATGGTCGTTTGATGATAGGTTTCGCCGGGACGCAGGAGGGTGGAGGGGTAGGAGGGATGATTCGGCGAATCGGGGTAGTGCTGGGTTTCGAGGGAAATAGTCGGGCATGAGGCGCCTGCCGACCAAAACTGCATTCCAATCTGCGTCGTAGAAATCGTCATCACGCGGCCACTTGCGGGATCGGATACCCTTGCCGCCACCATCATCCCCATTGGCTTTCCCGGTTCCTTGCGCAGCGCGTAGCAGTGATCGTAACCGCCTTTGAGATTGGCGATTTTGGCGCGGATCGCGGTGGGGAGCGTGAAATCCAGCGGCGTATCCTTAACCGCAACGGGATCGCCCGTCGGGAACCGGTCGTCGCCGGCCGGCAAAACTGCGTCGGCGAAGATGGTAATCTCATGATCGAGCGCGCTGGCCGCCGCTGCGCCCGTATCGGTTCCATGCAAATTCCAATAAGCGTGGTTGGTCAGGTTCACGTGCGTGGGCTTGTCCGTCGTCGCTTCGTAGTCCATGGTCAGATCATTGAAGCTCGTCAGCGCATAGATGACGGTCACACGCAGATTACCCGGAAAGCCTTCCTCGCCATCGCGGCTCAGATAGGTCATCTTCACGCCCGCGCGGTCCGACGCCTGGAATGGCTCGCAGAACGCTTCGGATTGCCAGAGAACGCGATGGAACCCCTGGCGCCCGCCGTGGATTTGGTGCGCGCCCATATTTTTCGCCAGCGGGTATTCGACGCCGTCAATCGTGAAGCGGGCATTGGCAATGCGGTTCGCGTATCGCCCGACAATCGTGCCTTGTACGCCGCCTTTTTTGAGATAATTCTCAAGCGAATCCAATCCCTGCGTAACAGTGGTAACATGGCCGTAGCGGTCGGGCGTTTCGACGGAGACAATCGTCGCGCCAAAGGGCATGACTCGCACGCGCATCCTGGAGGAGTTGGTCATGGTATAAAGCGGAACTTCTTCGCCGCTCGGCATGCGCCCGAACGAAGAGCTCGTAATCGCACAAGACGCAAAAACGACTTGTGGCGTGGTGAACAGGATCAGGAGCGTAGCGCAAAGCGCCGTGAAAATGCGGGTTTTATATAATGTAAAATGTAAAATGAGAAATGAGAAATTGAAAAT
>JAPLSP010000407.1 GCA_026398575.1 Candidatus Sumerlaeota bacterium | reverse complement strand
ATGGACATTTTCATCCCCGATCTGCACGAAGATGGAACCGTAATCGGTGAGCAAATCGCGGGCGACAGTAAGGCGGTCACGAAGATACGTCAGATAACTGTGGATCCCGTCGCGCCAAGTGTCGCGGACTGCTTTGACTTGTTCCGGCTCGCGGGTAATGTGGCTGACGTTGCCGTCCTTCACGTCGCGGCTGGTGGTGGACCATTGGAAGTTGCTGTTGAATTTGATGCCGTAGGGCGGGTCAAGGTAGATGCACTGCACTTTGCCGCGCAGCACTTCGCGCTCGGCAAGGCTTGCCATCACTTGAAGGGAATCGCCCAATATCATGCGGTTGGACCAGTTCTGGTCGTGCTGATAGAACTCCGTCTTGTCCACGCCCTTGGGCATTCCGTTGAAGTCGGCGAACAGGTCGGGCTGACTGGGAGCGCCAGCATCTCTGCTGGCGTGTGCCGCATGGCGCAGCAGATCATCAATCAACACCTTTGGATGGATCTTCTCCTGAATGTAGAGCGGCGGCGCCTGAACAACAAGGTCGCTCCAGTCCTGTTCATCCTTCCCGCGCCAAACGAGCTGGGGGTCGAGATCAATATTGCGCTGATACTTCACCTGTTTGATGTCCGCATGCTCTTTCTGGACCACAGGTTGAAGTTCCGCCGTGGGGATATTCCTGCGCTTATCCTCGGGATGGATGAGGGTTTCGACGGTCTTGGCTGTATTCGGTTTCCTGGCCATGCGAGTTGTCCTTATTTTATGTCAATAACTTCCCAATGTCCGCCTTTGTCCGGCCCAATGCGCTTCAAGCAACCTTCGGACTGAAGCTTTTGAATATTTCTTTCCACGGACCGTTTCGTCACTCCCAACTGCGCCGCCAGTTCTACCAAGGTGATGAAAACATTCTGCCGGATCAAATCCATGATTTTCACCGACGATTTCACCGACGCTTTCACCGACGTTTTCACCGACGTTTTCACCGGCGCTTTCACCAGCGTTTTCACCGACGCTTTCACCAGCGTTTTCACCGACGCTTTCACCAGCGTTTTCACCGGCGTTTTCACCGGCGTTTTCACCGGCGCTTCTTGATCTGCGCGTTCTACGCCGCCTTTGATGACGCCTTTTCCCGAAATTTCCAAGATATTTTGCTGATTCTCGCGCGAGGGAGGGATGAGCCCTTTATGAGCCCTTTGTGAGCCCTTTGCGAGCCCTTTGCGCGGACGATCCTCGTCCGTGCGGTCCGCCGCGAGGAGCGATGTCCGATTTGTCCGATTTATGTCCGATTTCTCCACTGAAATGATTTCACGGACGGCGTTGCTGAGCTGCCTTGCCGAAGGCAGGCGTCCCTTGAGTTTTGCGGGGAGTTTTGCCTGGAGCTGATATTCGGCGACGCCGATGGGGTTCTGCTTTGTTTTGAGGGCGAACTCGACTTCAATGTCATCCTTCTCGGCGCACAGGATAATGCCGATGGAGGGTCGGTCATCCGGGGCGCGCTCCCTGTCGTTGAGAAGGTTGAGATAGAAATCCATCTTTCCGGCATGCTCGGGTTCAAAGGCGACGATCTTGAGATCGAAGGCGACGAGGCACTTGAGGAACCGGTGGTAGAAGAGCAAGTCCACGAAATATTCCTTGGCGCCAAGCGCGAGGCGGTATTGCCGTCCGACGAAGCAGAAGCCGTAGCCGAGTTCGAGGATGAACTGCTGCAATCTTCCAATTAACCGATTTTCAAGATCGCGCTCCTTCATGGCGCGGGCGAGCCCGACAAATTCGAGGTTATACCGGCTCTTCATCATCTCGTCGGCCTGCTCCGCAAAATGCTCTGGGAGAGCGAGGGGGAAGTTATGGGTCTTCTTTTCCTTTACCGCCCGTTCGTAGGCTCCGGCTTTGATTTGGTTGAGCAGGACGCTGCGGCTCCAGCCCAACTGGGCGACGGCGCGCAGATAGAAGAGACGGGCGGCGGGGTCGGCAAGCTTGCCCATCAGCAATACATGATGTCCCCAAGGAACCGAAGCGATTAATTCTCGCACAGCTTGTGCGAGAATTTTAGTCGAAACAGTTTCTCGCACAGCTTGTGCGAGAATTTCGGTCAAGACAATTTCTGGCACAGCTTGTTCCAGAATTGGCCTCTGCGCCTTTTTCAATTCTCGCGCAGCTTGCGCGAGAAATTCAGGCGACGTGTGCGCGAGGTAGAACTGTTTCATTCTCCAGAGGTTTGCGACGGAAAACCCGAGCATGTCTGGAAACGCGGCCCGCAGGTCGGCGGAAAGGCGTTCGACGACAGCCTCACCCCATCCTTGCGTCTGTTGTTTTTCTACAATGCCCTGTCCGATGTCCCAGTAAAGCAGGATCAAATCACGGTTGACCGCACGTGCGGCGGAGGTGCGAGCTTGGAGAATGCGTTCCTTCAGCGCGGCGAGGAAAGCAGGGTAATCCGGGAGCGATAGCGTTTTTGTCATGACTGGATAACCGTCTCGATCAGTTGATTGAATTCGCTCTCGACCTTGGCTGCGAAGTCCGGCTCGATTTCATAGATGTCGGTGAATTCAGCAAAGGCCCAGCGGCCATGTGTGCCGATGTAGTTCACGCCAGGAACCCAGTAGGTCTCCATTGTGGCTTTCTTCATATCTGCATCTTCGCGACGGTAGCCTTTGATTTCGACGATAAGGCGCAGGAGATCGTCGGGACCGTGGCCGTCATCCACAAGCACAATGAAGTCCGGCAGATAGCGCCGGTTTTCCGAACCATAGAGATAGGGCACCTCAAGGCCGAGGTTGTGATTCTTGGCGTAGGCGACAACATTCGGGTGCGATTCGGCGACGCGGCAGAATTCGGCTTCCCAGTCGCTGTCGAGGATGACCCAGTTGATATGGCAACGGCGGGAGTCGGTTTCCCAGCGCAGAGTTTTCGATGTGTTGAACCGGACGTGGGCAGTGGAGCCGGTTGGGTTGTATGGGTTGAGCAGGGCTTTGATGGGGCGCTCGCCGACGAACTTGCGGGTGATCGCGTCGGTGATCTTGTTGCAGGCCATATCCGCCAGTTCCTGATACATGAGCAGGGCGGGATACATATCCTCGCCCTTGCAGACGAGGCAGGTATCGAGCCACTGCTTGGTGATGCGCTTGAGCTGGCCGAAGAGGTGAAGTTTTGGCTCCTCGCCGGGATCGCGCCACTTGGTGTACAGCAGGCGTTGCGTAAGGCAGAAGAGCAGAGTGGACAAGCGCATGTCACCCAAGTGCTCCAGGTCCATGTCAACGCCTTCGCCGATGATGCCGGCATTCCGCGTCTTGGACGGACCAACCAATGCGGGAGTGAGTACCAGCACCGAATCCTGGTTGAAATCGGCGGTGAGGCGCTCTTCAGGAAGCTCGACGCGGTAGCCATCAACGCGCGGGAACTGGATTTCGAGCGCGTCGCGGTCGGGGCGTATCGCCTTGACCTGAATGGTTTCGCGCGGCGGCTGCGGCGGGGAGACGACCGGCTTGGCTGTGAAGTCGAACGGTATGCCGAAGACATCGGCATATTCGACGTTGAAGATTCCCTCTTCGTTGAGGTCATAGGATTGGCGGCGAAGCGCGCGACCGATAACCTGTTCGCAAAGCAGTTGGGTCCCGAAAGCGCGAATGCCAAGGACGTGCGTGACGGTGTTGGCGTCCCATCCCTCGGTGAGCATCGAAACCGAGACCACGCAACGGATGGATGCGCCAAGTTGGCCCACCTTGCCAACCGTATTCATGACCTCGCGTAGCAATTCCGTGTCGTTGATGTTTTCGGCCTGACGGGGATCGCCGGTACGTTCGATGATCTCACGGCGGAAGCGGTCTATCTCATCTGCGGCCATGGCGCGGAAGTTCTCATCAAGCGCGTCGCCGGCTTCGAGTTGTTCGCTGTCAATAAGCAGAGTATTGGGCCGGGGGAGCGGGTTGCCGGTGGATTCATCGAAATTGCGGAAGAGCGCGAGGCGTCCATTTTCCAGAGTGCTGGTTCCGTCTTCGTTCTTGCGTTGGAAGCCGGAGATGAAGTCATACACCAGTTTTGAAATGGCGCAGTTCTGGCAGACAATGATGAAACAGGGGGGAACACGGACACGAGACGCGTGGGCAGTTTGAGCGGGTCGAGCTCCTCCCCCTTGCCGCGCCCTTTCTTCGGCATGTCTTTTCGGATGTTCTCCCACAGGTTGCGAAAGTCTTCGTTGAATGAAAAACAAGGTGTCATGCCGGTGTCATTCCGGTATCATATATGCGCCAGATGCGCGCGACTCTACTGCTGCAATTTTCCATGAATTCATAGTTCTTGATCTATCGCCTTACGGATCGCGGCCAGTATCTGCGGGGCGGGAGGGTGGAGTAGATCGGCCAGGATGGATTGCGCTACGGCTTGGGCTGCCTTCTGGACTTCTTGGAATCCGCCAGGCCAGCCGAGTTTATTGATTTCCTTTTCCGTTACAGGACGGAATCCATGCGCCGCTTGGCTTTTGCTGCGCAGGCCCATGATTCCGCCGTGGCCCTTGATGGGATAAAGTCGCTCCATCTATTGGCAGAGTGGATGGTCTGGTTCCCGCGATTGTAACGCTTGTGACATGAACTCCCGGTTCCGGGGAGCATGCGCGGGGCGTCCTGCGCTTCGGGCGCGGAAGCCCGGGCCTCGGGCGCTGAGGCTGGGCCTTGGCCGCGTTGTCCGGCGCACCGGACGCGCTAACGCTTTGGGAGCATCGGCTGGCACTCCGGGCGCGGCGCCCGTTTCCTTCCCGAAGCTCGTCCCCTTCAGCTTGAGCTTCATTGCCTTGATCCAAGCATAATCTGCCCGTCGCGGATCGCCCAGCGCGCGCAACGCCGACACCGTCCGCTTCAGCAAAAGGCGTTCATCCGGGTTCGCAGCCGCATCGTAGTCGCGGCAGTCCAGTATCGCGCTCAAGGTCCGGCGTATCAATGGGCCGGTCAGCACCATCACGGCGCACACGGAGTCGGCCTCGCCCATGGCTTCATTCACATGCCAGACGCGCTCGATCCGATCCGGCAGGCCATACGCCTGAAACGTCAGCGCCATTTTCATCGCCGGCGTTCCGTCAGTATGCGATTCGCTTGGAAAAGCAAAGGGCTTTTCTATAAATTCAGAAGGTCTTTCCCAAGGAACAGCTCTGATAATTAAAAGAATTAATTTAGGGCATTTTTTAGTTGACACAGCCGACAAATAAGCGTTAAACCATTGATTACAGTTGTTAAAAATTTTTTAGAGCTGTTAAAAATTGTTTCGCTCTATCAATCTCAATAATGGATTAAACCTATGCTAAGCGATGTACTGCTGACATCTGCAGAGCTGGCCAAGGCTCTAAAAGTCAAACCGCAAACTGTGCTGCGATTTGTCAAAAACAAAGACATCCCTGCTATTCGCATCGGCCATCAGTGGCGCTTTAGCAGTGCAAGGGTAATGGAGTGGCTTGCGAAAAACGCTGTCAATGTGGATGAGAAATCAGCATGAGAGAATGTACGCATTGCCTGGCTGACGTCCTGAGCGACGTTGAAGCCGTTTGCCCGGTCTGTGGCGCGCGGCTGGAGCCTGCGCCATTGCCGAAAGCGCTTGATCGGGCGGCGCCTGCCGAAGTTTTAGGAGTGGCAGGAACGGCCTTGCCGGAGGAATCCGAGCATTTTCGTCGTCAGTTCGAAGAGCGGTCTATTTATCTACCAGAAGAAACGTTGCGCCGCGCCGAACAGATTCTTTCCAGCGCGGAAACGGAATTGCGCCGTGTTTCAATTTTGTTTGCCGATCTGCGTGGGTTTACGCTCGCTGGCCGCCAGCTGCCGCCCGAAGACCTATCGCGTCTGGCTTCCAGCTTCTACAAGCTTTGCGCGGACTGCATTCTGCGGCGCAGTGGTTTTGTCGTTAAGTTTGTTGGCGACGCGGTGCTGGCCGTCTTCGGGGCGCCGGTCGCCTACGACCGCGACACAGAAAACGCAATCTACGCCGCGTTGGATATCCGCGATCAGATTGAGCAGACGGAAACAGCGCATGAATTTCCCATGAAAGTGCGTATTGGCGTAGCCACAGGCGCTGTGAAATCCGGATTGATGCAAACGCCCGCCGGCAAGACCTATGATGTTTTGGGCGATACCGTCAACTTCGCTTCGCGCCTTCAGTCTTGCGCTTCAGATAATGAAATTTATGTCTGCCAGGCTACCTTTGACGCTGCGAAGAGGGCATTCGAGATGCGACGGATTCCGCCGCTGGAGCTTCAAGGCCTGCCCGGCAATTATGCAGCCTATCAGATTTTGGCGGAAAAGTCTGAAGCGATGGCTCTGCGGGATTTTAGCGCGCCTTTCTGCGGACGCCAGGAACAGTTATCCGAAATCGCGGACTTTCTTTCCCGAGCTGCTGTCGTCAACGGCGTCTCCTTGCTTCATGTTACCGGAGAAGCCGGCATTGGCAAAAGCCGATTGGTATATGAAGCGCTTGGCGCCAGCGGCCTCCAGCAGTCGAGCATCTGGTGGGAGAACGCGCCTTCGTTTTCCTGCATTCTATTATATCCGGTTCTTGGATGGCTTCGGGATGAGTTTGTCTTGGGGTCTCATGATTCAGCAGAAACGGTCACGCGCAAGATTCAGGAATATCTTTCTACGCATCTGACGGAAGCAGAGTGCGATCCTCTCTTGCTGGAGTTCATCTTCGGCCAGCCCAAAGCCATACAAGCATTGCATGGCGTTCCTCCCGAGATGATTCAGCGGAACCTATTCGGCCTCTTGCGCGAGATCATCCTTTCGAAAGCGAAAGAAACCAGCCGGAAAGCTCCGCCGACCTTAGTTGTGGATAACGCGCAATGGGCCGATCCGCTCACAGTTCGCCTGCTTCAAACGCTGGCCAATTGGCCCACCCCGAAGGGAGTTCCGAGTTCCGAGTTCCGAGTTCCGAGTTCCGAGTCCCAATCCCCGAATCCCGAATCCCGAATCCCGAATCCCGAATCCCGAATCCCGAATCCCGAATCCCGAGTTCCAAACTCGCTGGCGATAATACTCATCTACCGTTTGGGCGATGTCCTGCCTATCCCGCGAGCGCCGGAGCATTCCCTTATTGCCCTGCGGCCTTTGCGCGAAATCGAGCGTCAGGAATTGCTCAAGCGTCTGACGCCGTCCGAGGAGTTTCTGCCTGAAATCCGGGAATACATTTTCTCGAAGGCCGCCGGCAATCCGCTGTTTCTTCAAGAAATGAGCCAGCTGGTCCGCGACATCATGCGCAGCAATGCCGGTCTGAACGGCGAGGCGCTCAAAAACCATATCGTTGACGTTATCCCGGTGTCGCTGCGCGATTTGATTCAATCGCGCGTGGATCGCCTGGACGCGCATACACGGCTGGTCCTGCAATGCGCCTCGCTCCTGGGGCTGGAGTTTGCGCTTAGCATCATCGAGATGTTTGACGTCATCCGTGAGAACCTCAATAGCCATTTACAGACGCTTCGTACGCAGCGCTATCTGGACGAAGTCCCCGGCGGCCGGGCTGGGCGCGATCCGTATTATTTTTTCACTCATGGCTTGTTTCGCGATGCGGCGTATGCCGCCCTTCTTGAAGAGCAAAAGCGCAGCCTTCACCTCGCGCTGGCTCGCCGCATGGAAATAGTCTTCGGCGACCGCATGCAGGAATACTATGAATTGCTGGCCTTCCACTTCAAGCGCGCCGGCGAAACCTCCAAGACGCTCTATTATCTGGTCAAGGCCGCCGACCGGCAGATGAATCTGGGCGGCTACTCAAACGCCATGCAAAATTTCCGCGAGGTCGTCGAACTGCTTCGCGGATTGCCGGCCACCGAATCCCACCAGACATTGCTGGCGCGGCTCCTGACGCGCATGGCCAAGCTCAGCCGCATGGCAGGTGAAGCGCAGGAAGCAGGGGAAATGCTCAAAGCGGCGCTCGAATGCGCGAAAACGCTCGGCAACGAACGCTTGGCTTTGGATGCCAACCTGGAACTTGGCGTCATGCGGCTCTGGCAGGGCGAAACGGATGAGGCGGGCGAGTTCCTGAAGAACTTGGCGGACAAAGCGGCCCGGCTTCAATGCCTTCGAGTGGAAATTCCTGCTCTGAACGCCTTGGGCGTCATTCGCTGGCAGCGCGGCGACTTTGAAGCGGCGCTACGCTTCTTCCAGTCTCTGGCGAAACTGGCCGAGCAATCACAGATGACGCATGTTCAGGCCGACGCTTTCAACAATGCCGGACTAATCTATTGGAAATGGAGCCAGCGCGCCCAGGCCCTCAAGGCCTTCAAACGAGCCCTTCCGTTGCGTCGCAAGGTATGCGACCACTATGGCTTGTGCGCCACGTTGATGAATATCGGCATCCTCCAAGAGCAGAACGGCCAGATTGCCTCCGCACGCGGGTCCTATTCAAACGCCCTGCGGCTCGCGGAAAAAACCGGTCACGTCCAGGCGCAAGCGTTTACCGAGGCTAATCTCTCCAATCTCGAACGCCGAGCGGGATTCCCGTTGGAAGCCCAAAAACATGCCGCGCGAGCGAACGAACTGGCTCAGATCGCCCGCGACCCTGTCGCTGAATCCATCGCTCAAGAGAACTTGGGATTGGCATATCTGGAAACGCGCGAGACAAATATGGCGCGCGCTTGCTTCGAGGCGGCGCTGGCCATCGCCAGAGAAAAGCAGCAGCGCGAAGCGGAAATAGCGATTCGTTTGAGTTTGCTGTCGGCCGACTGGATGGAAGGCAAATTGAAGCAGGAAAGCATTGAAGAAATCAATCAAGTCCTCTCGGCCATCGAGGGCGGCGGATACGCCGAACTCAAACCGCGCGCCTGGCGCATCAAGAGCCTTGTCCTCGACGCCTTGGACGGCGTCAACCGCTTCACGGCGCTAAAGTATCTGGAAATGGCGCGCGACGTGGCGCGCGATACGGGCGATTTTTTCGAGCAACTGGAGACCTGGCGCGCGTTGAGAGACTACTATATCCGGCATCAGGAGGAGGCAAAAGCAAAGGAGTGCGCCCAAGCCGCTGAAAGCCTTTCAAAGAACCTGAAAAACGCGGATGATGAAGTCAGTAAAACATAATGTAAAATACAAAACGCAAAATGAAAATCGGATCAATTATAAAACGGATAATTCAATGCGTATAGGAACGGCGCCAGCGTTTGGAGTTCATGCTTCTGGTTGTGTTTGGAGTTCAACCTTCAGGT
>JAPLSP010000270.1 GCA_026398575.1 Candidatus Sumerlaeota bacterium | reverse complement strand
GATTTGGCGTAGCGGGAGGTTGCTGTGGATTCGGACCGTTAAATTGCGCGTCTCCGGCAGGCCCGATGGCGATTACCAGTGCGCCTGAAGAATTAAACACCTGAAAAATGGCATTTGACATGGTTGGCGTCTGGCCCCATTGAATCTGTCCCAAAGTTAGCAGATCGCCGTTCTCGGTGTCAATGGCGGTGACGATGGCGCCAGCGTCATTTGTCAGGGTCCAGTAATGGCGCGCGGGATTGAGAGAGAGGGGAGAGGATTGATTCTCAAGGATGGCGCCGACGGAGATGAAGTTGCCTTGATCGTCAATGCCGGCGATGACTTGCCCGGTGTCGTTATTGAGGCGCCAAGCGGTATCGGCAGCCTCTGGCATGGATGCGAACACAAGAAAAAGCAGCGCGACTATGGAAAATAGCGCGCATAGGATAATTGCAGGCGGGCGAGGCGATGAAGTGGCGCGGATGAGAGACATGCTTGGCCTCCGAGTGATGAATCGTTGTTGGCAAGCCGCCTTGAATTAAGAGCTTCGGGGTAGATCAGATTGGGCGGCCAAAGACCACCTAAAGGCGGAACTACCAGCCGGCGCTATAAGCCTTTCTTCGCGCATTTTTGGTAAAATTTTCCTGTGTTATCATCGAAGGAGACGCCGGATTTTAGCCGCAGGACTTTTGCGCCGGTCTTGGTCTCTGTGATGACTGGCACGATTGTCTGATATGATTCCACTTTTCCCGTGCTCAAATTGATGCGGTACTTCGTCACAGTCTGCGATGCGATGCTTGTCGTGACTTCGTCCACTGTTTCAAGCGCCTGCTCAGCGGCGATTTCAATGCAGTCGTTTTCAACGCAGAAGCGCAGATACTCGGCTTCGCTTTCGACGGCGGCGATGCGCGTGCGCAGGTCATCGAGGCTGGCTTGGAGCGCGGCGGCAGCAGATGCGCTTTTCTCGACGGCGCTCAAGCGGCCTTCGGCGTCCTGGATATGGCGCTTGGCTTCCTTCAATGCCGCGGTATTGAGCGAACAAATTTCCACCGCGCTGATGGCCTTGCCCTGCGCCAGATTGCCAGGCATGTCTTCTGCGATAAAGCCACGTCGGCGGATGCCCGTTCCTTCATCCGATAAGATCGTGATCTGCTCTGAGGAAGTTTGCAGTTCCTTTTCGGCCAGGTCCTTGATATCTTTCTCGCTCAGTTTGGCCACTGCCCGCGCCGCCGCGCCGCCAGTTTGCATGCGCGATTTGATTTCCGCGATTTTCGCGGGCGCTTCCGCATTGAGCGAGGCCACCACCCGGCCATCCTTCAGACGCCATCGCAGCAGTGTCTTGCGATATTCGAAACTCACCGGCGTGATGCTATCCAGCAAATCCCATTCGGCTTTGCTGTCGGTATTCGAGATACTTAATTTCCTTTCGCGCGATGATGCCGATTCCCATTGCCCGTCATAGCTGAGATAGGCGCCGTTTGCGCATTCAAGCGGATTATCCTCGCTCTCTGCGGTATTGATGATATAAATGCTGTGGTTGGCGGAAAGCTGAAGGTTGTAGAAAAATTCTTGATCATTTCGAATCCAAAAACGCAATGCGCCTATCGGACAGTCATTCTGCGCGTCATAATACATAAGCGGCTCAATGCGAGAGGACTCCACATAACCGCCGTTGCAGAATCCTTGAAAGATAATCCATCCCGGACAATTCCACATTGGCAAAATATCCGAGGGGTTGGACTCGGTTCCTGAGGCCACTCGAAAAATCAAACTGCCAAACCCCCAGGGATAAGTATTGTTATAGCTGTCCAGCATCAGTTGCCGATAGCCATCAGGACAGACGGAGTCATTGGCAACCATTTTTAATCCGTGGAAAGTGCCCGTATCATTGTTTGATCCCAGCGTGACTCTGCCATCGGCGCCGGCAACGAAGAGCGCCGGTGTTCCGCCATCCGCATAGTGAATATAATCCACATTGCTCTTGCCGCCATTCACAGTGATCGTCGTCGCATTGGCCTGAAAAATTTGCGCCGCGCCGCTTCCGACGCTTAGCGCGCCTTGATTGAGCGCCACGCCGGACGCAGAGATTCGCATGATATCTTTCATGCTGCCATTGTCTGCGACGGCCAGGTTCAAGGCGCCCGAATGCGTTCCGGCGGAGGCATCCGTGACTTCTGCGCGCACTTGCGCATACGCGGCCTGAGTGGACGCCGTGTCATAGGCGTTCATCCGCACCGCGATGAAAGCCGTAGTCTCCGATGTGGCCGCCGTCAATTCCTGCGTTGCCGTAGTGGCGCCAATTACCTGCGAAGACGCGGCAAAAGCAGAGCCAGCGGCAGCCATCACGACCAAAAGCAAAGCGAAACTGGATGTAGCAGCAAAGTGGGCGCGGTTCATCATCATGGTCTTTCTCCTTGGTAAAATGTTAGCCATTCATTGCGCCGAATGGATGTTATAATAAAAACGCGCCGAAAAATCCGACGCGAGAAAAAGCTTGATTGGCTATTTGACTCCCACCACAAACAACACGCGGGATTATTTTTGCGCGAGTGACACGCCCCACTGTAAATGCAAAGACATCTGCAAATTCCAAGAAGGAAGGCAACATTTGTGCCAATCCTTTTTGAACGCTGTCGCAGTTTGTAAACATAAAGACAGGATAATTATCAGATTTTCCTGAGTCAATAGGAAAATCAGCACAAAATGCAATTTTTTTCTCCTTTAGATTGTCTCTGGGCGATTAGGCTTTATAAAATTCCTGAACTGACTCGACGACGTATTGCGCCTGCGCTTCGGAGAGTTCGGGATAGACGGGGAGCGCCAGGGTTTCGAGCGCGGCTTGCTCGCTCTCGGGATAAGCGCCCGCCGGCTGCTGAAGGTAGGCGAAGCATTCCTGCAGATGCAGCGGTACGGGATAGTAAACCTCCACGCCGATGCTCTTCTTGGCGAGAAAATCCTTCAAGGCGTCGCGCCGCTGTACGCGGATGATGTATTGATTGAAAATATGGCGGCTCGTGCGGATCGCGGGAATTGAAATCTGGCCGCCGGCAGGCAAACCCGATTGCGCAAACAGGCGGTCATAGCGCGCGGCGTTGGACTGGCGCGCCTGCGTCCAGGCGTCCAGGTATTTCAGTTTGACGTTGATGACGGCGGCCTGCAAGGCGTCGAGCCGGAAATTGCCGCCGATGTATTTGTGATAATATTTGGGATTCATGCCGTGCATGCGCAGCCAGGCGATCCTATCGGCGCGCTTCGCGTCGTTCGTCACCACCATGCCGCCGTCGCCCGCCGCTCCCAGATTCTTGGAGGGGAAGAAAGAGAAACAGCCATAGTGGCCGATCGAGCCGGCGCGCTTGCCCTTATATTCGGCGCCGATGGCCTGCGCCGCGTCTTCTATCACGATCAGGTTATGCGCCTGGGCGATGCGCATAATCGCATCCATCTCCGCCATCTGGCCATAAAGGTGCACGGGTATGATGGCCCGGGTCCGCGAAGTGATCTTCGCTTCGATCTGCGCTGGATTGATATTGTAGGTCACGGGATCAATATCCACAAAGACCGGCGTGGCCCCGAGGCGCGCGATGGCGCCGGCCGTGGCGAAGAAGGTGTATGGCGTCGTGATGACTTCATGGCCCTGTCCGAGGCCTTCGGCCATCAGGCACGCAAGCAGGGCGTCGGTTCCCGATGTGACGCCGACGCCATGGGCGCATTGCGAATAGCGGGCGATGGACTCTTCGCATTCCTTGACCTTGGGGCCGAGGATGAAATACTGCGATTCGAAAACTTCGGCGACGGCCGCGTCAATTTCCGGCTTGATGGCTTGGTACTGGGATTTGAGATCGAGAAGAGGAACATTCATGAGGGGGATCCTGTTCAGGGAATTTGGGGCGCGGTTTGGAACGTCCAAAGCGCGCCGGACTGTTCGTCATAAGGACCGGTCGCAACAACGCGCCAGATATATGTGACGCCGGGCTGCAAGCTCAACCGCGCTTCGCTCTTTTTCAATCCGGAGAGCGAAGGCATTTCGGGCATGGTTTGGCCTACGGGAAAAACATAGACGTCATAGGATTCAGCTGAGCGGCACGCTTCCCATGCGAGCGTAACGGCAGCCGGGACATTCCGGGCGCCGTCGGCGGGAGAAGGCTTCACAGGGCAGGCGACTTTGTTATTTTCGGCTTTTGCAAGCAGCAGCGCCGCTTCGGCCGGTTTGCCCTGCTGCTGATAAACCCAGGCCAGATTGCGCGCAAAGGGCTGATAGGGATTGCAGCCGAAGACGCGCGCTCCTTTTTCCAGATAGGGAATCGCCATCGCCGGCTGGCCTTCGCGAATAAAGATGTCCGACAAATAGGCCAGGCATTGGCGGTCGTTGGGATGGAGCGAGAGCGCCTTTTGAAAAAACACTCTGGCGCTGTCATTCTCTCCGCTCTCCAGACAATAGCGGCCAAAGGCCATGCAGTAATAATGCTCGACATAGGCTGCGATCCGCATCCGGGGCATGACCCGCTGCAGCAGATACTGAATGCGTTCGCGGACATTTTTTTCGCTGTCGGCCAGGCGCTGCTTAAATGGCGCCAGCGTCGCCTCCGGTTGGGCGCCGGCGACTTTCAGCCATTGGCGCTGCATTTGGACATCCGACAACTGGTATTCCACTTTACGGAATTGATGATCGCCCCAGATCGTCAGGCATGCAAGCAACGCATACCCCAGCATCCCAAGGACGATTCCCGCATTCGCGGCGCCAGCCCCGCGCCTGGAGAACTGACGCTGAAAGACAGGGCGCGTGTCGCTCTGGCTGTTCAGAATCGCCACAACGCCGGCGAAGGCCAGCTGCGCGGTGATCGTATAGGCGGCGAACGTTGTGAGTAGCATGACGGAAAACGCGATGGCTGCCATGCCGGCCGCCAGCGTTGCGCCCTGC
>JAPLSP010000660.1 GCA_026398575.1 Candidatus Sumerlaeota bacterium | reverse complement strand
ATAGGCCAGATCGTGATCCATCATAACAGCCTGTGGAAAATTTTCGTTCAGGAGCATCGCGATGTTAAGAACCTGTGGAAAACTATTGATGAAAAGTGGCTAAAAGCCGCTTGACATAGGACACAGGACCTCCGGGGATGGTGCGCTCTACTCAAATTCATCCCCTCCAGGGATGGTACGCCTATCCGCAGCTCAGCTATCGAAAGAAGATTAGCGCTAAGCTCATCGCCCCATCTGAATCAGCGCGATGAGATCACTGATGTCTATGCGGCCGTCGCTGTTGATATCGGCGGCGCGCAATTGGTCGGACGTGAGCGATCCCCCCCGCCCGGACAAATAATTCCTCAACAGCGATTGCGGCAAGGTGTAGCGCCCAACGAACGATACGCTTCCCCCGTTGGTTAAGGTCTGGCTTGCGGGATTCGTCGTTGGCGTGTCGAATCCGCTCAGAGGCTGCCAGGTCAGCGTGATCAATCCCGCGGGAATGGTGTTCAGAGTCTGATTGCCGCTGCCCGGGTGCGTTCCGCCCTGCCCGTCCTGCAATGACCAGGCCGCCGAAGTTGGTTCGACGGAAACATGGACGGTTCCTTTGGGAGTCGGCGTTGGCGACGGCGTTGGCGACGGCGTTGGATGCGGCGTTGGCGACGGCGTCGGCGATGGATGCAACGTCGGCGACGGCGTTGGATGCGGCGTCGGTGATGGAGTCGGATGCGGCGTCGGCGAAGGCGCGGGAGGCCCTGGCGCCACGGCGAACAGACTGACATTGAAGCCGCTTTCATGGCCGATTTCCCCGGCCTGCGTAATGGCGCCGGTGACGGTATTCCCAACGACGGTCTGTGTTCCCGGCAACAATTGCCATTGGGCGCCGGTCCAGGTAAAGATGCGCATCTCGGAGGCGGTGTGTCCCGCCGGCAGATCGCGCACGGGGAAACCAGGGAAAGCGGATTCATCGTTGACGAACTGCACGGCGATGGCGGCGGAAGCGGTGAAAGAAACCGGCGTTGTCAGCATGAGCTGGAAAAGGCTGGCGTTGTTCGGATGAGCGGAGAGCCAGGCGGTTGTATAATTATAGTAAGGGCTGGTCCCGACGTCGCCCGTCGAGCTCAAGCCAAAGCGCACGTCGCTTCCCAGCGCCCCGCTCGGAACCGAAAGGGAGCTCATCGTGTAGAGGCCCGTGGAACCCGCCGACAGCGTTCCTCCCGAGGACCCGATGTAGCCCATCGTTGTCGGGGAAAGGGTTGAGAGCCCGGCGTTGTCGCCCCAATCGCTCGAAATCGTCAGGACATAGGTTGTCGCATCGCCATACAGATCATCGGCGTCGGGGCTTTGAGCGATCTTGACAAAGACGGCGCCGGACGTGGCGCCCGACCACCAGGAGATCACTTCGTCCCCTCCGCCGGCCCAATTGTCGTCGCGCGCAATATCCGGGACGCGCAGATTGCCGGAATAATAGAGAAAAGCAATCGCATCGCAGCGGGCGGCCTGATCGCTGACGCGAATGGTGTACCATCGGTTGGAGGTCGCGTTGAAGATCGCCCAATCCGCGTCGCCCGCCTTGTTGAAGTTGTGGGTTTGCGTCAGGCTCGCGCTGGTCATGAAATTCAGGGTGGCCGGCGTATTGTCGCCAAACAGCTGGTCGAAGTCATCGTCCAGGCTCAATCCCGCCGGCGCATAAACGGCGGCGTAAGGATTCGAGACATTGCCTTTGCGGTCGCGCGCGAAATAGAAAACCATGTAGCGCTTTTTCAAAATGAAACCGTCATAGACGGCTTCCCAGCGGGCCGTCGCCGTGCTATAGCTGAGATTGACGATAACCATGTCTCCCGCCAGGATATCTCCCGCGCCGATGATCTTGGCATACACGGCGGAAATGCCATCGCCATCCCAGACGTCGGAGGCCCATAAAAGGGCGGTATTCGACGTCAGCGGGACGTAGCGCGGATAGCGGCCAATGATGGGCGCGTCGGCCTGCGGCGTGAACGCCGAGCCGATATACGTCACTTGCGCCAGCGGGCCGTCGCGCTTGGTGGCCGTGCCAGAGCCGTCGTCATCCAATTGGGGATTCTGGTTTTCGCTGGTGACGCCCCGGATCGCCGTGCGGGCGGAATTGAAGGCGGCGCGCACGCTGTTTCCGGCGAGAATCTTGTCGAAGAAATACTGCGAGAATGAAACGGTCCCATTGGCCCAGAGCGCGGCCTGTTCGCCGCCGGCGCACGAGGCGATGACGACGCGGGCATTGGCGCCCTGCGGCGTGAGCGAAGCCAGCCATGCGCCCGCATGTTTGAACTCCAGCACCACCACGACTTTGATCGTGGACGCCAATTGCAGGGCGGTGATCATGGCTTGCAGATCGCCCGGCTTCAGGTCGGCGGCGTCGGGCAGGTCGTTGCCGTTGAGATCGAGGCTTTGCGTTGAGCCATTGCCGATCAGGTAAATCGTCAGTTGGTCCATGCCTGCGGCGGCGGCGATGGCCGCGGCCAGGTTTATCTTGTTGGGCGCGCCGTCCACGAGCGTGTCCGTCGAGACGCTCAGATACGTGATGTCCTCATCCAAAAGCCAGCGCGCCTGCAGGGTTTGATATGCCATGCGGGCCGTATGATCGCAGTTGGACCAGGGCGTTGTGAGGTCGAAGTCTCCCGGCCCGCACAGGATGATCGCCTTCTCCTTGGCCTCGCTCTGGAGCACATAGGTTTGCTTGGGATAGGAAAGCCCGCCGTTGATGTCGCGCGCATACACGTTCACCAGATACGCGCCCAACTGCATAAATGTGTTGGTTGTCGCTTCGTAGCGATTGCGCATGTTGTTCCACGCCAGTTCCATCTGCGGAGGCGTCAGGATGGGAACGTCCGGCGTCAGGCGCGAACCGGAAACGAGGCGCGGCGGCGTGATCGTCGCCCAGACTCTTTCGATCGCGTAGGGCGAGGAGACGTCGCTGGCCCAGATAGTAACCGGGATGCCGGCGGTCGTGATCCGCTGATTGGGCGAAACCCCGCCGATCTGCGGTCCATCCGGACCGGTGACGCCATAAACGCCCAACCCAGCCGCCCGGGCCAGCGCCCCATCCACCGATTTGTCATAGACGCCGTCGCCGGTGTCATCGAGTTGAGGCGTCTGATAGGCGCTGATGGCCCCGGATGCTTCGTCAAAGGCGGCGCCGATGCTCTGGCCGCGATACGAAGCCGAGGCGAATCCATTCGTGAAGGAGATCAGCCCGTCGGCGGAGAAGAAGGCCGGTTCGTCCGAGGCGGCCGAAGAGAAAACGATGCGCGCCGGGCCGGTCGTGGCGTGGCATCGGGTGAGGAATCCTCCCGACTGGCAGCAGTCCACCCCCACGGCGATCAGGCTGGTTCCGGTGTCTTGCAGATGCGTCAGCCATTCATTGAGCTGCGAAGCATAAAGAACCTCCGTTTCATTGCAGCGGATAAAGCTTTCGCCGTCGTCCTGGCCGCCATGGTCCACGAAATACACAAACAGGTTCGGGGACCCCTGCGCCCACGTGGTCATGGCCGTTTCCAGATTATCGAGCGTCGAAGGCGCCGTCACGTCGTCCTGAAAACCGTTGCCGTCCACGTCCTGGGCGACGTCCGGATTCAGGTAGTAGATATTGGACTTCAAGAAACCCCGGTAGAGCAGCATGTTGTAAACATAGTTGGACAGTTCATTCGTCGTCGTCCAGAGCGTATCGCCCGTCTTGCGTCCGGCCATGATGACGGCTTTGCCGGCGGCCTGGGACTGCGGCAGGGTCACGACGTTGATGCGCACGACGCCCCAGCTGCCATTGGCGCCGCGCAGACGCACGATATCCACGCCCGGATTCGGACCCGCCGTATAGACGCCGGTCACGGGATCAATCGTTCCGGAACTCTGGTTTCTGGTTATCTCCCAGATATGGCCCGCCACGGCCGAGACCGTTTCGAATGTCATGCTCTGGCCCGAAATGAGCGTGACGGTGTTGACCTTCATTCTGAGATTGGGAATAGGATTGCGGAAAAGCCGCACCCCGCCATTGGCGCCTCCCAACATCACATCGGGCCGCAGATCGCCATTCACATCCGCCAGAACGGGAATCGGATTGCTTTCGCCCGCGCCAAAGGGCAATTCCATGGGGAGATCGAACAGCAGCGAGGGAGTTGTCTGGAGACAGTGGCAATACAAGAGCGTGCCGCTGGTCAGCGCGAGCATCAGGTCCGGCCGCCCATCGCCGTCCACGTCGGCCGCCGACACCGCCACGCCGTCAGGGCCGCTGACGCCCAGAAGCAATGTGATATCCAGGGGCGCGTCCCACGCGGGCGCGAAAGCGTCTCCGCCGTTGTGGATATAATAAATGCGCGCGCCGCCGTTCTGGCATCCGACGAAAAGATCCAAAGCGCCGTCGCCATCCACGTCGGCGAAGTCCGGCTTGGGGTCCGTGCCCGGCGTGGGGATCGTCATCGTCGTCACTTCCAAAAATTGCATCGTCTGTCCGTCGCCGGCGTTCCGGAACCAGCGGACGCCCGCGGACCTGTCGCCAATGGCCAGGTCCAATTTGCCATCGCCGTCAATATCCACGAGGCGGGGCGCGGCGCCGGGGATGGCGCCACCCAGCAAATCGTCATTTTCCAGACTCCAATTCGTCAGCCAGGATTTGCCCGTATTGCGATAAAAGGAGATCAGGCTTCCGCCCGCGACGCCTGGACGTTCGGCGGCGATGAAAAGGTCCTGATCGCCGTCGCCGTCAATGTCGGCCAGATCCGGCGCGGAATTGCTGCCGGCGTCAATGGCGCCCAGCAGTGGCTTGGCGAGGACAAAGGACGGCTCGGAAACAGAACCTTTGTTTTTATAGAACAGCACCATTCCCGCTTCGGTCCCGACAAAGAGATCGAAGACACCATTGTGATCAATGTCCGCAAGGGCCGGCGCCGCATTAGCGCCAATGTTGGATAGGAAGATATTGCCCGAGGTGAACGCGGCGTTGGTGGCGCTGCCTGCATTGCGATAGTAATAAATGCTGCCCGTACCATCGCCCACGAACAAATCATAGGCGCCGTCGCCGTCCATGTCGCAGAAAGCCGGCGAAGCGGCACCAGCAACGCTAATCCCTTCATACAAGAAAGTGATCAGTGTCCATAATGGAATTTGAGGCCCGCCTTCATTGAGATAGAAACTGATGGTCCCATCTTCCTTTCCGACAAATAAATCCAGGTCGCCGTCGCCGTCAATATCCACCAGCGCGGGACGCAGCCGATGGCCGGGAGTGAAACTGGCGAGTATCGTGGGCGTATCCTGCCAGGCTGGGGCCGCCGCGGTTCCGATGTTTTGGAAATATAAAATCGCGCCGCTCAGACTGTCTCCCATGATCAGATCCGGAAGGCCGTCGCCATTCAGATCGGCGAACGCCGGTGTGCTGTATTGCGCGGAGAGAGAGGTAAAGTCCAAATTCTGGGCGATGAACGTCATTCCGGCGACGCCGGCTGTTCCGTCATTGCGCAGGAACATCGGCATCCCCTGCTTCTGGCCGACGAACAAGTCCAGATCGCCGTCGCCGTCAATATCCACAAACGCCGGCACGGAGGCGTCGCACGCGCCGGCATAGAGCATGCGGGTGTTATCCCCCGTCTTGCCTTGATAGACGCGGGTCCACTTCGGGCTGGGCGTGGGCGTTGGCGACGGATGCGGTGTTGGCGTTGGCGAGGAAAGCGGTGTTGGCGTTGGCGAAGGAAGCGGCGAGGGCGAAGGCGACGCAGGCGCCGGATCATTATCGAGAATCAGATACTGGCTTGCCGAAGTCGTCCCCAGGCTGGCAAACGACGGCGCCAATAGGTCAAAGATTATGCTTTCCGTCGGCTCAATAAGCGTATCATCCACAATAATGAGGGGAATCGCCGTTGTGGTGGTGAAAGGCGCAAACGTCAATATGCCGGGCGTGTAGAAATAATCCACGCCGGCTGTGGCGTCACCGCCGGAAATGCCGCAATAGACTGACACATCGAATCTCGAAGCAGCCGATAGCGTTATAAGCACGAGCGGGGAGGTCACGGATTCGGAGTTGCTCGAAACGGCGGTTTCGAACTGAACGGAAGGCGGGGGATCTGTCTCGCGAATAAAGCAGGTGCAAGTGGAAGGCGTCCCCAATAGGACGCCCGACGTTGGCGAAGCCAGGGTGACGGTGAAGGACGTATCCGGACCATTCATGCCGTCATCAAGCGTGATGAGCTCAATCGTTTGAAAATTCTGACCTGGCAGGAACGTCACTGTTCCAGCTATCGGCTGATAATCCAGGCCGGGAACAGCCGTTCCGCCGCCCGTGCTGAAGTCCACGGTCACTGTGGACGCCAACGTAGTATTCATTGAGACAAACAAGCTCGCTGAACTGCCTTCGCTGGCGGATCTGACCGAGGATTGGAACTGAATCGCCGGGTCCACGGCTTGTACTAAAGATTCTGAATAGGCGGAATATTCCAAGGAAAGCAGCAGCGAGGAGTTCGTATCGCGCGCTGCGCTGCCGCTATTGGCCGGATCATGCCCGATCCAAAAGGAATTGACTGTTTGCGCGCTGGCGCCGGCCATCAACTTGGCGACTACGAAAAAAGATTGGGTAGAATGGGAGGGGACCTGACATCGCGGATCCATATAGTCGAGGGGGATCGCCAATTGCCCCGTGGCGAGCAAGGAGCTGGTGTCTGTCGTCAGTATCAAAACATCATTGCTCATCTCAAACTGGCCGGAACCATTGTCGCGATAGATCGCGATACTTTCAACCAAGGCAGCCAATTCCGGTTGGGAGATGGGTGTTCCAGCCGACTTGTTAAACCGAAGGGTCAGCTGCTCCAGTCCCAGCGAAGAATCGCCCAATTGGCCGTTGTTGATCGCATCTATTCTCAGCACAGGTTCCGTATCGCCCGGCGCAATGTTCTGGAACCCCGACGGATTGGCTTTCAGCGTGAATTGCCCGCCTTGGTTTGGCCACCAGCTGATGTCGGGCCCCAGATATCGGGCGGCAATGAGATCGGCCTTCCCATCGCGGTCCAAATCCGCCGCGGCCAGACTCGACATGTCGGTCGCCGGAAGCATTTCCTGATGCCGGATCCAAGTCAACGCGCCGCCATCCTTGTTTTCCCACCATGCAAAATAATCCGGCGCCCCGCCCAGCGCCGCAACGTCCATATCGCCGTCGCCGTCCAGGTCCGCCACACAAAGCATTTTCGGGGCGTGGAAATTCCCGTCAATCGTGACGGAAGTGAAGTTCAAGCCGGCGCCATCCGTATTGAGCCATAGAACGATGGCATTCAAGTCGCACGCGGATTCCACCAAATGTATCTTGCCGTCGCGCGTGACAGCGGCCGCTGCGACGCAGTTGGCGCCGGGCAAGGCGGCGCCCACCGTATGCGAAGTCCAAGACGTTCCTTTGCGGTCCATGTTCTGCCACCAGACTAACTGTCCGGTGAGCGAAGAGACGGCGGCGATATCCATGGCGCCGTCGTGATTGATGTCGGCGGCAACCACCCAAACCGGCTCTGGGAATGCGGCATCCACGACGTGTTCAGTCCAGACTTTTCCGGTGATCTCCTCATTGCGCCACCACACGACTGCATTCTGGAGGAAATTCGCCCCGACAACGTCCGTAAAACCGTCCCCATCTATGTTCGCGGCTTGGGCAAAGCCGCATCCGAGGCTGTAAGTCCCGGTGATGGAATTCTGCGTCCATGTCGGCCCGGACCCGATGGTGTTTTCCCACCAGGCAAGCTCGTTAGCTGCATTCTTGCTTGCGGCCAGGATGTCCAACTTGCCGTCTTTATTGAAATCCGCCGTATCCACCGCCGTCACGCCATCGTAAGGCGCCGTGGTCACAGTATGGGTTGTCCAAGTCAATCCCTGCCCGTCAACGTTCTCGAGCCATGCGATCTGTCCGCCCAGAGCGTCGTTATAGCCAACGACCAAATCCATATTACCGTTATGGTTAATGTACGCCGCTTTAATGAATGTGGCTTTATCCAGCTCAAAATTGACGGGCATTTTTTGCGGAAAGGCCGCATCACGGTGAATGGTTTGATTCCGCCACCAGTATATCTCGCCGTCTGCCGCCGCCCCCACGATATCCAGATCGCCGTCGCAATCCACGTCGGCGGCCTCGAGCCACAGGATCGAAGCGGCGCTGGCGGGCAAGGAGTGGGTTGTCCATGCAGAACCATCTCCATTGATGTTTTCACACCAGATAATTTCATGAGTTGAGGATTGCCCGGCCAGGACATCCGTACGCCCATCGCCATCCAAATCCGCTGCGAAAACAGCGTCGGCTGCAAATCTGCTGCCGATCTCGATCGGCGCCGCCCAGCCCAGCCCGCTATTCAAATTCTGCCACCAATACAAACCCGGAGGCGGGCCGGTGGAGCCATTTCCCGCGATCGCGTCGGGATAGCTGTCTCCATTGATATCCGCCGCGAAAGCCTTGGATAGATGGGTGGTAATAGCGCTGACTGTGTGGCTTTGCCAGCTGTCGGTCGCGACATTGCTGCCGTCCCACCACGCATGCGGGGCGCCAAAGCCGTACACATCCAACTTGCCATCGCCATTGACGTCAACCGGGAACAAGTTCATCATGGAATTATACGCAATCGTGCCCGAGATCGTCCATGTTGAGCCGTCGCCTTTGGTATTGAGATACCAAAAATAGCCATTCTGTCCCGTCGCCAGGAAGTCCATTGATCCGTCTCCGTCCGCATCGCCGGGGTAGAAGGAGCACCCCGATCCTGTCGCAACCACGTTTGTGAGCGGCATGCTGGTCCATGTGGCGCCAGCGCCATCCACATTGCGCCACCAATAAGGCAAAGTGGTTCCAGACTCGATGACCGTAAAGAAATCCATTTTCCCGTCACGGTCAATATCCGCCGGGACGCAATACCAAGCCCCCACGGAATTGGGAATCGGATGCGACGTCCATACATCGCCCCGGCCAGTGACATTTTCCCACCATACGCAATCTTGTATGCTAAAGGTGTCGCTGCCAACCAGCACGTCCACGTCGCCATCGCCATCCATGTCAGCCAGACGCATCCCTTTTTGCTGGAGCGAGGTGAGACTGGATATGGTCTGGGGCGCGCTGAAAGGAATATCCGCTGCGCGTGCGGGCCAGGCGATCATCAAACACCCGGCCAGCGCCAACGCCGCAGGATAAATAAAGCCGGAGAACGCAGAAGCGCGGCGCCTCCAAGGCGTCTTTCCCGCGCCCAGGCGGCCAGCGCACCGGCCGCAGTCAAAACTGAATTTGCTGTTCATGATCGCCTCATTCTGCAAGTTATAGCGCCGCTGTGGTTTCCAGCGCCTGGATGGTCTGAGCAAATTCGCTGGCGCCTGCCAGGTCCCCCTGCCGTTCGCAATACGCCTTCAGCGCGCGAAGGATGTCCAACTCCTCGAACACATTGCCCATCTCGCGCGCCAGCGCCAGTGACTTATCCAGGCACTCGCGCGCGCCGGGTTCGCCCTGAGCCGCCCCGCCCAACGCCTCCACCAGGCGCGCTTTGACGCGCCAAGCCCGCGGCGCCAGCGACACGTAGCCGCCCGCTTCGATCCGCCGCATCCAGTCATTGGCCTCATCCACTTGCGCCTTTTCCACTTTTCCCTGATCGCACAGGTTGCCCAGGAGATGCAGGCTGACGCCTGCTTCCTTCTCGCGCATGTTCTTTTCGCGGGCGATCGCCAGGGCGCGTTCGAGCGGCGGGCGGGCGGCCTCGTATTGCCCCTGCGCCGCCAGCGACAGCCCCACGTTTTCTTCCGCGATCGCTTCGAGCATGGGGTCCTGCGCGCGGCGCGCATAGTCCACGGCGCGCGTGGCGTGTTCCAAAGCCGAGACGGCCGTCCCCGCCCGCTGCTGCAGATTCGACAAGTTGGACTCCAAGGCCGCCAGGGCCTGAACGTATCCGGTCTTGCCCGCGAGATTCAAGGCGTTCATATACGACTGGAACGCCACTTTCGATTCCCCCTGCTGCTCCTGGATGATGCCGATATTCATCAGCGTGGCGCACAATCCATAGCGGTCATTGACCTGGTTGCGCAGCGGCAGAGCGCGCTTGAAGCATTCGAGCGCCCGCCCCAGCTGGCTTAGCCGCCAGTACGCATGCCCCATGTTGTTGAACGCGTCGGCCTGAATCTGGATCGCTCCGGCTTTCTGCGCCAGCGGCGCCACCTCTTCGTTGAGCGACACCGCTTCCTGGAGCCGTCCTTCGCGCAGATGGATTTCGGCCAGCGCGGCCGTCGCCAGCATTTCGACGTTCGGATTGGCAAGCCGCCCGGCCTCCTGGCGGACGAATTCAAGCAGACTGCGCGCCTCCCCGCTGCGCATCCGCCAGACCAGGGAAAATGCCTGCTCGAGTTTCGTCTCCAGCGCCATGCGCTCGTTCTTGATCGCCTGTGCGCAGTCGAGAGCGCCCGCGAACATTTCGTCGGCCTCCTCGTGCTGTCCCATCGTGCGATGGAGCCGTCCGCAGCGGTTCAGGACACGGGCCATCTGGCAGTTGCGCGCCACGGAAGGCGTCAACTGCCGCAGGATTTCAATCGCCTCGGAATAATTGTCCAGCGCGCGCGCCGCGCCGCCCATCCCCAATTGGCGGTCGCCGGCCTTGATCAGGTGATAGAGCGCCTTTTGCGGATCGGCGCCGCGCGAGTAATGAAACGCCAGCAGCTCGTGATATTCGCTGACGCGGTCCGAGAACCGTTCCTCGAGCTTCTTCGCCAGCGTCAGATGGAGTTTTTTCTTTTGCTCTTCGAGCAGCGTCGAATAGGCGACGTCGCGAAAAAGGCCGTGCGTGAAATAGTAGTGGAAGTCGCGCGGCGACGGCGGCATTTCGCCGAGTTCGTTGAGATACTGCGTGTCGCACAAGACTTGGATCTGATCGCCCAATCCCTCGCGGATCACGTCGAACATCTCGATCAGGGTGAAGGCGAATTCCACGCCGAGGAGCGAGGCGCATTGCAGCACCTGCCGTCCGCGCGTCTCAAGCCGGTCAATGCGCGAAAGGATCGTGTCATGGAGCGACGTCGGCATTTGCTCGGTGAGCTTCAGCGCCATCTTCTCCACGCCTATGTCGGGATTCTCGACCATCAGGCTCTGCGCCAGCCGCTTCATCTCCTCCAGGAAGAGCGGGTTGCCCGAGCCCTTCGACAGAATCAACTGGCGGATTTCTTCGGGAAACTCGTCCGCCGGGACGAGACGTTCGAGCAGCGCCAGGCGCTCCTCGCTGCGCAGAGCCATCAACTGGATCATCAGATGGTCCTGCGTACGTTCGACCGGCGGTTTGTCCTCCGTGCGGTAAATGAGAATCAGGGTCATGGGATGGCTGGGAGGCGTTGAAGGCGCCGGCGAGGCGTCCGCCTCCTCCGGCCAGTTCATCAGTTTCATCAACAGGTTGATCGTCAACGGATCGGCCCACTGGACATCGTCGGCCACCAGGATGACGCCGCCGTCTTCATGCGAACGCATCCGGGCCTGAATGATCTGGCGGATAAGGCTGAAAAGATTCTGCTGAATCCGGAGCGGGGGAGCGCCCTGAAGCGCCTGGATGGCGCTGGGTACCCCGAAAATGTATTCCAGCAGGGCCGCCGCGCCCTCCTCCTGCGGCAGCCAGATCGTCAGGTAATGCCGGATCGCCTCCTGGATCGAGGAAGGCGAATCGTGCTGCGTCAATCCCAGCTCCCGTCGCAGCCACTCGAGCACCGGATGAAGCAGGATGTTCGCCGTGCCGGGCGCCGCCTCCCAGAGCAGCACTTGTTCGCTGGCGCCGGCGATTTTGAGGGCTTCATGCACCAGCCGGCTTTTGCCCAATCCCGCCTCTCCCTTGACGTGGGCGATCCGCAGCGCCGGCTTCCCGGCATGCGGCGCCCCCGCCTTTCCCGCCGATTCGGCAATGAACTTGATCAGGGCGCCCAATTCCTTTTCGCGTCCGGAAAACGGCGTGTCAAATATGCGCCGCGGCAGCGGCTGGCGTTTCTCTTCGATGATTTTGTATGCGACGTAGGCGTCCGCGAAATTTTTCAACTTCAATGGCTGCGTCGGTTCCGTGACGAACTGCCGCTCCACCACGTGCTGCGTTTCGCGGCAGACGAAGATCGTGTTCGTTCCGGCCTGCGCCTGAAGCCGCGCACACAGATTGACGGTGTCGCCCAGGATGTCGAAGGACTTTCCCGCCGGAGTCTCGATCACGCCCGAGCGCACGACGCCCGTGGCCAATCCCACCGAAACAGCCTTGCCCGGCCCTCCCTCGGGATGCATGTAGCGGAACCGCTCGCGGATATCCAAGCCCGCATAGACGGCGTTTTCAGTGTCGCGATCATAAGCCACCGGCGCGCCAAAGACGGCCAGGGCGGCGTCGCCGATGAACTTGACGACGAATCCGCCGCGCCGGATGATGCAGTCCGAGCAGATTTTATAGAAACCGGAGGCCAGGTTCGACAGCTGCTCGGCGTTCATCTGCGTCCCGGCGCGCGTGAATCCGCACAAGTCCACCATCAGCACCGTCGCACGGCGCAATTCCGCGCCGGCTTTCGCCAGAAGGTCTTCCGTGTGCTTCAGGATTTTCTCCGAAAGAAATATCTCGCGCTCTTGGAACTGCCGGCGGAAAGCCATCGCCTCCTCGGTCAACTCCTCGGCGCCTTGCGCCGCCGCTTCGTCCGCCTCGGGCGGCGCCACGCTGGCGCCGCACATCGGGCAGATCTTTATGGCGTCATCCAGAATGTCGGCAAAACACTGCGAGCAAGTCTTCATGCGGGATTCTCCTCCAGGATCATGGATAGTTGATCGGACGGTTAATCGGGTTGTTGATTGGCTTGTTGATCGGCGATCACCGTTTGCTTCGCCAGCCAACGTTCAATCCATTCGCGCCGGAAACGCCACTGCCGGCCAATGCGGATCGCAGACAATTCCTTGCGCCGCACAAATCGCTGAATCGTGCGGGAGCTGACCTTCAGCTTGTCCGCCAATTCCTCAACGGTTACGAACTCTGCGTTGTCCATTTGGGGCTGCATCCTTATGCATAGTTTACATAGAAATCTTATGACGCTTGTGTCGCTTCTGTCAACCAAAAAATGCAGAAAAGTGAAAAATATTTTGCAATCTACGAACTGGCGCAATTTACGCCGAGGGGGTAACCTGGATTTCTCACCAAGATCAGCCCGCTCTCTATAATAGCTCAGATGCAAACGGTGTTCCGTAATGCCCTGAAAGGGCAAAAAGAAAACAGCCCAGGGCAACGCCCAGGGAACAGAGCGCAGAAATTTCGGAAAGCCCTGAAAGGGCGAAAGAAGCAAGCCATTGCCTTTCCTCACTATCTCTTCCGCCCTTACAGGGCTTGATAGGAATGGGGATTGGCTGTTCCCAGGGCGTTGCCCTGGGCTGTTTTCTTTCGGCCCTTTCAGGGCATTGGTGGTGAGAAATGCGGGGTAACGGTTATTTGCCTATTATGGGCGGGTATTGATTGCTATTCCGCTTTTTGAAATATCTTTTGAGTTTCGGCTATCAGCGCGTACCATTGCGCCGTCTGAACCACGCCCGACGTGGGCAGGATGCGCACCGGGAAGTCCGGCACATTGATGACCGTATCCCAATTGGCCCAGCAGCTGCGGATGGTTGTCTCGTGGTCGGTGGTGGGGCCGTCGGGCACGATCAACGACACCACGTCTCCGCCGCGTCCCAGCGCATCGCCGATTTCCTTTTTGGGGTACTCCAGGTAGCCCAGCCAGAAGAGCAGGTCGCCCGGCTGCATGATCTTGGGACGCCATTCCCAACTCCGCCCATAGATCGTCATCCGTAGAAACTCACGTGGGATGATCGCGCCCTGGTTATGGACGTGTCCGCTGACCACGATGAAGATGGCTTTGCCGTTCTTCATGGTCCGGGACATCCGCTGGGCGGCCAGGCGGACCTGGTTCGCCTGCCGGGTCTCCAGGAAATCCGCCAGCTGCTTTTGGCAGATGCGGTAATAGTCCCGCGCGATCTTGCCGGCGGGAATGGGCGGAATCTTAAAGCGGTCGTTGACGTTCCTGCCTTCGACGGTCTTGTCCCAATCCTTGCCGTATGGCTCGCAGTCGCTGCCGTAGCTGGCCAGAGTCTTGCCCCGGCGGCTGGCGGCGGCGAACACTTCGCCATGAAAAGCCCATCCCACAGCCAAGGCGGACATCTGGCTCAGAGACACGTCCGACCAACTCGAGCCTTCCGGCGCCTTGGTATCCAGGAGGGTCAGCCGCCCCTTCCAGTGGTCCTTGAAAACGAGCGGTGCGGTGCGCTGGACGCGAACGAAGTTGTGGCTGGCGATATGGATGACGGTGGCGGGGCAGTTCCATCCGCCGCCGCTGGTCAGCGCGACAAAGTCATGATCGAGCGCGCATTCGTCCTTGGCAGTCAACTGGCCAATCAACAGGACGTCGTTCCGAGCGAGTTTGGATATCTTGTCGCCGGAGAAGGCCGTGAGGAACGAGTATCCGCCGGCGCGGCCATAATATTCCAGAATGAATCCGGGGGAGCCGCAAGCGTACATCTTTCCGCCCGCGAGAATGCCATCGCTGGCGGCCTCGGCGGGAGAGGTCAGCATATCCGCGTCCTTGATCGCCTGATCGAACCATGCAATCGCCCGCCGGACAATGATCTCCGTCTCGCCGTCTCCGGGTTGAGGCGCCAGAGGGGGAAGTTTGGCAGGTATGATTTCCGGGGGCGGCTGAATGGAGTTGGCCGTCCATGGCGCCCATCCCTCGCGATTGTTGATGGTCGCGTCGGCAGAGGCAAGCGGGGAAGCGGGCGCAGGCGCCTGAGCCGGGCAGAGAGCTGCATTCTCTGCAACAACGATCCAGATGCCAAGGATGCTGGCGGCTATAATGCAGATGGCTGGCGCTCGAAGTGTCGTGCGCATGAAGATTCCTCCGGATGGCTTGCAGTCTGGGACTTGTTCGCATTTGCGTGTTTGGATGGTGATCGCTGACAATGGCATGAATCAAGTGCAAGGTTTCGTCCCGAAGGTTTCGTCCAGCGCCAGGCGCCAACGAAATCCGCCGCTTCCCGGCGCTTTATATTACTATCGCAAAACAACTCTAAGCGCTCTGACTCTGAATTACGATCACGTATTTTTGCTTAAGAGACGAGAGCAATGCAGTCGGGAGCGGCGCCAGCATTTGGAGTGCGGTTGCTTGCTGCCGCTTTAGCTTCTATGATCTATAGATCTATAAGATTGGCGTAGCTAAAGCGGCAGCAAGCAACCGCACTCCAAATGCTGGCGCTGCTCCAATCCGCATGAATTTTTTTTCCATAGCGTGCTTTAGCGCGGCTTCTCGAAGAGCATCTTCCCAGCTTCCAGCTGTTGTTTGGGGATGCGGGCATGGCGAGGTGTGGGGTGGATGACGGAGATGCGCCAGCAGAGATGCTGTCGCTCCCAGTGGCGCTCCCAGTGGCGCTCCCAGTGGTTTTCCGCTTGTCGGCCGCCAGGGGTTGGGAAGAAACTGGCATGTCGTTGATATTTTCCATCTAAGTGAGGAGTGCGCTTATGATGCCGATTACCGTTCGGATGAGATGGTATGGAGCCTTTGCGGCAGTCTCCATGATTCTCGCAGTTCTTTGCGCCGCCACAACCATTCAAGCCGCGACCATTGTCGTCAATTTCGGCGCATACCAATCGGCGGCGCTCGCCGGCAGCGGCGAAGCGCGCGTCAACTGGAGCGACGCGGACGCGAGCGACGACACGCTCTGTACCGAAAATTTTGCCGCATGCGAACTGCAACATTATCTGCGCGCCATGACCGGCTCGCCCGAGGCGTTTCCCATCATTGACGATAACGCGACAACCGCCGGCGAACTGATCGTCATCGGCGGGCCCAAATCAAATGCCCTCGTGGCAAAGGTTGCGACGGCGCTCGACGTCTCCCAGGCCACCTTGGAGAAACTGGGCGCGGAAGGCTATATCATCAAATCCGCTTTGGTGGATGGCCGCCGCGTCACGCTCGTTGCGGGCGGCGGGCGCGTCGGGACGCTCTATGGCGTTTACGATCTGCTGCACCGATTGGGCGTGCGTTGGTACGCGCCGGGCGAAGCGAATGAAGAGATTCCGCAAAAACCGCTGGCAACGCTGCCGGATATCAGCGCGGAGGAAACGCCGAAGTTCTTCACGCGCGGCTTTCACGCGTGGGAAAATCGCGGCGACCGCGACTTCCTGCTTTGGATGGCGCGCAACCGGCTGAACTACTGGTGCGTCGAGCAGGAGCCCAAGGCGCTCATGCACAAGCTGGGAATCATGATGGCTGGCGGAGGACATGTGCTGACCGATTACTATCTCGGACCCGCGCTGCCCTATCCCTACGACCATCCGAGCTTCACGGGCGATGAGAAGAAACCAAAAGACCCCTATCCCGTCAGCTCGGAATATCAAGGCGATGCCAACCATGACGGCAAACTGACCTACTTCGAGGCTCACCCGGAGTGGTATGCGCAGCGAGGCGGCAAGCGCAGCGACAAAATCCGCGAGGGATTCGGCGACAACTTCTGCACGTCCAACGCCGACGCGATGGCCGAGTGGATGAAGAACGCGGTGGCTGACCTCGCTGAAGGCCGCTATAAAGACGCCAGTATCATCAACGCCTGGATGCTTGACGTCGGCAAGTGGTGCGAATGCGGGAAATGCAAGGCGCAAGGCACGCCCACCGACCGCAATCTGCTGTTCGTCCACGCCTACGCCCAAGCGATCAAGAAAGCCCAGGCCGCCAGCCGCATCAACCGCCCCGTGCGCCTGCTGTTCCTGGCGTATTCCGACGTGCTCGAACCGCCCACGCGCGCGCTGCCCAAAGACTTCGACTACGAAATGTGCATCGCCAATTATTTCCCGATCGTGCGCTGCTACGTCCACAACTTCGACGACCCGAAATGCTCGAAGAACGCCCTCTACAATCGGCATCTGCACGGCTGGGCGATGGCGCCCAATCGCTATTATCGCGGCCAGATTTGCATCGGCGAGTACTACAACGTCTCCGGCTATAAATGCCTGCCGATCTGCTTCATGACAACCATGGCCCATGACATTCCTGTTTATTATAATCTCAGCGCCCGCCATTTTCACTATATGCATTGCACGACGCAGAACTGGGGCAATAAGGCGCTCACCAATTGGCAGATGGCCCGCCAGCTCTGGGACCCGAAGGCCGATTGCGCCGCGCTCTGGGACGATTATTTCGCGGGACGTTATGGCGCCGCGCAAAGGCCGATGCGCGATTTCTATCGAAACCTCGAAGCAATGCTCAGCAACGTCAGCGAGCTGAAATACGGCCTGGCCCGCCGCCTGCAAACAGGCGCGAAGGATTTATACACAACTTCACATCTACGGTATGAGAATAAATCCGGCGCGAACAGCGATGGCCCAAGTATGGTCGAGATTCTGGCTTCCGCCGCGCGCTGCCGTGAAATCCTCGACGGAGTTCAAAAAACGCAATTGCCCGATCGCATCGCACAGCGAGTGGCCGAAGACGAACGGCTCTTCACTTATGGCGAACGGACGGTGAAATTCTACGACGCGCTGAGCCGCGCCTATTTCGGGTTGCGCGCTGGAAAAGGGGACGATGCTGCGAAGGCGTTTCATGAAGCGGAAGCGCTGGCGGTTTTGCTGAAGGCGGATACGGCCTCGACACAATGTTCTGCCACTCACGCAACCGCGCCCGACGCCCTGGATGCCAGCCGCGCCGCGGGCGCGCTGACAATCCTGAAAAAGCTGCTCGCTACAGAGAAGCCTCAGGGAAAGAACTAAGCGCTTTGACTCAGAATTGCGATCACGTATTTTTGCATAAGGGATGAAAACAATGCAATCGGAAGCGGCGCCAGCATTGCAAGCAACCGCACTCCAAATGCTGGCGCTGCTCCTATCCGCATGAATCCTATCTTCCGTTGCGCAAGGCCCAGAGCATGTCTGCGACGTCCACCACGCCGTCTTGATTGGCGTCCATACCATCCGAATCGCCGCCAAGAAGCAGATAGTCTCCGATCATGGCCGCTGAAGGCCTCAAGATGGTATAAACCTCGCCTTGGGTATATGGTAGATTGACGAGCGTTTGGCTGGTGGGGTTAATAATGGTGGCGTCAGCCCGGACGTCCAGCCGTATCTCCCCCACGCCAACGCCCGAATCCACCAATGCGGTATAGATATTACCCAATCCCGATGAGGTCACGCTCAAGACTGCCGGCGCCGTAGTGAAAGCGCCGGTTGTCGAAATAGCGAAATCTGAATTCTTAACATTTATCATAAAGTCATTGAACGTAATCTCAAAGCGAACGGTGGAGGCTGCCGTTGGGTTGCCGTCCAGGCGCGTGACGGAATCAACCCGCGGCCCACAGGATGCGGTAGGCGTTGGAAACTCCGTCGGCGATGGACATGGCGAAGGCGTCGGGCGGGCCGTTGGACTGGCTGTCGGCGAAGGATGCTGGCTGGGCGTTGGCTCGGGCGAAGGCGTCGGACGCGGCGAATTGATCCAGCGATTGTATGCGACGTTGAGCAAGGAAAGGAATTCCCCGGTGGCTTTCAGATTGCCGGCCTGGCTAGGATGGTCATCGCCGCTCGGATAAGCCTCGGTATTGCTGTTGGCTGTGTCGCTCTTATACTGGATCGCGCCGCTCCACCAGCGATGATGATTGCCCGAAGCCGCGCCAAGGTCGTTGGTGTTCGCATCGCCGCCGTTGGTGGTCAGCACGTTATAGAAGCCGAAGACAAAGACGTTGGCATACGGATAACCGCTCAGCCAGTCCTTGACGAGCCATTCATTGAAGGCGCGCGCATTGGCGGCGTAAGTGGATGCGGTCCGAGGCGGGGCGCAAACGACGATAAAGAGCTTGTCGCGGCGCGTAGCAAAGTAGTTGAGCAGGTCAATGTAAATGCCCTTGGCGTTGGCCACGGTATGGTAATCCGAACCCGAAGACTCCCCCCGCAGCGGATTGCTGTCAATGAGTGGAATCGAATCCGACGTACTGCCTCTCAAGTCCGAATTCGGGAAGCAGGACTTGAACATGATGATTTGGTTATCGCCGGGGGGCGCCATAGCCAGACGCGAGTATCCGCAGTGCTGGTCGCCTTCGGCATAAAGCGCGCTACGATAAATCGAACCATTCGGTCCGCGAAACCACGTCCACCAATTTCCGATGTCGGTCGCATCGCCGATGGAATCCGGTCCCCAGCCGTAGTTCGTGTCGCTGACGTAGTAGTTGTTATCGCGCAACGCGATTCCCAACCCGCCATTGTCGTCACTCAGCCAGTTTTCGCCGGTGGAATGATGAATGAAAATCAGGCGGACCGGGCTGGTGGGGGACGTGATGTCATCGCTCGCGCCGGCGCGCAGGGGCGTCATCGCAAGGCTGGAAAGCGCCAGCGGCAAAATAGCAAAGCAACGAAGGTTGCGCATATTATCAAAACCCCCGGGATAGATGATTCCGCATGGAGTTGACTGCGATCTTCAGCCCTTGCGCCGTTTGCATTTCAGTCCAGCATCTTGATCTTGATATCCTTGAAGAACATCTGCATCGGCGGGCCGGCGTGAAGTTGGAAGCCGATCAGGCCTTTCGACATCGCCTTGTCTTTCTGATTGTCAGTGAATTCAGCCGTGGTTACGCCGTTGAGTTTCTGAATGCAGTGCGGGCCTTTGCAGATAATGACGTATTCGTTCCAGTCGCCCGCCTTGATGACCTTGGCTATTTCTTTGCTGTCGGCTTTGCTTTCGACCGTCTTCTTGCCGGCTTCGTCAACGGTGATCTTCTCGCCGCGCCCGACGAAGACTGCGCGGCCGCGCTCCTCGTAGCAGATGCCGGTAAAGGCGTTCTTTTCATCCATATCGGCCTGGTAGCCGCCCAGAATCCACTTATTCGGATCGCCGGCCTTCGCGTCGAAATGCTTGGAGCGATACTGGATGCCGGAGTTATGATTGGTCATCTTCCAAGTTACGTGGAGTTCGAAGTCGCCCGGCTCGCCGCCTTTCCAGATCAGGAACGTGTTGCTTTTCAACGGCGCGCCCGCAGACGTCTGGCCGACGATGCATCCATCCTTCACCGACCAAAGATCGGTGTTGCCGTCCCAGCCGTCGAGCGTTTTGCCGTCAAACAGACTGATAAATCCCTCAGCATCCGGCTTGGCTTGGGCTGCCGGCTTGGCATCCTGCGCCCTCAGATGAGCGGCCGCCAAACACAGCGAGGCCACCATCGCCAATGCCAACCACGAATTGCGCTTTAGCATGTTGCATCCTCCTGATACCGGGGTATGAGAACCAATAAAGACACCTTCGTGACTATCCACAAGCCGGGGGCGGCCTGTCAAGACGGAATTTCCAGAGAGCGCTTCGGGCTTAAAAACAGAATGATGAAAAACAGAATGATGAAGGCAAACAACGCCTTGCCCAATGGAACGACGAATTTCATAATACGGCCATAAAATTCCATGGTTCAGTCCTCCCTTTTCGGAAAAACCATCAAATCATCTGACCTTAATTCTATATCATTTTTTACTTTCCGGCGGCGCCAGCCAGCTTGGCGCCCAGCCCCTGCAATTCGGCGATAGCCTGTCCGTCGGGCCGTCCCTTCACAAGCACGGATGGCGCCGCTTTTTTGAGTTTGAAAGACGCGGCAACAGACTCGATACTCTGGACAGCCTTGCCGCCGCCGCCGTGGGAAACAAACGCCACATAAGGCTTGTCCGTTACCTGATTTTGCGTGGGATAGAAGGTTCTGTCAAAGAAGTCCTTGAGGCCGCCTCCCATGTAGCTAAAGGCGTCATAAGACCCCAAGGCAACGCCATCGCACCCCGTCAGATCGGCGGGCTGGGCCTCGGCGCCTTCTTTGAGAATGACCACAGCGCCGGCGGACTTGGCCCCTTGCGCCACCGCCTCCGCCGCCGCCTTGGTATTGCCCGTCATGCTGCAATAAACCACGAGTATCCTGGACATAACATCCCTCCTCTATAAGTTAAAGATAAGTGCTTTGAGCCATAAATTCAGTAACGAGCTGTTGTCAGGGGATAATGCAATCAGACGCAGCTCCAGCTTTTGGAGTAAGGTGGCTCGCCGCCTTCTTTTTGGCGATTCAATGGCCCTGGCGCTAAAAAGAAGGCGGCGAGCCACCTTACTCCAAAAGCTGGCGCCATTCCAATCCGCATTAAATGATCCTCTACGCTTTCCGCGTCATGGTTTTTCTGAGCTCCTTCTGCGGCAGGTAAGCGTTTTGTCGGCGTAATGATTCGACCAACGCCTCGGTGTCGAGCTCGCAGGCAGGCTGGCCCGTGGCGAGCGACTGAACCGCCGCAGTCCCCACGGCTTGCCCCATCATGGAGGCCGCCGGTTGGACGCGAATGGAACCGTGCACCTGGATGTCGCTCGAATTGCAGCGTCCGGCCACCCACAAGTTCTTCCAACCTTTGGGGACCAGGATTCCATAGGGAATGCCATACATCTCGCCCGATTTCAGACGTCCGGTTTTGTTGTACTCCTGATAATAGCGTTGATACTCGGCGTCGGAATCGTCATACACATGGATGTCCACGGCCTTGTTGAAGACGGCGATCTGGTCGGGGAACTGGCGCCGCGCAAGATAGTCCTCGAAGGTGAGTTCGTATTCGCCGACAATCCGCCGCGATTCCCGGACACCCATCAGGCTGCCCGTGGTTACGTGTTCCATGTTTTCGCAGCCGGGGACGTACTTGCGATAGAAGGCGATGTATTCCTGCGCCAATTGGCGTCCGCGGATCATGCCGTCGCTCAGACTGCGGCAGCGCAGCGCGTCCATGTGGAATACATGTCCGGCGTTGATCATCCCGAGCGAATGCCCCACTTGGAAAAGCCCGGGCACATGGCGGTCTTTGTGGCTGAAAAAGCCGTCGGCAACCGCTTTCTCGATCAGCCCCTGCTGGTTGGCGGGTCCGGTATCGCCGGGATTTTTCTTGGCCTTCTCCCAATTGATATTCGCGCAAAGCGAGCAAAGCGTCGGCGGCATGATATTGGGCGTGTCGCGCCCCGCTTCGCGGCAGCGAACACCACACAAGTTCGAAAGCACAGCGTCGCCCGTGGCGTCCACAAACGTCTTGGCGCGCAGATAGCGCATGCCTTCGATATTATTGATAATCACGCCATTGAGCCGCCCATCGCCGGCGTTCGCGTCCGCCTCGACGACGCGGGTGAAAAATCGCACGTCCACTTTCGCGGCGGCAGTCAGTTCATCGAGGATGAGTTTGTAGCCTTCGGCTTTGAATGGCGTCCAGCAATGGAACCGTTTGCTGTAAAAATCCTCGGTGACGTGCGGCGAGAGAAAGCCTCGGCTGTGCATCGTCGTGACGATCTCCTTCATCAAACCGCCCACCAACATGCGCTGTCCGTTAGCCATCGGGTCAAAGGCCGTGACCAACCCCGATGTGCCCATACCGCCCAGACATCCCGTGGCCTCCAGCAACACGACCTTCGCGCCCAGCCGCGCAGCGCATACGGCGGCGGCGACTCCCGCCGGACCGCCGCCGGCAACGGCCAGATCGAAGCCTTCCTCGACCGGTATCGCGCGCGCCAGGCGATAGGTCTTCCCGTCGCCGGATATCTTGTCAACCGCCGGGCCATCAGCGGCGCCGATCGCTTTGCCGCCGCCCGCATCAACCGCGCATCCCGTCATCGTCAATGCTCCCGCCGCCCCTGCCACGCCGGCGGCGCCCAAGGTGGATGATTTCAAAAAAGATCGTCGAGTCAGTTCGCTCATAGTCATTATCCCCGCAACAGCAAATTTGTAAAACCTTGCCGATCTAGGTCACAAGTTCAGTCACATATTTTCGCCTAAACGACGAAAGCAATGCGCTCAGAAGCTGCGCCAGCTTTTGGAGTAAGGTGGCTCGCCGCCTTCTTTTTGGCGATTCAATGGCCCTGGCGCTAAAAAGAAGGCGGCGAGCCACCTTACTCCAAAAGCTGGCGCAGCTCCAGTCCGCATGAATTCACTCTTTCCGCTCATGACAATTTAATCACTTGGACGAGCTCGGCGGTGGCGACCAGAAAGGATCGCCCGATGGAATGAATTCGATGGGAACTTCGGAGACGAATCCCTTGAGCCAGCGGGCGCAATATTCCATGCCGGCTTCCTCGGAGGTCGAATGGCCGAGTAGGATCAGCGCCTTGCGTTTGCCCTCGGCGGCGGCGTCCTGGGCGTATTCGATCGTTTCCCACTCGCGCGTCTCGCCGACGATGAGAACTTCGACGTCGTCGCGCTGGAGCAGCTTGATTTCCGTCGCGGCGCCCGGCGCGCCAGCCGAATAGGCCACCCTCGTCACCTTCATATCCGGATTCCCCACCGCGCGGATGTGGTCGGTCTTGAATTTGTCCCTGAGCGACTCGGTCAATTGCCGCGTCGTGGTTTCAGGCAATTGAAAGACAAATCCCTCCCCCAGGGGGCTAACCTGCTTCCACCCAAGTTTCTCGATCACGCCCTGCATGATTCCATCCGGCTGGCGGCGGTGCCAATGGTCGTGAAATCTCCAGATCACGAGACCATGTTCTTTGATAAACGCCCGCTTGACTTCGAGGACCTTGTCCGTCTCTATTGAGCGTGTATCGTCCTGGCCATGATAAAAGGTGGGTTCGTGAGTGATGATGAGATTCTTGCCCGAGGCCGCGGCGCGCTGAAGCACGTCGAAGGTCGTCATGAAAGTGACCGCGACGCCCGTGACCGGCATGTCGGGGTCGCCCGCCTTGAAGGTGTCCAAAGTCTTCTCATTCCATGGGCAGTTCAGGTTTTTCTGAATCCGCTCCACTACCTGCCGCGCGGTCAGTTTTACCGAAGTGGTTGTGGGCGCGGCATTGTCCGCCGCATACAATGGCGACGCAGTGGCCATCATGAAAAAAACAACTCCCCATTCTTCTATATGCATGCCTTCAAGTCTCCTTCGCGGGCTGGGCCGCCCGGCAGAGCG
>JAPLSP010000735.1 GCA_026398575.1 Candidatus Sumerlaeota bacterium | reverse complement strand
GAGAAAACCATGACCCGGCAACTCGAAATTTTCCACCAGCGCGCCCTCCCCGACCTCGCCGCCAACATCAAATGCGGAAACAGCCTCATCGGTCCGGACTACTTCACTGCCCGGCTCCTTCCCGACCCCGAAGAACTCCGCCGCGTCAACCCATTCGACTGGCAAGCCCAGTTCCCGGAAGCCATGAAGGACGGAGGATTCGATTGCGTCTTCGGCAACCCGCCGTACAGGATGCTCCAACCGCACAACACCACAGAACTTACCTTGAATCATCTCCGGAAGAACTATTTTGCTGCCGACTTCAAGATAGACTTTTTCCATCTTTTTCTCCAGCTAGGGGTTTCCCATCTCAAGGAAAAGGGATTCTTGGGATTCATAGTCCCAGTCACTCTTCTCCACAACGTGTATATTGAGTCGCTTCGCACATGGATTATGGAACGGTGCTGTATTGAGGAAATCGCTGTTGCACAGGGAAGGGTTTTCGAAAAGGCCGACGTTCACACATGTGTTGTTGTGTTGTCTCGTGAGCCGAGTTCAGAGAAGCGCTCTCTTCATGGCGTAAAAACCTCGACTCATCTGGAGCGGGTAAGGAACTCTTCGACACTCGAACATCGGGAAACACCTCAAGCGAGCTTTCGTCGCCTTCCCGGGCGGGTCTGGAATGTCATGCTGGATAGGCGAAACTCAGGTCTCATTTTCCGTCTCAAGAAAGATTACCCCGCTTTGGGGGCCATCGCTAAGATCAACCGCGGACTAATAACGGGGAGCCGTGATCATTACTTCTCGAAAAAGCCATTGTCCAAGAAGTACGTTCCGATAATTGCTGGTGGCGATGTGCACCGCTACTACGTGCAGCCACCCTCAGAGTTCGTTCTATTCGAGCGGCCAGACTCCGCGGGCGGTTGTTGGGCCCCTGATGTGCATTTCAGTCCCCATAAGATAGTGATCAGGCAGATTTGCGAACGCCCGACCGCTGCTATTCTGCTTGTTCCAATGGCCGTTACTGGGAATGTCTTCACGATTCGAATGGATGCAATAGAAGATGAAACTTATCTTTTAGCTTTGCTTAACTCCAGTCTGGTCGCGTTCTTTTGGCGAATCATGTTTTCTGATTTCAAGGAGTCCTTTCCTCAGGTAACCATTTTCAGCCTGTCCCAGGCGCCGGTCTGCGTTCATGCAGCGTCTGATCAACGGCACAGCGATTCAAAGAGGCGAGTGATATTGCACGCCGGGCAAATGCTGGAACTGCACAAGCGCCTGCACGCTGCCGACACCCGCGCCGCCGACCGCGAATGCTATCAGCGCCAGATCGCCGCCACCGACCGCGAAATTGACCGCCTCGTATATGACCTCTACGGCTTGACTGAAGACGAGATTAGGATCGTGAATGAGAGCGAATGATATCTGTTGCGCGAGATTCTTTGCGGCTGCGGGAGTCGTTCTGGGGTTGGCGTTTCTCGTGGTTTGGCCGGCGCCATCGAACGCAGTTGATCCGCAGGCGAAACAAATTATACAGGAAAGAATTGACCGGCATCTCGATGGCCAAATGCCCATTGGGTTCTATATCTATCTCTACGACTGGAAGCAAGCCAAGGATGCCAGCCAGCATGACTTGGATGATGCGTTGACCGAGATGTCGCGGCGGGGGTTCAACTACCTGTACGTTGGGGGAGTGGGAGGCAAGGATGCGACGTGGGAGAAGGTGTTGGAATTTTGTGGCGGGCATCGCATCGTGGTGGTGCCGCAACTGGATTTCGCCTATCTGTCTTCGGCCTCGGCGGACGTGGACAAGCTCGTGGCGAGAGCCGTGCCGTTCATCCGGAAATACAAGGATCATCCGGCGCTGCTTGCGTTCAGCGTCAGGGAGGAACCTTCCGTTGAGCTGATGCCATCGCTGAAGAAGTATTACGAGGGGATATTGAAGGAGATACCGGATGCGCCGCTGCATTTGCTGCACAATACGCTGCCGCCGTTCAAGGCTTCCGAACCGCCCTTCCCTGGCATCATCGGGACGGACCGTTATCCCTTCTGGTGGGAATTCGGTAGCGGGGGACATCGGGCCACGCCTCAGTATGCGCTGAACTGGTATCGCTCTCAGCTCGCCGCCTACTACGAACTGGCGGTGGAGCGGAAGGCCGAGTTCCAGGCCGTTTTCACCGCCAGCACCCTCGAGACTCAGATGTCGCCGGAGCGGATTCGCAAGTCGTTCTATCCAGCGACGATTCCCGATCCGCAGCGCGAGCAATACCTCCGCAACGCGCAGAACCTGGCCAAAAACAAAAACCAGGGATGGGATCAGACGTCCAACGGCCTGTTGTGGTTCTGGAAGTACTACCGTCCGCCGGCCAATTGCGTGCGCGCGATGGCATGGCTGGCGGTGATGGAGGGGGCGCGCTCGCAGGCCATCTGGGCATGGTCGCCTCCGCGCGAAGACATGCGGAACTTCGCCCACCGCGCCAACGGGAAAGAGAACAAGGAATACGCGTGCGGCATCACCGGTTGGGACGGCAAGGGCACGCCGCAGTTGGATGAGTACACCAGCTTCACTGCGGAGATCAGGCCTTATGGCCGGCTGATCCGCGCGATGACCAAGCAATACACGACGGACGACAAGACTCCATCCGTCACCTCCCTCACGTCCCTCACGTCCCTCACGTCGCTGACCATGTCCCTTATATCACCTGCCGCGCCCATCGCGCCACCAATCATGACGAAGGAAACGGACGTGCGCTGGCGCTGCTTTGGCGTGGAGGGCTACAAGGGCCAGGTCATCCTGATCGTCAACACGCAAGTCGGGCAATGGTCCGGCGGGCGCAACCCCAACATACTTTCACCCAAGGATGTTTTCCGGATAGATGATATGGGCAACCTGATTGACTACACCGCTTATGACAAGCCGCGCGAAGTGAAATTCCAAGTTCGCGCCGGCGGAATGGAATGCATGGACATGGCCGGCGGGATTCCATTGCCGCTCGCGGAAGGCGGGTTTGCGTCGGCGCCCATCATGCCAGGCGCAGGCCGATTCTTTTTCTTGAGCCCTCGGGACAGCCAGGAATGGCCGCGATTGAAGCGACAATTCGGGCTTTGAGAGCGTCCTTGTTCAGCGTGGACATCACCGGCGCGATCAAACTCGGAGAGAATGCTTTGGAGATCAGCGCCATCAACCTCTGATCCGAATGGCGCATTCACACTATTAAAAAATAAGTTAATAATAATAGCCTTTTATATTCACGGCAGAAGAGGTATCGGTGTTGGTATTAGTATTTTTCAAACTGAAAGTTTGGCCAGATTGAACTACAAGGCAGCGGTCTGGAAAGGTGACACTATAGCCGTTTTCCAAAACAAGCGCCTTCATTTCAAAAACACTATTGCCGTCAATCAAGAATTCATAACCAGAAGCCCAATCCCCTCTGGCATTCAGTTCGAGAATGACCAAGTTTTTGCCGCTTGGCACGGTGAATAAATCTACCGTTGAAAGTACGTCTAACAAGGGAGCATATCCGCCACAAAAACCTTGCCTATCCGTTACTCCCCCTGAGACTGTGGCATATATCTCGTTCAGAGAATGCATTGTTGGCGCCGGCGGTCCCGGAGGCGTCAACGAGCCTTGCGCAACAGCCCATACCCCGAGAGAAACAAGCAATCCCAAAACAACACCCCTGATCGTGCCTTCCTGCTTAGCAAACATAGTTACATACTCCTTTATATTTGGATTAACTTAATAGAGGGTGTTTCGAAAATAGTTTTTTCAGAATTTGTCCCACAATTCCAATTGAGAAGTTTCGGCCAAGAGCGATTTGAGCGTTTCTCGGCCCCTTGCTGGCCTTTCTTGGGCCATTAGATTGAGCGTCTCAAGAACATCG
>JAPLSP010000703.1 GCA_026398575.1 Candidatus Sumerlaeota bacterium | reverse complement strand
GGCCCGCCACACCATAGGATTCCATTAAGAATACCAGCTAACAGCAAAACTATAAATAGCTTGTATATAGGATTTTTCTTTTTCCGTAGTATGTAGTTCTTTCCCCATTCCCATATAAGATTCCATTGAATAATAGCTGCTGCAACAAAAAATACAAGACCTAGCGGCCCCATCATCCCCATTGCAGCAAATCCAATCCAGAATCCAGGCAAACAGAAAATGCTATAGAAAGCGAACACCCCAAAAGGCCACAAAGTCTTGCTTGGCTGAGTTCCGGCAATGATATGCGATAACATGGCGAAAAACATATAGATAGATGCAAGGATTATTACTACGGCAATACTCTTAATCTCGGCTTTCCATATCTTTAATAGCCTTCTTGTTTCTGGAGTTTCCGTGTAGATTATTTTCTCGCGGGGCGGAAACTTGCATGGATTCGTCATTTGATAATCCTCTCCTCCCATGTTCTTGTCCAAGCTTTCCTCGGGGAGTTGGATTCTATCAGGAAACCGATGATAGTAAAAGTTCGGCTCTCTATATCGCTATTATGCTTCGGTTCGGCTATTTCACCTACGACGCTATCCTATAGAGCAAATGATAATACCAGAGAATGAACAACTTTCCTATGGCTGCGCCGCGACGACTCTGACGCCGATGGCGGGGGCGACGCGTTGGATGCTGTCTTTGACCATTTTGTAGGCGCCGGTGATGATCAGGGTTTGTTTGACGCCGATGGGGGCCGTCTTGGAGGCGACCAGCGTGATCGTTGTTTCATCCTTGTCGGCGGCGACAAAGCTGCTGCGGTAGGTGACGCCCGAGAGTTGGGCGGCGGGCGCCAGGATGATACCGCCTTTCATGCCTTCTTTGCGGATGACTTTCACGATGATTTGGGTGTTGGTGGTGCCTTGCGGGATTTCGATCACCTGTTCGGGGGCGATGTTAGTGGAGAGCATGAAGAAGGTAGGCTCGGCGACGGCCAGCAGGAACTCCTTCGTTGGGATGCTCGAAGAATAACTGAAGGCCTGCATGGCTACTTCCGCCGCGACGGCTTTGCGGACGACCGGCTCTTTGCCGATCCTGGCCGTTCCGGTTATCGTCGGCGTCAACATTGCGTTCGGGGCGTTGGCAGGAGCGGTGATGGTGAAGCGGACCTGATCCTGTCCGGTCGTGATCGCGGCGTCGCTCATGATGAAACCGCGCGGCAAACCCTCGACGGCGAGATTGATCGGCCCCTTGAAATCGTCCTTGCGCACGGCCTCGACGGTGAGCAGCGCGGTATCGCCGCGTCCGACGCGCGGATTATCCGGCGTGATGCGCAATGCAAAGTCCGGTTGCGGCGGCGCCAACGTCAGACGGTACGCGTATTCCTCCCCGCCCATGCCCTGAGTGTCCCGGATGCGGACGACGTAATCTCCGGCTGATGTGAAAGTGTGGACTATGCGCGAATCAGCGTGATGCGTGATGAGCGGCTCGTTGGGGTCAATCGCGTCGTCGTTTTCCTTGATCTCGTCCCCTTTCGCGCTGAAGAGGGTGAGGATGGAATCCAGCGGCGATTCGAGACGCCGCGCAAAAACCTCCAGAACCAGCTGCTGCTTTTCTTTGGCCTTGAAAAGGAAATAATCAGAGTCGCCTTTGCGCTGGATGCGGCCATTGATCGTCACGGGCGGCGTCACGCGGTTGGCCTGCGCGATGGAGTCGTTCGGTTCATGTTCCTCTGTCTCGTCGAGATCGCTGGCGGCGAAGGGAAGCAGATTGGAAATCGTCCCATTGCGGCCCGGACTGATGATGCGCAGCGGCGGGCCGTCCTGCGGCAGGGCGACGCTTATGCTGTCTTGCGATAGATTGACGCCGCACAGCTCCACTTGAGTCATAGAGCCGCGCCGCGCGCCGAGGGGATAGATGTGAGTGAGGTAGGGGAGCGCGCCCAGCGTCAACCGGTAGGTGAAATCCTCTCTCCCGCGATAGAGGATGTCCTTGATCTCAATGAGATAGTCGCCGTCCTTCGGGAGTTTGAAGGTGATGAGCGGATCGGGGCGGAAGCGGAAATCGTCGCTATAGGCCAGTTCCTTGCCGCTGGAATCGTAGAGGCTGATGCAAGCGTCATTCCAACCGGGCACGGCGTCGGCGATATACGGCACGAGCCTGCGCGCCTGCACGTCGCAAACGAGCGTTTGTCCCGCTTTGGCGCTGAAGCGGAAAAAGTCGCGGTCGCCTTCCATGACCTGCCCATTCACAACAACCGGGAGCGACTCGAGCCGCTGCGCTTTTTCTTTTTCCGAATTTGGCTCTTTCTCGACGACTTCGGGAAGGTCGCCGATGATGAAGCGGATGCGATTGGAGACGCCGCTATCGGTAATCAGCCGGATTTCCCTTTCTCCCAATTCGGCGTCGCGCGCGATGGCAAGCGAGATGCGAACGCTGGTGGAAGCGGTATCCGTCACCTTGCCGTTCACTCCCTTTCCCGAGATGCGAACCCCGCCGGTTGTCAAATCGATCCCGCCCAGAGTTGCGATGACCGTCTTCCCCTGCTGTCCGCCGGCGGGATAGATGTATGCGATGAACGGCGGACGCGCTTGCGCCATGGGCGCCGGAGGATTCTTTTTCGGAGGCGTTGCGGCGACGGGTTTTGTCTGCGAGGACGCTTTGTCTTTGACCGCGACGGTTTTGGTCTGCGATGTTGCTTTATCTGCAGCGGCGATGCCGGATTTGCTAGTTGGCGCAGATGCTGATTTGGGCGTGGCGTTCTTGGTTTGTGATGATGCTTTGTCCGTCGCGGCGATGCTGGGTTTGCCAGATGGCGCAGGTGACGATTTGGGCGCGGCGTTTTGGGTTTGCGATGATGCTTTGTCCGTCGCGGCGATGCTGGGTTTGCCAGATGGCGCAGGTGATGATTTGGGCGCGGCGCTTTTGGTTTGCGAGGATGCTTTATCCGAAGCCGTACTGCTCGAGTTTGTTGGCGCGGCGCCCAATATCGCAGCCGCCAAAAAACAATACAAACATGGATTTATGATATATTTGAACATGGCGTGTTTGTTGTCCCGGAGGGACGGAATGGAAATAGCCCACCAGTTTACTGGTGGGTCGGGCGTCATATCATTGCTGAGTCCCGGAGGGACGGATGACAGCTGAAAACGCGCGGGCAAATTGTTTTCATCCGTCCCTCCGGGACTTACATCTTGCCTCCGCGCTTCACCCACCAGTGAACTGGTGGGCTATTTCCACATTGTCCCTCCGGGACATTTATCTGTCCCTGCGGGACATCTCTCTGTCCCTCCGGGACATCTCTCTGTCCCTGCGGGACATTTATCTGTCCCTGCGGGACATCTCTCTGTCCCTCCGGGAAATTTATCTGTCCCTGCGGGACATCTCTCTGTCCCTGCGGGACATTCCCTCATTATTCCTTCTTGCTTGCTTTGGGCTTTTCTTTATCCTGCGCTTTGCTCTTTTCCTTTTCGTTCTGCTTGGCTTTATCCGGCGGCGTGGCGGGCGGCGCCGGAGGCGGGGGCTTGATGCCGCCGGCCAGGGCTTCGCGGACTTTATCGGCGTTGCGGTAACGAGTCGCTATTGACTCCGATGAGGACGTTGCGCCGTCGGATTGCCACTGAATCACGTTGGTGGATGACGCGTCGAAAAAGGCCTGCGGGGTGAGGATGATCCAGTCATCGCTGCCGGGCGCGGGATGAATCAGGCTGGCGAGAAGGGCGCCATCCGCGGCGTTCCATACTTTGACGGTTCCGTCCGCGCTTCCGGAAGCCAGGCGCATTCCGTCCGAGGTTGCGGCCACGGAATAAACCCAATCTCCATGGCCTCGAAAACTTGCGGCCAGGCTTCCATTCGTCGCGCCATAGGCCCTCACGGTTTTGTCGCTGCATGCCGCATAAATGCGATTGGTTTGCGGCGCCCAGAAAATGCTCAAGGGAGCTCCGGCGCCGGTATCTATCATCCGCGCCTGCACGTTGCTGTCTTTTTTTCGCGCACGGATGAGTTCCGCGGTGTCCGTCGTCAGAGGGATTTCGATCCTGCGCAGGCGGATTGCGGTTTCGTTCGGCCCGTTGACGGCCAGCGCCAGGTATTCGCCTTCCGGACTGAAAGCCAATCCCGACACGGCTTCGGCCTCCTGCATCTTCGCGACGGTCTTCCATCTTGCCGTATCCCAAATCCACGCGGTTTTGTCGGCGCCGGCCGTAGCCAGCAGCCGGCTATCGGAAGTGAACGCGACGGCCTGCGCCCAATCGGTGTGCTCCTTGAGCGTGGCCGCCAGTTTTTCTTTTTCCATATTCCAGACGTAAACGGCCGTGTCCGCCGAGGCGGCTGCCAGCCATTTTCCATCCGGACTCCACGACATCGAATAAACCACGTCGTTGGGTTGGCGGAAGCGCGCGATTTGTTTGCCGGTGGCGACGTCGAAGATGCGGACGGCGCCCGAGCGCTGCGGCGTTCCTTCCGCCAGCGCCAGGCGGCGCCCATCTTTGCTGTAGGCGAGGGAGTGGATGGAATCGCTGAATCGCTCGGCGCCGATCCTTTTGAGCAGGCGGGCGTTTTTCAAATCCCAGAGCAACGCTTCCTTGTGGCCGCCGACAGCGAGTGTTTTTCCATCGGGGCTGAATGCGAGCGCGGAGATGGGGATGGCGGGGGCGATGGCGATCATTGCGATAAGAGAAGGCGTGGATGGCGAAGATGGCGAAGATGGCGAAGATGGGGGAGTGGAAGGGGAGGTGGTGGCAAAGATAGGGATTGTCAGGATGTGTTTTTGAGGGACGGGTTCGGGGGAGGAGGAAAAGATGGAGAAGAACTGCGCGCAGACAAGAGACGAAAGCCCTGCGATGATAATGGCAAGGGTGATAGCGAGGATAGCAATAGGGATTGGCGATGTGCGTTTATGGGGCATGCGTGCTATCCTGTTCTGCGTTCAAACTGAAGTTTGAACTCAAACACCACCTAAAGGTGGAACTCCGAACGGCGAACTCCAAACTCTAGAGGTGGAACTCTCAACTCTGAACTCGGAACTCTGAACTCGGAACTCGGAACTCGAAACTACATGATCTCTGTCAGCATGCCGCCGCTTTCTACTGTGCCGGAGGCGAGCGGGGTTACGTAGGCGACGTTGCCTTGGGGGTTCGGCAACTTGCCGTTGGGATCAATGCCCAGCAGGCGATAGATGCTGGCGGACAAGTCCCAGGGATAAACCGGGCGTTTGGCCGGCTTCTCGCCTTTGTTGTCGCTGGCGCCCACCACTTTGCCGCCCTTGAATCCGCCGCCCGCCACCACGCACGAAAAGCATTGCGCGAAGTGATGCCGCCCGCCGTTCCAGGGCGGCTCCAAGGCGACCTTCGGCGTCCGGCCGAATTCGCCGTACCAAACGACGATCGTGCTTTCCAAAAGACCCCGGCGCGATAAGTCCTCCAGCAGCGCGGAAAACCCCTGGTCCAGAATGGGCAGCTTTTTCTGCATCGCCGGGAAGTGATTGGAGTGCGTGTCCCATCCGCCGTCATTGACCGTGACAAACAGCGATCCATTCTCGACCAGCCGGCGCGCCAGAAGGCATGACTGTCCGAAACGGTTGCGGCCATAGCGGTCCCGCAGTTCATCCTTTTCTTCGGAAAGGTCGAAGGCTTTTTTGGCGCCTCCGAGGATCATGCTGTATGCCTTGTCCTGCAAGGCGCCTGCGGTTTGGAACTGCGCTTCTTTTTCCCGCTCCCGGCCATAAGAGTCCGCGATCTGGAGCAGCGCGCGCCGATCCTCCATTTGCTTCTCGGTCATGCCGCGCGCCGGGACAAGCCCTCCCACGCGGAATTCCTTCGCGCTCGGATCGCCGCCCGTGGCAAACGCGCGATAGCCGGCGCCCAGAAATCCCGTCTCCGAAAACCGTCCCAAGGGTGAGGCAACGACAATGTAAGGAGGGATATTGCCTTTGTAGCCGGCTTCATATCCCTTCTTCAGCGCCACCACCGAGCCGATGGAGGGATAAGCGAGCGCGGGCGACGGCAGCGTGCCGGTCATGACGATGTAAGTGGCGGTTTCGTGCCCGCCGGAGGGATGGGTCATGCTTCGGATGATGGAATATTTATCGGCCTGTTTGGCCATCAAGGGCAGGAGCTCGCCGATTCGGATTCCGGGGACGTTGGTCTCGATCGCCTTGCGCAGCGGCCCGCAATATTCCTCGCCCGCATCCGGTTTTGGATCGAAGGTATCCGTGTGCGGCGGCCCCCCGCCCATCCATAATTGGATGACGGCTTTGGCCTTTGCCGGCGGTATCTTGCCTTCCGCGCTTTTCATGGAACCGCTCGGGGATGAAGAGCAGCCTCCGAGCGTCAAGCCCAGCGCGGCCATCGCCCCCGCTCCGATAAAGCCACGGCGGTTGAGCCCTTCGCGCGTGGAGTTGCTTTCCTGACTCTGATTTTTATTCATGATAGTATCTCCGCTTGAGCATCCCTTGAAGTTATGGCTAATCATAAATTCCTATGCATTCATAAAAATGCGCACAAGCCACTTTTTCATCGCTGCCAAAATAAAAAACAACCAAATACAGCAAAACGGCAACCCCATTAGCCGGCTTCAGCCGGCTCTTCTTTGCACCCTGCTTTAGCAGGGGTGTCCGCAGGCAGCATCTGACTTTGAGCGCGCTTCAGCGCGGCTTCTCGACATGCTTTAGCAAAAACAACGGCCAGAGATTTGCTGCTAAAGCAGGCTAAAATTTCAGGCGGACTAGCCATAAACTGAGCCAACATAGACAAGGCTGATATTGCATTAGCTAAATGCTCTCTCTCAACTGCCACTAATGGATAAACATAAACTCTTTCGTGTTCAGAATCGCCCAGACCATGTCGCGGATGGCTTGGGCTCGCGCGGTTTTATCCCTGCCGATGAAATCCACCATCTTTTGCTTTTCATCCTTCGTGGGCGGACGCGAGAGCGCGGATAAATAGATTTCCTCCACGAAGCCCGGGTCGTTCTTGTCGGCGGCCTGAGCCATCCGCCGGAGGCGCGGGCTGTTCATGAGTTTGCCTTCGATCTGGTCGGAGTTGATGAAGTAAAGGGTTTGCCAGATGGAGGTGTCGAGATTGCGTTCGCTCTCGTAGGGCGTGTCGCGCGTGGGACGCCCGAACAATTCGAGGAAGGGGGTTCCGATGCTGCCGTCGGCCAGCTGCGCCGCCTTATAGCCCGGCGGCAGGCGCGAATAGGGCTCGGGAATCTGGCTGGAAAACGGTTCTGAGGTTTCCGTGAGTTGGGAGATCGCGTCGAGCAGCTGTTCGGCGCCAAGGCGCTTGGTCTGATAATGAGAAAAATGCTTCGCGTCTTTTTCATTCCACACGCCCGGCTTCGAGGAGAGTTGATAAACCTTCGAATTCAGTACCAGCCGAAAAATATGCTTCAGGTCATACTTGTGGTTGATCAGTTCCTTTTCCAAGTACTCCAAGAGCTCCGGATTTTCGGGAGGATTCGTGGCGCGCAGGTCATCCGGCTCGTGGATGATGCCTCTTCCCAGCAGCCAGAACCAGATTCGATTCACGATATTTTTGGCGAACCAGGGATTGCGCGGCGACGTGAGCCATTCGGCGAACTTCTCGCGCGGGTCTTCTTCCTTGGCGATCTCCACCGTCTCTCCGTCCGGGAATTTCGGCTTGATGATTTCTTTTGTCATGGGATGGCGCAGCGCGCCTTTGGGATTGGTGAAAACGATTTCTTCCTTCCACTCGGTTGTCGCTTTGAAGCTGACCTTGGAGAAAAAGGCGGCGAGCGCCAGGTCGTCATTCGTTGACCAATTCTCATAAGGATGGCCGTGGCAGCGGGCGCAACCGATCCGCGCGCCCATGAAGACCAGCGCGGCGGTCTCGCCGATGGTCTGGGAGTCCTTGCTCGGAACAGCGCGGAAAAAATTGGCGGGGCCGCTCCTGAAATTGCTGCCGTTCGAGGTCAGGAGTTCCCTGACGAACTGGTCATAGGGTTGATTGCGGGCCAGGCTGTCGCGGACCCACCGATAGTAGGTTTGAACCGCCTTGGGCCAAAGCTTGACCGGGAATTCGCTCTTGATCCGCAGGAGATCGCCCCACTTCAGGGCCTGGAAATCTATGAACTCGTCGCGTTCGAGCAGCCGGTCAATGAGCGTGCGCCTTTTTTGAGGGCTGGAATCGGAAAGAAACGCGCGCGCTTCCTGCGCCGTGGGCAGGACGCCGATGGTATCGAGATAAACGCGGCGCAGGAATTCCTGATCCGTGCAAACTTCCGAAGGCGGAATCCCCAGGTTTTTCAGTTTCGCAAAGACCAACTCATCTATCTTGTTGTTGGGCGCGACGTCGGGGAAAGGGGTGAGAAGGTATTGCGGAACGGTGATGCGGGCGACGGCGGATTGGCGCATGTATGTGGCGATGACATAGGTTTCGCCATAGCCCGCCGCTTTGATCGCGCCGCCAGCGGAGACAGAGGCCACTTTCGCATCCGAGGATTTGAAGGCGGCGAGGCGCGTCACGTCTTTGTGCGAGCCGTCGGAAAATTCGGCAGTCAGGGCGAGTTGCTGGGCGCCGCTGGGATACATCTTTTGATCTTCCGGCGCGGCTTTCACGGCGACAAGTTTGGGCTGTCTTTCATCGTCATAAGGCGCGCCCTGAGCCACCCACGAAAGCAGCGTCTCATATTCCGCGGAGCGCGTCCGGATATTTCGCCCGCCGCCGTGGCGGATGTCATTGGTGGCTTTGAGAAGGAAAAGGCTTTTCTTTGGCTCGAAGCGATTGATGCATCGTCCCTGCGCCGCCTTCGTCAGGGATTCATAGTCATATTCCGGATCGCCTGCAAACATCGAAAGCCGCAGGCCGCCTTTGCCTTTCATGGAGCCGTGGCATTGGATGGCGTTGCATCCCAGGTAAGTAATGAGCGGAGCGACATCGCCGATGTAGGAAACCGGCGCTGGATTGCCCGTGGCTTTTTCATCCGCGCCGGCTTTGCGAGCGGCGCGATCCTGAGTTAAAACCAATCCCAGGATTGCGAGGGCAAGCATGAAGAACGGAGCATTCTTCGGTTTCACCGGAAGGCGCCTCGCCATGCAAAAATCGCGCAGCATTATGCGCTGTGGAAAAAGCCCTCCGCCCATACGCGCCGGCGGACGAACTTTATTAATAATCATATTCTCTCTCAGGCGGCCAAGTCAAGACGCTTCCGCCCCCGCCCGCTTCCGCCCGCCCGGGAATTCTGAACTGCGCCCCCTGCCTCCCGTCCTCGGGCGCATCCCAACTTATAGCTTGGCGCCGCATGGTAGGCCGCTCCGCTCCGTCGGGCGGCCT
>JAPLSP010000179.1 GCA_026398575.1 Candidatus Sumerlaeota bacterium | reverse complement strand
CGCGCAACACCGCCAGCCGTTTGGAGAGGAGGGCTTTGTCCACTTTCTCGCGCAGTTTGTCGCGATGCTTTGGATTGGGGATTTGATCGAGATGAGCGAACATTTCCTCGAGTGATTTGAATCCCGCCAGCAGTTTCGGCGCGGTCTTTTCGCCGATCCCCGGAACGCCGGGAATGTTGTCGCTCGAATCGCCGACAAGCCCCTGGAAATCCGGAATCATCTCCGGCGGCACGCCGTAGGATTGGATGACCTCTTCGCGATTGATGAATTCGAAATTGTTTTTCGTCATGCGCACGATGGTGATTCCAGGCGCGATCGCCTGGAGCAGGTCCTTGTCGGATGAGAGAATGTAGGCGTGAAACCCGCGGGCGGCGGCCCGGCGCGCCAGTGTCACCATGACGTCATCGGATTCGAAGTTTTGTTTTTCGGCCGTGCGCACGCCGCGAACCACGACAAATCGCTTGGCGTGCGGGGTTTGGATATCCAAGTCTTCGGGCGTGGGCGGGCGATGCGCCTTATAATCCGGATAGATGTCGTTGCGGAAGGTCTTGCCCGGCAGATCGAAGCACACGCACAAAAATTCCGGCTTGATCTCTTCGATGATCCGGTTGATGGTCTGCGCGAATCCGAAAATAGCATTGACCGGCATCCCCTGCGGATTGGTCAATCCCCGGATCCCGAAATAGGCTTTGAAGAGCAGCGAATGCCCGTCAACCAGGTATATTTTCTTTTCGTCCATAGCGCGGCAATAAATAGAGCGTATTGCGGATTGAGTAATGATTTAAGCGGCAAGCAGCGGCGTCCGGCGATGCGGATCGAAGATTGTTGAGAGATAAATAAAAACCATGCTCCTTTGGGAACCCGCCCAAAGGAGCGCGCAAGACGCGAAGTGGAAGAGGCTAGGGGGGACGCCTGCCGACTGAAAGATCGCAGGCGCCCCCTCACGATATCATGACTATCGGATGACGTTCGCTGTCAGGAATATGACCATCGTATTGTTGTTCATCTTGCTATCGTTGCGGCCAAAGAACAGCTTGCCGACATAAGGCAGATCGCGCAGAACCGGGTATCCGGAGGTCAGTTCCTGCTCGAAGGTGCGCGTCCAGCCGCCCAGCACGATGGTCGAGCCGTCGTGCAAAGCGGCTGTCGTTTGCAGCTGCTTGGTGAGCTGGTCGGCATATAATTGAGTGCTGCCATTATTGACCAAGGGCTCATTCAAGGTGATGTTGAGTTCCAGCCGGATGGCGCCGTCGGGCGTGATCTGATCCGGGGTTACCTGGAAGTTGACCATTTGGTTGCCGCCGCCACCGCCATAACCGCCACCGCCATAACCGCCACCGCCATAACCGCCACCGCCATAAGCGCCGCCGCCATACGCGCCGCCGCCATAAGCGCCGCCGCCGCCATAAGCGCCGCCGCCATAAGCGCCGCCGCCATACGCGCCGCCGCCATAAGCGCCGCCGCCATAAGCGCCGCCGCCATAGGCGCCGCCGCCATACGCGCCGCCGCCATACGCGCCGCCGCCATACGCGCCACCGCCATAACCGCCACCGCCATAACCGCCACCGCCACCATACTGATTATACATGGCTTGTGCTCCGATGACGAAGGTCGCTTGCTGCCCCGCCATCACCGTGACCTTCGGGCCGCTGACGGAGGATAGAATGCCTTCCGATTCCATGACGCGCAAATTCCAGTATATGGGGCTGGTGCTGCCGCCATACATCGGATGCACGCCGTCCGTTCCGGTCGGGAAGGGTATGAAGTCATTGACGCCCTTTGTGCGCGTATCGCCGCTCTGGTCCGGCCGCAGATCTGCAGGCAAGGCATCCGTTATGGCATAGGCTGGGCTTCCCTTGGCCTGCCATTGGCGAATCGCATTATCCGTGCCCGGGAAGAGGCCAAACGCTGTGCTGTCGCCGCCCAAAAGCGGTATGTCGCCGAATGGGCGCGTTCCCAGATCGCGGAAATTCACATCCAACTTCATCTTGCGGAAGTCCAATCCGCCTTCGCCCAGATTGGCAATGGCGAATTCGGAACCGAATTCCTTGATGCGCGATTCATTGATCGTTACAAAGCGCGTCTCAATCGAGACTTGCAGGATCGGAACATCCAATTCCTTGATCAGGTCGGAAGCTTTCGCCAAGGCCGCCAAATTGCGATAATTGATGATCAGCAAGTTGCGGTCATCAATGGGGACAACATCGTAATCGTCCTCCGGACTCATCGGCGCGGCGGCCGCCGCCGGCGGCGCCCCTGCCGCGGCCGCGGCGGGTGTGTACTGCACTTCCATCCGGGCGCTTCCCTGCTGTTGACCACTCGGAGTGCCTTCCGTAAAGGTGACGGCATATTCGCCATTCGCGCCCTGGAAATATTCCGTGCGGTAAACCTCGATCTGGCGATCGTAGCTGTCCACGTCGGTCCGGATAATAAACTGCCCGCGCATGTCCACCGGCGAGGTGGCGTCCAGACGAGCCAGCTGAATTCTGAAATCGTGATTGGCCCAGTCGCTCGGCTGGCGATTATTGGTATTGAGCGTCACCCGCCACATGTCGCCCGCGCGCCCTCCAGCTGCGCCCGTGCCGCCGGCGCCTTTCATTGCGTCAATGCCCTGGGATACTTCCGAGGGCTTGACGTTCTTGATCATGAAGGCCTTTTGCCCGCCGGTCTTCTCCATGACTTCCAAGGTGTCAATATACCGGCCGACTTCTTTTAATTTTTCGGCGTAGTCCGTGATGGTGATGGACAGCAGCGTCGGATCGGTCCAAATCCGCCGGCCCTTGGAAGCGGCCACTTCCTTTCCTTCCTGCGAATAGAGCATTGTCTCGATGACTTCCACCACGTTCTGGAAATAGGCCTGCAACGCTTCGGGATCTTTTTGCGCCACATTCTTCGGCGTCAGGTTCCACTTGCCGATCTCGATTTTCTGGTCGGTAATGGCCTGGATGAACGAGCCTTCCTTGAGCAATTGCTCGGCCTTCTGGACGTTGGCCATCGTGTCGCGGATGATCAGGTCTTCGTCTTGAATCAATATCTTGCGGCCGGCTCTTTCCGCGACTTTCTCATCGCCAAAGAGCTGCGCCTCGAGCAGAACCTTGATCTTGGGGCCGTCTTCCGGACGGATGCGGATAATCTTCGTAATCGGCGTCAACGGCTCGGTGACGCTCATGCCTTTGATGAACTCTTCGAGGCGGTCGAGATTTTTCTGGCAATCCGTGGCGATCAGGCGCGAGGTGCGCTCGTCGAGCCGGTTTTCGGCGCCTTCCACAGGCGACGTGCCGTTGCCCCCCCACAACATGATCTCCAGTTTCTTGTCTTCTTTAAGCTTCTTGACCTTTTGCAGCATATCATCGCTCAGCGGAATAAAACGCACGTGCAAATCCGCGTCCACCGTGATGACGTTGCCGTCGCGCTTCCACATCAGCCCGCGAGGTTTGAGCACCTGGTCCAAAACCTCGAACACGCGCATGTCATTGAATCTGCCCTGGACCGTGACGTTCCCGCCGGCCACCACGTTGTAGTTGAAATCGGCGATCAGAGCCAGATTCTTGAAGAAGGCCACCAGCGGTTGCGGCTGGTCAATTTCCATGCCTTCAACCTTGATGTTCAGTTTTTCTTGCGCTTCCTTTTCTTTCCGGGCCCGCGTCTCTTCCTTCAACAGGTCCGCGCGCTTGGTCGCCAGTTCGCTCTGAATCTGTTCCAGATTGACTTTGGCTTTCTCATGGTTGGGCTCTATTTCGAGCGTCTTCTTCCATCCGGCCTCGGCGCCAAAAAGGTCGCCTGATTTATAGGCGCTCAGGGCGTCGCCGAAGGCGTTGTTCGCCGCCAGTTGTTTGGCTTCTTTTTCTTTGGTTTCGTTTTTCAGGCGCGCCTCTTCCACCTTTTTCTGACTGCGCGCGGCCAGCTTTTGCGCATCGGTATTGCCGGCGTCTTCGGCCAGAATCGCCTCGGCCGCTTTGGCCGCTTTTTCGAACTCATTGTTGCTATACAGGCCCTGAGCCTCGGCCAGACGCGTCTTCAAGGTGTCGCGCTTGGCTTTGAGCGCCTGCGCGGCCTGCCCTTCGCGGGCTTGCGCGATCACTTCTTCGGCGGCCGGTTGTCCCGGCGCAAGCGCCTTGACTTCTTCGGCGCGCTTGATCGCCTCGTCATATTGTTTGGCTTTCAGGGCCGCTTGAGCGGCGCCCAGTACTTCTTTTATCTTCTTGGCCTGGGTGTCTTCAACCGGCTTGGAGGGCTCAACGGGCTTGGAGGGCTCAACCGGCTTGGAGGGCTCAACCGGCTTGGAGGCAGTGTTATTCGCCGCATTGGCCGGAGCGGCAGGCTTGGTTTCATTTGCCTGCGCCACTTGCGCGCGCTCTTTTTCAGCTTTGGCCTTGGCTTCGGCAGCTAGCCGGTCCTTCTCGGCTTGGGCCTGGCGATCCTGTTCCTCTTTGGCTTTGGCTTCGGCAGCCAGCCGGTCCTTCTCAGATTTGGCCTGGCGATCCTGTTCTTCTTTAACTTTGGCTTCGGCCGCCAACCGCTCTTTTTCAGCCTTGGCCAGGCGCGCTCTTTCCGCATCGGCAGCCTTGGCTTTTTCTCGATCGGCTGCGCGCGCCATTTCCGCAGCCGCATTGCTCTTGGCCGTCTCCGTATCCTTGACACAGGCGGCGATATCCACCGGCTTGCTACTCAACCCGAGCAATCCAGAAGACTCTCGCGGTTTGGCGTCCTTATTTTGCGCGGCTATCTGCTCAGCTTCGTGGAACGCTTTGAGGGCGTCATCATACTGCCCCTTGCGCGAGGCGCTCCTGGCTTCCGCGATCTTCGCCAGCACGGCGCTTTCGACGCGTTTTCTTTCGCGCGCGGCGGCCTCCTGCTGTTTGCGTTCGGTATCCTGGCCGGTTTTGGCCTGGCTCGATTTTGCCGCCTCGGCGGCCTTGGCTTTTTCGCGATCGGATGCGCTGGCCATTTCCACAGCCGCTTTGGTCTTGGCTGTTTCCATTTCCTTGATATAGGCGGGGATATCCACGGGCTTGCTCATGAACAACCCGGAAGACTCGCGTGGCTTGGCGTCTTTATTTTGCGCCGCAATTAGCTCGGCTTCGTGAAACGCCTTGAGGGCGTCATCATATTGCCCCTTGCGCGAGGCGCTCTTGGCTTCGGCGACCTTCGCCAGCACGGCGTTTTCGACGCGTTCTTTTTCGCGCCGGGCGGCTTCCTGCTGTTTGCGTTCTTCTTCCTGCCTGGCCTTGGCTTGGTTCGCTTTTTCTGCGCCGGCGATCTTGGCTTTCTGGCTTTCGGCCATGCGGGCCGCCTCTTGCGCCGCCTGGTTTTTGGCGTTCTCGGTTTTTTGGATGTAGGAGGCGACGTCTTTGTCCTGAGGCGCCAGCTTTGCGGCTTCGTGGAAGGCCTTGAGCGCATCCTCATACTGCTCTTTGCGCAACGCGAGCTTGTCTTCCGAAACGCGGGCGGCAACCGCATTTTCAAGGCGCTCTTTTCCTTTTGCCGCGGCTTCATCGCGCTGGCGCTGTTCGTCCTTCGCCTTGCGCTCCTCGGCCAGTTTTTTTTCGGCGTCGAGCGCCTTTTCTGCGTCCTGGATGCGGCCGGCTTCTTTGGCCACGCTCCTCGAGTTGGGCGCAATCTCCTGAGCCTTCGCCAGCTCGGATTTGGCCTGGACCAAATCGCCGTTTTTGCGCATCTGGGCGACTTTCGCAAGAATGGCTTCCGCTTTCTGCTCTTTGACTTGTTCCAAGCCTTTGAGCGCGTCTTTGTTGGCGGTATCTATCTCGAGCGCTTTCGCATAGGCTTCGGCAGCTTGGTCCAGTTCTCCCTTTTTCAGGCTGCGCGCGCCTCTGTCCAACAGCATTTCTATGGCAGTTTTTTGCGAATCGCTTTTCGCGGCGGAATTGGTTTGAGCGACAGCTTTGGGCGATCCGGACACGGTCCTGGCATTTTGCATCGCCTGGCTGCTCTCAATCCTGGCCCGTCCTGACAGCGCCTTGGCATTGCCCGGCTCCAGCCGCAAAACCCGCTCATAATAAAGCAGGGCTTCCTGCGGGTGATTGGCCACCGCAGCATCTTCGGCCCGTTTCAGCAGACTGCTGACAACCGAATCTTTTTGGGCCTCGCTGGAAGGGACAGATTGCGCTTGAGCGTTCGGCTGAGCGATGACAAAGGCGAGAATGGCGAATAAGGCCGCCGCGCACAGCAAACCGCCCGCGCGCGGAGGGATGCCCAGCCAGTTTTTCGGACCGTTTGCACGACCAGCGTCGTAGGAGGAATTAATTCCACGCAAGGCTCTATCTCCTTTTCTGCGGTAAATGAAGAAGGGCAAGATATTCAACGTCAACTATCATAAATTTCAATTTGCGCTTTTTGCGGGTATTCCCATTTATCTTCCGAATAATCCTGAACGCGATTCATTCCGGGTCGCGCTAGCAACTCCAACCAAAGGCGCCGGCCGGCGGAGCAAAACCATATAAGTTATCCCAAGCGGATTATGAAGGACCCTCGGCCCACGCTGTCAAGTGAAATAAGATAGATTTTTCACTCTCAATTCAAATGCCAGAGTCCCAGGAGCTTTATGCCTTATTTACCAGCTGGCCTCATTGGAGCTCCGCCATCTGCCGGCGCTCCGCCAGCCGCTGGAGCGCCAGCGCCTGCGGGAGCGCTTCCGCCAACCGGCGCGCCACGCGGGGGCGCGACAGGAGGAGCCACTTGCGGAGGCGATTTTTGGTTAATCACTTTCAGCAATTCCTGTGTTTTCTGATGCCAGGGAACCTCCCCCAGGATATCCTGGCAGATCTTGCGGGCTTCCTCTAATCTCTGTTCGTTGAAGAGTTTCAGGGCTGCCGAATATTTCGCTGTCGCCTCTCGTTCCAACGACTCGCGGTCTTGAGCGGTCAATACTTGGAAAATGTTGAATTTGAGGAGTCGCGCATAGGGATCGTCCGGCTCAATGCTGGATTTGAACGTGAACATTTTTTTGGCCGCTTCATAATTAGCGGTGGAAGCCGGCGCGAATTTGGCCATCGGGATAGGTTTCACTTCGGGCAGCTTCAGAGTGCTTTCTACGGATTGCAGCCCCCATACGGCGCCAATCAGTATCACCAGGACGGCGATGACAATGAGCTCCAGCCGCTTTTTAATCTTCTCTAAATATGCTTGGACGTTTTCGCTGGCCATCGTTTGATTATGCTTTCAAAGGATTGCTTCCAAACCTGCCGTGAGATTAACCGCCTCCTCGTCTGGGACGGTTTCCCGTTCCCCTTCCACGGCCTAAGCCTTCATCCCCCATTCCGCCGCCAGGGGCTAAGCCGCCCCCCGGCGCCACAGCAGGCGGCCCGCCACCCGGAGGCATTCCACCCCCAGGAGGCATCCCGCCGCCAGGCGCCATCCCGCCGCCGGGAGCCATCCCGCCGCCGGGAGCCATTCCAGCGGTCATATCGCCGCCGGGCTGGCCTTCTGTTCTGGGTGGTCCGCCCACCGCCGCAGCGCCTGTTCCTCCCGGACCAACGCCAGGCGTTCTGCCCTGGCCTGTGAGCTTATTGTATCTCCGTTTCTCTTCAAGGCCTGTTCCGGCGCCCGGAGCGGCAAGAGGCTGGGTCCCCAGCTGGCGCTCAGCAAAATAAGGAGTTGGCGTGACAATTCGGGCGATTCTATTCAGCATCATGTCTATCTGAAAGCCAAAGACGGGTTTGGCGTAAAAGGGACTTTTCATTTCCTGAGCGAAATTCAGCGTCGAATTACGCACGATCCGCGTATCGTCTTTCAAGCGTTGGTTGAAGGTGGGCGGCGAGGCTCTTTCCTCCGCCAATCCTTGAATCAACACCTGCCCCACTCCCCCTAACTCCATACGGATAATCACAATGTCTTTGGGCTTTTTTTCCTGGACATAGGCGATGAAATTAAACCAATAGTCCCGATCCGTCATTGAAAAGGCCCGCCGTATGAGCGCGAATTCGCTATCAATACCTTTTCGCTCGGCCTCCGCTTTTTCGTATTGCATTCCCCACTGTTGCCTGTCAATGCGCGTTATTTCCGCGTCCAGCTGCTCGGCCGCCTGGCGAAACATTTCCTCGCCATGCTTGCCCAATTGCGTCGAAAGGGCGATCAAGCCGGCCAAACATCCCGCCATGACGAAGATGGCCGGCGCTTTTTTCAGCACGGTCCGGCTGACCTGAAATTCCTCGGGCAGGAAATCAATGGTCAGCGCTCCATAGCCTACTCCTTCGATGCCCAGGCCGATTGCGATCAGATACGGCGCCAGCGAAGCGGTGTCGTCGCCGCTGACCTTAAAGGATTCGCTTTTGACTTCCGTCGTCAGGATGACCGGGATGCCGATGCGCTCTTCCATATACTCGCGCAATCCGGTCAGCGCGGCATGCCCGCCGCTCAAATTGATCGCGTCCACGGCCACGCCGTCGGGCTGCGAGATAAAGAAGTCCAGCGACCGGCGCAACTCGATGATCATGCGGTCCACGACTTTGGTCAGCGCGACCGAGGCTTGGACGTCCACGCCCTTGGGCAGCGCGTCGGGCGGGGTATCGGGCGGGATGACGACCGTGCGCGAGCGCTTGAGTTCCTCGGCGTCGGCAAACGAAGCCAGCGATTTTTCACGCTGGATGGCCAGCGTCATTTCATCGCCCGCCAGCGGCACGCTCCGGCTGAAACCATAAACCAATCCCCCCCCAACCTTCGGGATGGACAGGTCCATGTTGCGCGCGCCGATATTCACATAGGCCATGATCTTCTGATACTCTTCCTCCGGCGGCGCCTGCGGAGCGCCCCCCTCAGCATCTTCCTGGTCCACGAGGGCGGCTTGCTCGGCCTCCAGCGCCAGGGCGCCTTTATCCGCCCCTTTGGCCCCTTTTTTCCCGAACAACGAAGCGAGTGAAAATCCGCCTTTCTTTTCGGCTTTCTTATCGGCTATGGCTTCCTCGTCTTCCGCCTTTTCGACTTCTTTGGCCTTCTTGCCGGAGCGCTTGCCTTTTTTCCTTGCCAGCGCTTCTTTCTTTTCCTGCTCCTTGCGCCGCGCTTCTTCCTTTTCCATCTGCCGGCGCTTTTCGACCGAGATGAACGGCGTTTCGCAGAAGCGATAGAAATTATGCAGCGCCAGAGGACCGACGCTGATTTGGAGCGGCTTGAGCCCCGTGCGGGCGATAACGCGCATGGCTTGGTTGATGTGGTCGCGCTTCATGGCCCCCAGCAGCACTTCACATTCGGCGCCGCTGGGCGTATCGGCCACCTGATAGCGGCGCAGGCTTTTATCGGGAGGGAAAGGAACGAGGTTGTTCGCCTCGTAGTCAATGATGCGGCGCAGCCGCTGTTCGGTGGTCTGCGGCAGGGCGGGCAGTCGCCTCAAAAACGTTTGCTGGCCGGGCACGCCAAAGACGGCGGCGCGGCTGGCGATCCGGTTCTTCTTCAGCAAGTCGCGCAAGACGCGCGCCGCTTTGCTCTCGCGCTCGGCTTCAGGCGTTCCGGGCGCCAGCTCCAATTCGGCGGCGGCCAGTTTATGTATGATGATGCCCGTACGCGTCAATGACACGTCGGCCACCTTGATGGAGTGACTTCCAATATCAACGCCCAAACAACGCCGAAGTCCTGCGGCCATGAATCCCCTCTTCAAGAAATCGCTGCAAATCAGCCCGACGGTCCCATTTTGGGATTTCTCCGGGCGGTTTACAGCTGACTGCGTGGGGGTTTTCATAAAGGAATACGCACCAAGCCGTCAATTGCTTTTTTTGTCGCCCATGATTTATCCGATGGGTTTCGCTTGCTTCCGCCGCGCCCGCGGCTAAGATCAGGGCTTGGATGCAGTCAAAACAAGCGCGGGAGGCGACAACGATGGCCGCAAAAAAATCTTGCACGGTTGGCGTGGATCTGGGAGGAACCAAGATTCGGTGTGTGGCGTTTGATTCCGATTTCAAGACGCTCGGGGTTGCCAAAGCCAAGATGAAGGCGATCGGCAACGCGGAGGAAGGGATTCGCGAAATGCGGTCCTGCATCGAAGACGCGTTGACGCAAGCCCAGCTCAAGCGTGAAGACTTGAGCGGCATCGGATTCGGGCTGCCGGGCGTTCTGGATCTGGCCAAGGGCCGCATTATCCGGTTGCTGAACGTGGGCTGGAAGGACGTGCCCGTGCGCAAGATTTTTCAGGAGGAATATAAAACGCCGATCGCCGTTGAAAACGACGTCAATGCCGGAACCTACGGGGAATTCCGGGCCGGCGCGGGCAAAGGCCATGAAGACATCGTCGGCATCTTTCCCGGCACGGGCATCGGCGGCGGCATCATTATCGGCGGACGGCTGCATCACGGCGTCACGGGCGGCGCGGGGGAACTCGGACATCTGGTTTATGACGCCCGCGGCCCCTTTTGCGGATGCGGCAATCGCGGCTGCTATGAGGCGTATGCCAGCCGCGTCGCCATCGCCGGCCGGGCCGCTGAAGCCGTGTTCCGCGGCAAGGCGCCCGCGCTGCAGGAGATCGCGGGAACCTGTCTGGAAGACATCAAGAGCGGCGCGCTGGCCAAAGCCATCAAGCAGGGCGACACGGTGATCGAAATCATCGTGCGCGAGGCGGCCTATATGGTGGGGCAGCTGGCCGCGTGCATGGTCAATACGCTGTCGCCCGGTTTGATCATCCTGGGCGGCGGATTGGTCGAGGCCATGGAAGAGATATACCTGGAAGAATGCCGTCGGGCGCTGGACCATCACGCCGTGCCGGAACTGCGGGCGCCGGTCGAGGTACGGGCCGCCAAACTGGGCGACGACGCCGTAGCCCTGGGCGCGGCGGCGCTGGCGGCCGAGATGGTTGCGGATAAATAATCGGCGAGTTTTATGAGATAAAGAATCACATTTATGCCAGGAGAAAAGGCTCATGCGGATTGGGACGGGCGCGCGTCGTAGGGTAGCTGCCTTATTGTCATAAGGCTTTTGTCGCTGGGAGATGGGAAGCATGAGAAAAGGGATTAACCCAGTTTGGCG
>JAPLSP010000469.1 GCA_026398575.1 Candidatus Sumerlaeota bacterium | reverse complement strand
GCGCTGCTGCTGCTGTTCAACGCGTACTTTGGAAAGAATTTCTTCGCGATGAAGATTCAGGAAGGGCATCTCTACGGCACGTTGATTGACATCCTGAATAACGGCGCCAAGATCATGTTGCTGGCCATCGGCATGACCCTCGTGATCGCCACGGGCGGCGTGGATTTGTCCGTCAGCTCGACGATGGCGATCTCAGGCGCTCTGGTCGCGCTGATGGTCAAAGCCGGGTCGCCGTTGCCGTTCGTCGTGATGGTGGCGTTCGCGCTTGTAATTGCATTCGCTTTGGGATTGTGGAACGGTATCCTGGTCGCTTACGTGCGCATTCAGCCCATTGTGGCCACGCTGATCCTGATGGTGGCTGGACGCGGCATTGCGCAATTGATGACTGACGGCAATATCATCACCTTCGAACACAAGGCTTTCCTTTACCTGGGCAACGGCCATTTATTCGGGCTGCCTTTCACGCTCACGATCGTGGTCTTGGTCTTCGCCGTCACAGCGTTGGTGGTCCGAAAGACTGCGTTGGGGATGTTCATCGAAGCCGTTGGCGACAACGAAACCGCCAGTCGCTTCGCCGGCATCAACGCCCGCCTTGTCAAGATGCTGGTCTATGGTTTCTGCGGCGCATGCGCGGGAATGGCCGGTTTGATCGCCACCTCCAATATCAAGGGCGCCGATTCGATCCGAGTGGGCGAGATGATGGAGCTGGATGCCATCTTCGCGGTGATCGTCGGCGGCACGGCCCTGACCGGCGGGCGCTTTACGCTGGCCGGTTCGATTATCGGCGCCATTCTGCTTCAGACCCTGACCACTACTATGTACTACGTGGGCGTGCCCTCGGCCGTGGCGCCGGTCCCGAAGGCGTTGGTGATTCTGGCGGTGTGCCTGATGCAGTCCCAAGAGTTCCGCCGCAAAATGAAGTTGCGGTTTTAGGATTGGATGTGCGTAACGGGTCGTTGATGAACTAGAGAACAAAGAAGTTTCGTATGACTTTTCCATTAGGCAAAAAATATGTTCCTCTCGTGGCGACGGGCGTCACGCTCTTGTTGCTCTATGCGACTGCCAGTCTGAAATACGACGGATTTTTTTCGCTGAACGTCGCGGCAAATCTGCTCTTGAACAATGCTCACCTGGCCATCGCCGCCATTGGAATGACGTTTGTCATTGTTTCAGGAGGCATTGATCTTTCCGTTGGGGCGGTGGTTGGCTTCACGACCATCTTTGTCGCGGTGATGATTCAGAAATGGGGGATTTCGCCCTATCTGGCATGGGCGATCATGCTGACACTGGGCGCCGCTTTCGGCGCCGGCATGGGATTGCTCATTCATGGATTTCGACTGCCGGCTTTTCTCGTGACCTTAGGAGGCATGTTCTTTGCCCGCGGCATGGGCTTCGTAGTCGAAACCCAATCCGTGGGCATTGACCATCCCGTCTATAAATGGATCACGGATCACAGTATTCCGCTGACCGGACGCGTATCCCTCGGACTCAGTGTCTTGATTTTTTTCGCTGTGTTGATGGCGGGGCTGTATCTGGCGCATTATGCGCGATTCGGGCGCAATGTCTATGCCCTCGGTGGAAGTTCCTCCTCCTCCATCCTGATGGGTCTGCCCGTGGCTTCGACCACCGTCCGGATTTATGCGCTCAATGGCTTCTGCTCGGCGCTGGCCGGAATTGTTTACACGTATTTCACCCTCTCGGGCAATCCGACCAACGGCGTCGGAATGGAACTGGACGTCATCGCCGCCGTGGTCATCGGCGGAACGCTGCTGACGGGCGGCGTGGGTTTTGTCTTCGGGACGGTGCTGGGCGTGCTGATCTTTGGCGTCATCCAGGAAGCGCTGACATTCGATGGCCGCCTCAACTCGTTCTGGCTGAAAATCATCATCGGCCTGCTGCTGCTGATCTTCATCCTCATGCAGAAAATCATAACCAGCGCGGCGGCGCGCGGCGCCGCGACCCGAACGTAACGAGCGTGACTGCTGTGATATTTTGCCTTGATTAATGCATCCATTCAATGACAGCCTCTTTTTTGCGCTTAGGCCGAGCGTCAGCATAATTTAATGATTCGAGGTGATGCTCATGGAAACATATCGTTTTCAGATAATAATCGAACAAGATGAAGATGGCTTTTATGTTGCTGATGTCCCGGCATTGGTTGGATGCCATACTCAAGGGGCAACTTTTGAAGAGGCCATAGAAAATATTAAGGAAGTTATCTCCATGTGCATTCAGGAAATGCGCGAGGATAACAAACCCATTGACACAAGATATCCGGAGTTTGTAGGCGTCAAAACCCTGGAAATGGCAGTATAGGAGTATGTCATGGGCGACAGATTGCCAATGATAAAGGGCCGAGAGCTCATTGCGATCATCGAGCGATTAGGCTTCCAATATCGCCCGCTGACAGCGACAAGTCATCGCCGCTATGTTCATCCAGATGGACGGCGTACTACAATACCTTTGCATCTTGGCAAGGACATTGGCAGGGGGCTTTTGCGAAAAATCTTGAAAGATATAGAAATCTCACCAGACGAATTTAGAAACCTACTTTAATTCTTTCGAATCTCGATACAAGGCATCAAGTCGCTCATTTCTTTGCTATTCATGTTCTTTTTAGTTTCCCGCTGGCAGTGCGGGGAAGGGCAGAGATGAATTCAATGCGCCGGGGCGTTTCATCCGCTGAGAGATGCGCGCGGCAATAGCGTATCAATTCGTCTGCTGATGGCGTTGTGGCTATTTTTTTGAGAACAACGCGCGCCGCCGGGATTTCGCCCAGGTCCGCATCGGGCGCGCCATAGACCTGCGACTCGGCGACGGCGGGATGCGCGTCCAGCACGCGTTCGATTTCCGTCGGAAACAGCTTCACGCCGCCGCAATTGATTACCTCATGCGCGCGCCCGGCCAGTCTCAGGAATCCTTCCTCATCCATCTGCCCGAGATCGCCGGTATGGAACCAGCCGCCGCTCATGATCTCGCTCCGCTGGCGCCAGGGCGAATAATAGGCGTCCAGGAATCCCGGCCCTCGCAGCCAGATTTCGCCGGTTTCATTCCGCAGACATTCCGTTCCGTCCGCCCGCGCCAGACGCGCTTCGTATCCGGGTGTCGCGCGGCCGACGGAATCGCATTTTTCCAAAGGCTTTTCAAGATTGATGAAGGGCAGGCCGGCTTCGATCAAGCCGTAACAATTCGACAGTGCCACGCCGAAACGCTCGCAAAACGTCTCAGCAGTTTCGCGCGGGAGACCGGCGGAAGTCGAGATGGCCAGCCGGACGTGGCGCGAGATTTCTCTGGCGCCCGGCGCGGCGTTTTCGATGAAGCGGCGATAATGCTGGGGCGCCGCATAAAGAACCGTCGCCTTCCGCTGCCGGATCATTTCCAGCATGGCTTTCGCGTCGGCGGTTTCGCACAGGAGAATCGTGGCGCCGTTGAGGAGATAACACACGATGGAGACCGCGAAATGATACGCCATCGGCAGCGTCCAGAGAATCGTATCCGCCGGTCCGATCCTGAGCGCCGCATTGGCCGCCGCGATCCGGTCGTGAATGGTTTCATGCGAAAGGACAACCCCCTTGCTCTCGCCCGTGGTTCCCGAGGTGAATCGCACGAAAGCGGCATTGATTTGAGAGAACCCCTCCGGAGGCCTCACATCAGACTTATTGAGCTGAAAAAGCACCCCCCCTTCCAATAATCTCCCCGGTCCACCCCGTCCACTCAGTCCACCCCGTCCACCTTGTCCACCCCCTTCTGAAACAACCCCATTAAGATGAACCTGCTCAATAATAGCGCGCCGTTCTTCCTTGGACAGGGCGGGGGAGATCGGCGCCACGGCGGCCCCAGCGGCCATAATGGCGAACGATGCGGCCACCTGCGCCGCCGAATCGCCGCAAAAAAGTCCGATGCGCTGACCCGGACGAACGCCTGCCTGCTGCAATCCGCTCTTGAGCGTCTCAATCCACTCGCCCAGCCGGCGATAAGTAAAGCAATCGGCGCCTTGAACAATCGCGTCTTTGTCCAGCCATTGCTTTGCCGCTTGATGAAATAAATCAGCGAGATTCATAGGCCCGCTTCCCGAAGCAATTTGGCCGGCGGCTGGAATCCCAGATGACGATAGGCGCGCAAATGCTCGGCGGCTTTCTCCTTGTCGGGCGGAATCATGCGCAGATAATAGATCGCCGCGTTCAAGTGCGCGTCGGGATATTCAGGCCATAAAATCGTGGCCTGATGCGACGCCTCCGCCGCTTCCTCATTGCGTGCCAGTTCTCCCAGAACGTATCCCAGCTGGTAATACGCCTCCGGGCTTTCATCCGGTTTCTGTGCGATAATTTTCCGGAAGACCTCGGCGGCCTGTTCGTATTGCTTTGCGCCCACGAGGCGGTTGCCCCGCGCCTGAAGCCCGCGCGTCGAGGCAGGATTGCTTTCCAAAACCGGAATGAAGAGCGTCTCATTGTCTTTCCAGTCGCGGTTGCGCACGACGGCGCGCGCGCCCAGCGCCACCAGGACCGTGATGCAGGCACCGACGACAATCCTCACGGCGCGAGCCGAAAGCCTGCCTTCCCGCGCGCGCTGCGCCATGATTTCCAGCGCTTCAGCCGCCATCCACGCAATGCCCATCATCGGCACGTATAGAAAACGTTCGGTAAACGGCTGCGCAACCGGAACCACTCCGGTCACCGGCGCCAGCGGCAGCAAAAACAACAGCCATCCGCCGGCAAAGCGGCTGCGGCGCCAGAGCAATCCAATCGTCAACCCCAGCAACAGCAATCCAAGCCCCCCACCGCCGGCGACGAAGGCAGGCAAGGAATCCGGCGCGGGCAGCGTCGGATAGTCGGGACTCAAATGCCAGGGAAAGAGGATTAGCCCAAGATAGCGAAGAACCAGGAATGGCGCTCCAAACCAGGAAGCCAGACGCGCTCCCCGGGGCCAAGGAATCTCCTGATGGCTGGGATTGGCGAATAGAACCAGCTGCAGCAAGAGTGCCAGTGTCAGCGGAACCAGCGCGCAGATCAGCGCTGTCAGAGACGCCCTATTGATTTTCGGCGCGGGGCGTCCGGGCTCATTGGGACTCGCGGCGGAGCGACTCCACAGCGAGACCGAATCCGGCCGGAATTTGAATCCCAGACAAAGAAACAACAACGGCCACGCGACAGCGCTTTCCTTGCTCAGTTGCGCCCAAAAAATGCACAATCCGCCGCAGAGGCATGGAAAAAGCCGGGCCGACGCATGAAGGGAGAAAAACCGCCAGGCGAGCAAGCCGAAAAATCCCACCAGCAAATCCTCGCGGAAGCCGACGCCATTGACCGGTTCGCAAACCACGGGATGAAGCCCGAAAAGGAGCGCTCCCGCCAGCGCCGGAGCCTCGCCGATCCCCATGCGCCGCAACTGCCCGAACAGAAGCAGCGCGGCGCCTAGATGCAAGAGATAATTGGTCAGATGCGCGCCGGCAGGGCGGATTCCCCAGATTGCGGCGTCGAAAAAATAAGACGCCGTCACAACGGGCCGCCAGGAACCTTCGTTGGCTTTCAGGAAATAATCCGGCGAGAAGAGGATGCCGATATTGGAGAAATGGCGAACAATCGGATTGCCGGCGATGACCGAATGATCGTCATACGTCCAGCCGTTGAGCATGCAGTTGGCGAACGCCAATCCCACGGCCATCGCCACAATCGCATAGCCGAACTTACGAAGCCGCCGCGCAACTTCATGATACTTGAAGCCGGATAGTCGTCCCATGGCTAGATCCCAACTGGCACACGCAGATCAATTGCCTGGTCTTCTTCTGCCAAAGTAGCCAAAGCGGGGGGCAAAGGATCGCCATGCTCCAGGCAGGATTCCGCGATTTTCCGAGCCAGTCCCTGTGCAATTTCCGTTGCCTCTGTGATACTGCGGCCTTCCGCAACAAGCCCGGGAACATCAGGACTTGTCGCCACGTATCCGCCTTCGGCCAAAGATTCAACATGCAACCGAATCGTGACTTCCATCCTTTGGAGATTCCTCATCAGCTGTCCCTCTGGAACTCTGGAGTTTGGACATTTAAGTGCGCAAAACCTGCTTCAGCAGGTTCCTCCTTG
>JAPLSP010000743.1 GCA_026398575.1 Candidatus Sumerlaeota bacterium | reverse complement strand
TCTGATGACGCGCGCTCCGACGCGCTCGCCCCAGATGCTCAGCTGTTCGATGGCGGCGGCGCGGAACGTGTCGGCGGCCACGAGAGTCACCCGCTTGCCTTCTGCGATCAATTTCTGGGCTATCTTGCCGATCGTCGTCGTCTTGCCCGTGCCATTGACCCCCACAACCAGGACAATATAGGGCTTGCGGGCGATATCCACGCTGAAGACCCGTTCATTGCGCTGGAGGATGGCGCGCATGGAAGAGCGCAGTTGAGTCATAACGGCTTCCGAGGATTCGCCGGCGCTGACGTTCAGGCGCAGATCGTCAATGATCTTTTTCGTTGTTGCCACGCCCACGTCCGCCTGGATCAGGATTTCTTCGATTTCGTCGAGCAACTCCTGGTCCAGCCGCGCCCGCAAGCCAATGGCTTTGCGCACACGCTTGACGAGTGTTTCGCGCGTCTTGAACAAACCCCGCACGACCCGGCTGAAGAAGCCCCCCTTGCGAGGTTCCGAGACCGGCGGCGCCGCCGGTTGAGAGGCGGACTCCATTGCGTTTGATTTGGGCTCTGGCTCATCGCCCGGCGTTGAGGGCTGCGGCGCCGACGCCGGCGGTTGCTCCGAGTCGCTGTCTTTTTTCTTGAACCAGGAAAACATAGGCTGACCTTAGTTCCTTACAACGAAATATGATTCCAACTTGTTCACAAAGATTTCTGAGGCAGAGATTTCATCCTTTATTTATGCGCGCTTTCTCAATATTTGAAAACCGCCCAACTTTTGAAAACTGGCGCCTGAATAATCCCGGCCCGGCCAAGTTAAGGTTAGTTTTGAAGCAGTTTACAGGCAGAATCATTGAGGGCAGAATCATAATGATTCTGCCCTCAATGATTCTGCCTGTATTTATGCGCGTTTTCTCAGCATTTGAAAGCCACCCGACTTTTGGGAATTATTGCTTGGCTGGTTCCAGCTCTGCCGGGGTAAGTATTGATAGGGCGATTTGTCCCAGGATGCGTTGTCCCGCTCATTTCTCCGCAAAGGGGCAGGAGTTTGCTTCTTTGGCGCCCGGCATTCAACTCAAGATTTATGAAATGAAAGAACTGTTTCGCGCTGTTTTCATTTGACATGCGCCAAGCAGATACATACATTCTCGGACCTCTTTACAAACACTTTAGCGCGGGAAGATCGTTAAGTGCTGGAAAATAAGAACCTATAGACATGGGTTCATTCCAAAACTAATCCCAATTGCAGGGAGCGTGATGCGAATGGCAACAACGAAAAAGCAACCGGTGAAGAAAGCCGCGGCAAAGTCTTCTTCGAAAACACCCAAAAAAGCCGTCCCCGGTGACGCGAAAAAGATCAAATCAAAATCACCTGCCAAGCCGTCCGCTTCCGCCAAAGCGGCGCCCAAAAAGACGGCGACGAAGAAAACCGCAAGCAAGCCGTTGGCGCAAAAAGAAACACTGCGGGCTCAATCCTCCTCAGCCGCCTCAATGAACGGTGGTCATAATGGGAAGCCGGTCACTCACAATGGGAAGCCGTTCAATCACAATGGGAACCATTCTGCTTCCAATAATCGCCCTTCCCTTACATTCGACGCAGCGGGCAAACCCATTCCGCGCGTAGAGAACGCGCTGCTGTCGGCTTCAGAGAAAAAAATCTTAAAAGACCTGCTGACAAAAGAACGCGATCGCGTCGTTCATTTTCTGGAGATACTGGACAATAAATCCCTGGGCCATAATTCCGGCGACGGCGAGCGGGATCGTTCCAGCTATTCCATCCATCAAGCCGACTATGCCAGCGACAATCAATCCTTGAACCTGGCCTTGGCGCAGCGGCAGATCGAAGCCGTGCGGCTGGAAGCCATTGAATACGCTTTACGGCAGATTGATACCAAAGTTTATGGTAAATGCCGCAAATGCTCGGCGAACATTGGCTTTGAGCGCATGCAAGCCAAACCTTATGCGGAATATTGCATTATTTGCCACGGCGAATTGGCCGTAACGCAACGATAAGCGCTCTGTCGGAACGCTGTCTCGTCGCCGCCATGAAAACGCCCTCTACCGGCTTTTCATGGCGGCGACTTTTTAACCCGATTCTTCGATTGGCTCGTAGGGCGATTCCAGGATTAGCTTTCTTTGACGGGGCCCATTGTTTTGGCCGCGGGCGCTTCGGCCGCGGGCGCGGCGGCGGCCGCTTTGGCCGGTCCGGATTCCAAAACGATGCCCTCCGAGGCGGCGAATTCCGCCAGGGCCTGATCCGCCAGCGCTTTCTGTTCGCCCGCCTGCAGCTTGACTCCGCTCATGTCCAGCGAATCCTGCGCAACGCGCGCCCGGCCTGCGGCTTTGTCGCGTTCTTCGCCGACCATTTCCTGGAGGCGGTTGAGCGTGTCGCCGCTGCCGCCGATCGTTGAGATCATCCCCGAAGCCATTTCGCTCATTTCGGCCACGGCCTGCTTGACCTTCATGTCGTTGATGGCGTACTTGAGCGATTCGATCTTGGTTTGCGCCTGCTTGATCGTCACGTCGCGCGCGGTGGTCAGGTCCTTATAAGTTCTTTCGGCCTGTTCCATTTGGGAGCGGTTTTCCGCCAGCTCGCGCTGCAAGGTTTGCAGCCGCAAGGCATAATTGCCGGCGGCCTCGCGGTTGCCCGCTTTCAGATTCGCCGCGGCTTTGGCGCGCAAATCCCTTTCCTCGGCCTCTTCTTTCTTGACCTGGCTCATCAATCGTTCGCAGAGCGCGGCATGGGAAGACAGCCCCTGATTATACTTGGCGATGGAAGCGCGCAGATTTTCCTTTTCTACCTCCAGCAGCGCTTCGGGATTCCGCCTTTCAATGCCAGAAACGAAAAGGCTCAAGAATCCCCGGATCAGATTGCCCAGACGACGAAACATAACTTTTCCTCCCGATAGAAAATTAGACGAGACTACTTAAATACTCGTCCTTCAATCGCCAACATCCGTTCTGCGGAATCTATGTAAAACAAGTCAGTCATATCGGATTTATATGCGAATAATCTATCAATTGCGCACAGTACGCCGCAACGGCGGCGGTTTTTCGATTGCAGGAGCATTGAGCAAATCCGTTGCTGTCGTTGGCGCCGACACCATGTCCAGGATCGAGGAATTGTCCGTCATCCATTTATTGGTCTGTTGGATCGAGGAGACCACGCCGTCGAGAGACATTGAAATCTGCTCCGGGCTTTTGCTGACCGCGGCTTCTTCGGCGATCAGACTGACCTGCTTTTCGATCCGGTCCAACTCGGTTTCCGTATATTTCAGATTCTCAACCGATTTATCAAGGTTTTGCAGACGCGCCTGTTGAATTTCCATCGTCCCTTGCAGCGCGCGGCGCAGAGACGATGTTTCAGGCGCCTTCGAGATTTTCTCCGTCAGCGCTTCGATGTCCGATGCCAAATCCTTGCGCTGCGTCTTGGCCAGCGTTTCGCGGATGCGCTCGCGCAGATTCAGCATCCGCGCATAGATCGCCAGCATCTGATTCAAACTGTCGGATTTGACGTCCGCCATGCTCGCGGCGCTCTCGGGCCCTTCGTGCAGTTTGAGGATTTCGCGGCATTGCTGCTGAAGTCGGGCAAATCGCTCGCGGGATTCCAGGCTCAGCCGTCCGAGTAAATCTTCGCTCGTCAGAGCCGGCGCAGGCTTTTCGCTCGGGCGCGATTGCATCATCCATTGCCCGTTGACCACTTTTTGAAAGCGCGCATTGCTCGCCAGCATCATCAGATAAGCGGCTTCGAGACCGAGCCCTAAAAGCCAAATCCCTTGATTGACAAAGCCAAAAATACCAATGGCGGCCAATCCCAGAAGATTGAGCGGCATTGTCCCCAATCCGGCCAACGGCGCCTTCAGAAAAAAGGCCGCCTTCAAATAGTCCCAATAGCCTGGCATTTCATTTGACATAATTTATGGGAGTTCCGAGTTCCGAGTTCCGAGTTCCGAGTTCCGAGTTGCAGGCGCGTCAGACTCTTTTCAATCCATAATCCGCAATCCGCAATCCGCAATTACTTATGTCCCTTCTCAATCTCCATAAACTGCTGCGCGATGCGATCCACAATGGCCAGAAATTCCGGCGTTTTCTGCATGATCATGGGCGACTCGCCGGGAATCGGCGGCGGAACGTCGCGGTCTTCCAGCGCGATGTGTCCTGGCGATGGGGAAAAGATCCAGACGCGGTCTCCCAGATAAGCCGCTTCCACGAGCGAGTGGGTTACGATGAGGACCGTCGCTTCAACCTCCACCCACAAGTCCACAATCAGCCGCTGCATTTCGATGCGCGTCGGCTCATCCAATGCCGAAAAAGGCTCATCCATCAGCACGATGCGCGGTTTCAGGATCAGCGTGCGCGCAATGGCGACGCGCTGCTGCTGTCCGCCAGAGAGCTGGCGAGGGTACTTATTTTGATGTCCGCCCAGCCCGACCTTTTCGATCCACTGCATTGCCATCTCGTCTATCTGCTTATCCGAAAGGCCGTTCTCCTTGCGATTCAGACGCAGTCCCAGTCCGACGTTCCGCAAAACGGTCAATTGCGGGAACGAGCTGTATTTCTGAAAGATCATGCCCCGGTCTTTGCCCGGCCCTGTGATGGGCTTGCCATGTACGAGGATTTCCCCGGATGTGGGGGGAAAGGTATCGTGGAAGCCGGCTAATAAATTCAGCATGGTAGATTTGCCGCAGCCCGAAGGGCCGACGATCGCAATAAATTCGCCCCGTCCCGGCAAGTCTGCGATGGTGAAATTAATCTGATCCAGCGCCTTGAACTCTCTCGGCGTTCCCGGATTGAAAACTTTGTTGACGTTGCGGAATTCGATGATCTTTGGCAAAGCCGATTCCGCCGGAAGGCGGCCCGCGAGTTTATGCAACGACTCGGGCAGCGGGTCTGAGCCGTTCCTTGCCGGGCGCGCCGAAAGCTTGAAAGAGGCCGGAATACCTCCAGGCTCATGTTGATCGGAAGCATGTTGTGGTGAATCAGTGTTCATTGGCGACAATGCATTCCTATTATGGTTACTCGCATCAATGTCATGGCCTATTCGGTGAATGAAATCTTTTGTAGCAGCCTTTGGCAAAAGAGTGTGCTTTATTGGATACCCAGTTTCTTCTTGATCTCAGCATGGCTATGCCATTTTCGATTGGTTGCCTTGACGCGCGCGGCGGATAGATAATCCTCACGGTCTTGTCGCGCTTCCAGAAGCTTCAGGTATTCGCTATAGTCTAGGATGACCGCTATTGGCTTGTTGCTTTCCTTGATTAATTGAGTCCTAATCATGATATGCTCCTTGTCTGTGTTTCACTTCGTAGATAAACATGATATTGTTTTGCGCATCAAAAATCACCCGATAATTTCCAACCCGCAACCGCTTGAATTGCCCGTATTGGCCCTTCAATATCTTCACATCAAAAACACCTTGTGGCTCATCAGCGTACCGTTCGATAGCATGAACGATCATCTGCGCGCTCTTGTGGTCTCCGCGCTCAATTTTCCCAATCTGCTTCCAAGCTTTATCGGAGTAATGAATATCCATTACTTCTCCTCACGCATGGCCCTTCCCCTCGATAGTTCATGAAAAATTGAGGGGATAGTCTCTCCCAATCCCAAGGTTTTCGCAGCCCAAACAACGCTAGGAATCAATATTTGATGCAATATCCGCCATCTCCTCTATTTGCTTGTTGAATTCTCTCGGCGTTCTCGGGCATTATGCTTCCTCCCGATAGGGGAACAGGAATTTCCCGGCCCAAACCCATAGCTTGTCGGCGATAAAAGCGATTGTGACGATGATAAGTAGTGAGAGATAAACGCGCCCGGGAATGGCCCGGCGCCGGGCGATTTCGATGATCGTCCCGATACCGCCGCCGCTCAAGTCCAGCATCTCCGCCACGATGATATACGTCCAGCCGATGCCAAATCCCTGGCGCATGGCTTCATACAGGTCGCTCATGGAAATCCCGACGAGCACGTGGCGGACGATTTGCCATTTGCTGGCGCCCAGGGTTTGAGCGGTCTGAAGAAAGACTTCATCCACCTTGGATATGGCGCGCACAAAAGCCGGCAAAAGGCAGATCGAGAATGCCAGCGCCAGAAACATGACTTTTTGCTTCTCATCCGTTCCGAAAAAACACATGGTCAGAGGCACGAGCGCGGGGATGGGCAGATAACTGCCGAAGATCATCAAGGGCTCGAAGAGCGCGCGCGTCTTGGTGAAGGAACCCATCAGTATCCCCAACGGCAATGTGATCAGCAAAGCCACCAGGAAGCCTCCGATCACGCGTCCGATGCTGAGCATGGCCGAGCGGCTGAGCGCGGCCTCAAACCAGGTGGGGATGAATTGCTGGATGACTTCGAGAGGCGACGGCAATATCAAAGCCGAGAAAAAGCGGTTTTCCGGCTCACCCCAGGTCAGGGCGGTCCAAGCCGCCAGAATGGCCGCGATCGGCAGAATCCCAAACATGATTTTCTTCGGGACTGTCAGCTCCTCGCGGATCGCCAGCCAGGGTTCACAGAGAAAAAAACCACTGACGCAGACAGTGGCAAACAGGAAAATGACGGCGAGGATGGCGCCAATCCCGCTTTGCGCGGCAAGCGAATACGCGCTCTGCTCCGCGCCGCCCGGCAGTATCCCGTCCGCGAGAGCCGTGATGCGTCCCATGCAGCCCAATAGCATTGCCAAACTCGCGGCCGTCGCGACGAGAGAGGCGATCTCCGCGCCTTTTTTCCGGATAAATCCAACGCCCAGAGCGCCGACCGCGAAAACGAGCGAAAAAAGCGCCAGCCAATTGCGCGGCATCACGACGGGCTTTTCGACGAATTCGCCGTCATTCACTGGAATGTGCAAAACGATTGGCTTGCCTGGAATCAATGAAATTCCGGATGTGATAGATTCGCCAAGAATTTGCCCCTTCGAGAATAATGAGACAAAGGGAAGCGCGAAGCAAATGATTGCAAGCGCCAGAGGGGCCATTCTGTAATAGCGCCCAGCCATTTGCAAGGAGTATGGGGAGGATGAAGGAGTCATGATCTATTCTCTGGGCTTATATCAGAATTCATTTAATTTCTTCTGGTTATGATTGTTGTGCTGTGTTTCCATGTGATTCGTTCTGCTTGATATCCAGAATCCTTTCAACCGCCGATCGAATTACTGGAATCTCGTTTGCGAGAGTTTCGCGCGTCATTCCCTTTGCGAAGAGGATGATCTTTTCACAAGAGGCCAAGATATCCTGGAGAAACATCCCATATTCACGCGGCACGAATCGCCTCCTGCTCCACGGCGCTTTGCAGCTGCGGCCGCAATGCCTTGCGCGTCACGAGATCTACGCGCATGCCGAGCAAATCCTCAAGATAAAAACGCAATCCCATAAATCGCCGGAAGGTTGCGGGAGACTCAAATTGCACTAATATATCAGCGTCGCTTGTTTCACGAGCCTCATTTCTGGCGACCGAGCCGAATAGCCAAAGCGCCTCGACACCGTATTTCGACCGAATCTCCCCGGCATGCTGACGGATCGTGTTAAGCGCTTCATTCTTATCCATAGCTTGTTCTCCCGCAACTCGCGCTATTTTTGCTCACAAGCGGATCCTGATATGATTTCCGCAACCGGCTTAGGGCTTCAGGATAGCGCGTAATAATGTTCATTTCATTCAGCTGAACCAATAGATTCTCAATCCTCGATCGCCTTTCAAATTGTGGAAAGCCTCCGCCGCACAGCATCCATAGTTTTTTCGGCTATATCCAAGCATTGACGGCATATCTTTTCATCTGGCTCAAAATATGGCAAAACGCTTCCTAGCGTATACTTGGACGGCAGATAAATTGAATCCAATAGGTCGCATTCATCTTTCATAAATAGTTTCTCCCTGATCAATCTCAGAGGAAAAGAAACCGCTTTTTTTGCCATAAAACATTGGCACTATATCCAGTGGTATTTGACACGCTATTTCTCTGGTAATTTTTCGATATTTCATCGCCAAGGTTAGATACGGCGCGGAACTATCCTGAAAAATCGCAACATCCAAGTCATTAGGGGTTGGCGAATTGGGAAAGGAACCAAAAATTACGATTTTCTTGATCTCCTGCTCGGTACTCAAGCAGGAGATCAGCTGCTGTTTGATGTGTTCCTTTTCAATTGCAGAAAGAATCATCGCCATTTCTCCTCGCTTGGAAGCCGCAATTGCATGAAGAAAGACGCCTTTCACTTCTGCTCCGGCGGATAGACGGAAATCTCGACGCGCCGGTTGAGCGTTTGGTTCATCGGTTCGCTGGTATCGGCCGGTTCGTCCCATGCCTTGCCCGAAACCACGAACTTGTTCGGATCGAATTGGTATTTCTTGATGAGCGCATCCTTGACGGCGTTGGCGCGATCCTGCGACAGCTTCTGGACCGCATCGCGCGAGACGCGGCCTTTCATCGAACTGTCCGCATGGCCCACGACGGCGATGACCGCGCGCTCGAATTGCCCTGACAATCGCGCCACTTTTTCAACCGTCGCGTTTGCGTTCGGATCGTAGAGCGAATTGGCGACGAGGTTGCCCAGCTCGTCATGTTGCGGCTCATAGATATTCGCGGAATTGGGGTAGAAATTGATGCGGATCACCTGGGTGATGATCGGCTTTTCCGCTGAAATTTTTTGATAGGACGTCGGCGAGAAGCTGGAGATGTTCTCATTCTTCATATCCACGAATTTGCCGCCCTCGTCCAGCTTTTTGATGACCGAGAAGTCCATGACTTCATCAAAGCGGGTGGGCGTTGCGATCAGACCGAGCTCCCGATAAACGAAGGTGATGTTTTTCCAGGTGCGCTCGAAATTGGCGGGCGAATTCGCGTTGAGGAAAAATTCCTTGTTCTCGGCGAAGTTGGTCATGTGCGCGTCGCTGAACATGCCTTTGATCTGATCCACACTCATCCCGTAGCCCTCGGCCAGCCATTGGGCGGCCTGCCCCTTGACGGCGTCGTTTTTGAGCATCCGCATCCCCTCGAAGATGCCCGCCACCAACCCTTCGATGATTTCCGGATGGTCCTTGGCGAAGTCCGCGCGCGCAGCCCAAACGTCGGCGATCAGCTTGTTGGCGTCGGCCGTGGTGGTCAGCGTGCGCGTTCCCTTTACCTTTTCGGGGATGGTGTAAATGTCCGGCGCCCACGAGACGCAGGCGTCTATTTTGGAATCGGCCACAAAGGCGGCCGCCGCCTCGAAGGCCGTCGCAGTGAACTTGTGCTTGACCTCGTTGGGCTGAATGCCGGCGTTGAGCAGCAGGTTGTTGATGAAGTATTGCGACGGGCTGTTTTGCGCATAAACGATTGTCTTGCCCTTCAGATCGCGCACCGAGGCGATGCTGCTGCGAACCACAATCCCATCGCCGCCGCTGGACCAGTCTATCTGCTGATAGATGCGCGGGGCGAGCCGCGAATCCTTCATCAACTCGGGCGCAAACAGGGCCATCATGTCCAGCGTTCCCCAAAGAATATGGCTCTCGCCGGAGGCGTAGGCGTCGCGCGCGGCCACCGGGTCGTCAATCAGTTTCAGGTCCACCTGGAAGCCGTAGTTTTTGAAAAACACGCTTTCCTTGCTGGGCGCAAAGCCATGATTGGCCGCGACAATGGGCAGCCAGCCGATCCATACGTTGATGGGGAATTTGACGATCTTGGTGGCGGGGTCCCATTTATAGGAGCTGGCGCCTTTGACCGGCGGCAACGTTTCCTTGGGAACATACTTATATTCCTTGACGGTTGTAATGGCGCCGACCGCATCCTTGGCCGATTCCGGCGCGCCGACGGCGCCCGGCGCCGGCGCCGCACTCGCCGGTGTCGGCGCTGAGCCTGTGGGCGGTTTGGCTATCGGCGTGCTGGTACCGCCGGTATTGCCGCCTTTGGGAAACAACGTGCCCCGGAACATGTAGCCTGCTCCGGCCAGGCAAGCGAGAATGAACAGAACTCCGGCTACTTTGCCAAGATTGGTAGGACCGACTGGATCACTCATGTCGCGCCTCCTTCTCTCCCGAATAAAATAACGCCAAACGTCAAGACACTCCACCACGGCGATTGCGGATCGTTCCATTGTCGCTGGGTTTCTTTTCCCGCAGCGCCGCGCCTCCGAAGCATCTCGCGTTATGACTTTTCGCCCTCTTTCCTATCATTCCATCCCGCCGCTGGTAAAGCACATTCCGTCTATTTCTGTTCCGGCGGATAAACGGAGATCTCCACGCGGCGATTCAGCGTCTGGTTCGCCGGATCGCTGGAATCGGCGGGTTCATCCCACGCCTTGCCCGAGATGACGAATTTGTTCGGATCGAAACCGTACTTCCGGATGAGCGCGTCCTTGACGGCGTCGGCGCGATCCTGCGAGAGCTTTTGAACCACCTCGCGTGGCGCCCGCCCTCGCATGGAACTGTCCGCATGGCCCACGACGGCGATGAC
>JAPLSP010000632.1 GCA_026398575.1 Candidatus Sumerlaeota bacterium | reverse complement strand
TACTCCGGCAAAAAGGAATTCGACCCCGAGGCGCCGCTGACCAAACTGGTCTGGATCACATCGCTCATCTCCATCGCCGTCACCTTCGCGGCCAGCTTCGTGCTCTTGCCCGCCTCCGAATACAAGGACCTGTGGTGGGTTTTGTCCATCATCATTTCATGCGGCACGATCGCCGGCGCGCTCATTCCTGAATTCACAAAAATCTTCACCAGCACTCATTCGCGGCACGTCAAGGAAGTCGTCAACTCAGCCCGTCATGGCGGCGCCTCGCTCAATATCCTCTCCGGCTTTGTCGCGGGCAATTTCTCCGCCTTCTGGCAGGGACTGCTGATGATCGGCCTGATGGGCATTGCATACATCATTTCGCGTAATGATACGCTCATGGCTTTGATGCCCCACGGATACTCGTGGGCCGCGCCGATCTTCGCATTCGGTTTGGTGGCCTTCGGCTTCCTCGGCATGGGGCCGGTGACGATCGCGGTGGACTGCTTCGGCCCGGTTTCGGACAATGCGCAATCGGTTTATGAGCTGAGCCAGATCGAGTCGCGCCCCAACATCAAGAACGACATCAAGACCAAATTCGGCTTCGAACCCGACTTTGAGAACGCCAAGGACTACCTCGAAAAGAACGATGGCGCGGGCAACACCTTCAAGGCCACGGCCAAGCCCGTCTTGATCGGCACCGCGGTCGTCGGCGCCACGACGATGGTCTTCGGCATCATTCTAATGCTGAACAACACCATCGTCAAGGGTGACGTCGTCGCTAACCTGAGCCTCGTCCAGGCCAAGATCGTCTTCGGCTTGCTCATGGGCGGCGCGGTGGTCTATTGGTTCACCGGCGCGGCCACGCAGGCCGTCGTCACGGGCGCCTATCGCGCGGTTGTTTACATCAAGGAACACATCAAACTCGACGCCTCGACCGCTTCGATCAAGGACTCGAAGGAAGTCGTCCGGATCTGCACGCTCTATGCGCAGAAGGGCATGTTCAACATCTTCATCGTAATCTTCTGCTTCGCTCTGGCGTTGCCGTTCATCAACCCGTTTCTCTTCATCGGCTATCTCATTTCCATCGCGTTCTTCGGCCTTTATCAGGCCATCTTCATGGCCAACGCCGGCGGCGCTTGGGATAACGCCAAGAAAATCGTTGAAGTGGACCTGCGGATGAAGAACACGCCGTTGCATGAAGCCACCGTCGTCGGCGACACCGTCGGCGATCCATTCAAAGACACCTCCTCGGTGGCGCTGAACCCCGTCATCAAGTTCACGACCCTGTTCGGCCTGCTCGCCGTCGAAATCGCGATCACCATGCTTCAGGCCGATCCCGCGTCGAAACTCCATTACGCTATCGGCGCAGTGTTCTTCATGGTCGCTTTGGTTTTCGTCTATCGCTCCTTCTACTGCATGCGCATCCCGCAGGACAAGACGGACGAAGGCGCCAAAGCCTAGTTTTCAACAAAAAAAGATGATGCCCAGGGGCTGGAGCAATCCAGCCCCTTTTTTATTTCCTCTTCGCTCTGTCCACCTCATCCACTCCTTCCAGGTTCTTTCACATCGTCAGTCTATGATAGAAGCATTTTTTGTGCTTGACTTATTCATAAGAAAGATAGAATATGGCCGAAAAATAGATTTAGACAATGCCCAGCTAAGCAGCTGCAATACAGCATCCTAACGAAACATTTTATTGCAGGAATTCTTCTTTCTGACTATGCACAGGAGATGATTATAACTAAAAACTCGAAGTCTACAAGGTCTGGTTTATGAATTATATGAAGAGAATACATGAGCAGGTCGCACGCCTCCTGCAAATCTGCAATTGTATAATTCTAGCTGGATTCATTGTTTGTTCCTGCTCTTTACTTCTAGCTCAGGATATTTTGCTAGTTCTCGGGGAAAGGAACCGGACTGCCCTTGACAAGGCAAAGCCGTATTCAAGTGAGAATCTCAACAAATGGAAAGTTGGCGATAGTGGATGGTCCTTTGCGAAGATAACTGAGGATGAGGCATTGCATCTTATTAAGACTCTTCCGACCCTTCGCGATAATGATCCGCAAAAAGAGCAAATGCTTAGAGAATTGATAAGCCAAGGATATCTGCCAGATTTTCAACATCAGATAGATTTGCTCCAGATAGAGATAGATCGAATCAATCAGGCTCCTCCCGAACAACAATTGATTCGACTTCGAGTAGTTAACTTGCTGTGGTCGCTTCTAATCGAAAGATTTCGAGAAATTTCGCATGGCGGAAAAATCCTGCCGGACCTGTTCGCATTGACGGACGAGATGAAAAGCGCATCTCAAGCCTGTTGGAGTTATATTGAAACCCGTCCCACGCAGAAT
>JAPLSP010000787.1 GCA_026398575.1 Candidatus Sumerlaeota bacterium | reverse complement strand
TGGCGGATCACTTCCGGATCGAGGCGCTCGGTGAAGTAGGCCAGCGCATCGTCGCCGAATCCGGCGCCCAGTCCGGTTTCCTTTCCGTCGGCCGTGCGTGCCAGCCACTCCAGCCGGTGGGCGCTGTTCAATCGCAGAATGGCGCCCAGCAACAGCCCCCAGCTCAGAGTGGAAGCGGGGATCTGAGGTTGCATCCGGCCATCGCCCGGATCACGCAGGAAAGATTTCAAGGCCAGGTTGAAGCAGGCGTAATGGAAGATCGCCGAGACCGAGGGACCCTTCACAAGCCCTTCTGCCGGCGCCAAAGCACCAGCAACTCGGCGTTGGCCGCGAGCATTTCTTTGATCGCCTCCTGCATGGCGCGGCCCGCGTCCACCCGGCGGCGAATGTCCTCGACCCACTCTTTGGGGAGTCGCTCGACGCGGCGTTGGCCGCCGGACATAAAGGTGAGAAACCAGATCGGATGCCCCGGTCCCTGGTCGGAGGCGCAATGGCAGTTGAGCCGGCCGCAGCGCCGGTGGGTTTGGGTTAGGCATCCGGGCAGCAGCTCATCGGGGAGTTGATACTGCCGCATGACCTGATGCTTGCGTTGGCGCCAGCGGGAAGCTTCGGGGCCTTTGGGGTCGACTTTCATCTGAAAGCAAGTATACATACAGACTAAGAAGAATACAAGCACTTTTTGCGAATTCGAAAATAGGACTGTTTTTGATGATCCGGCGAAGAAGGCGAACCGCTCTAAAGACTCAGCGGCTTACGGGCGGCGCCCTTCTAAGGGTTCCGAAACTGCTGAGAGTTCGCCGGCTCATTCGCTTCGCGTTCGCCGATACTCCGACGATGCGATCGAGAGAGGCCGATTCGAGGGCAGTCTCCTCTCCGTGCCCGGCATGCTCGCCGGCGTTCTTAGGTAGCTCTGGATTTGTCACGTTTGCCGCGGATGGCCGGGAGCCTCCACTGTCCGCGGAGGAATGGGTCCCGGCATGGTGAAGCGGTTAGTAAGGAAGCTGCTCGGATTTGCAGGATATGAGTTGTTCAACACGCGCCGGTATTACTCCCACGACGGTCTTTTCACGAGCCACAATGATCGTTTTCGTCACGATTCGGCGTTCAGAGCGGCTTACGCGCGTGGCGTGGCGGCCAGTTGTGGCGTCGATCCTCACATCGAATGGCGGGTCCACGTTGCCCTCTGGGCCGCGGCTGCCGCCGTTCGCCTGCCTGGGGACTTCGTGGAATGCGGCGTTAACGCCGGGTTCACCAGTTCCGCCATCATGCAAGGTTTGAACTGGCGGACCGTCGGAAAGCGGTTCTACTTGATCGACACATTTACCGGCCCGGTCCTGGCGCAGTACTCCCAGGAAGAGATCGATCAGGGCATCGTGACGCTAGTTAAGGACGCGATTTCCGCGGGAGCCTATGTGACCGATCTCGATCGGGTCCGCGCCAACTACTCCGAGTGGCCCGGCGCTGAACTTGTGAAGGGAGTGGTGCCGGACGTCTTGGGGACTCTTCACATCGGCAGTGTCGCTTTTCTCCACATCGACATGAACTGCGCCCATGCCGAACGAACTGCGCTTGAGTTCTTCTGGAACCGCCTCTCGCCCGGCGCTTTCGTCTTGCTCGACGATTATGCCTACTTCGGCTACGAATGCCAGAAACACGCTATCGATGCCACCGCTCAATCCCTGGGCATCGAAATCCTTTCACTGCCAACGGGCCAAGGGCTGATCGTAAAATAGGGACTCGCGGCAACTTTGTGGTTCGAAGCCGCACTTCCGGCAGCAGCCCGTGCCGGAAGCGGTCGTTCGCCGGGCTCCGGAACCGCGGCGCTTTTGCCGCGGGCGGCTAGGGTCATGGTTCGAACCGGTAGAATATGGTTCAAGTCACATGAGAATCCTGGTGTTGAATTGCGGCAGCTCGTCGGTCAAGTTCCAGTCGATCGAGACCAGCCCGGAGCAGATGGAATCCTCCACCGACCGTGTTCTGAGCCG
>JAPLSP010000504.1 GCA_026398575.1 Candidatus Sumerlaeota bacterium | reverse complement strand
CTCAAAGAAGGCAGCAAGCAGCCTTACTCCAAAAGCTGGCGCCGCTCCTTGCCGCAGAGTCTGACGCGATATGCCATGCTCGAAACGGTCTCACTATCAATCCGCGCTTTAGGCTATTTTTGCGCCGAGATCAGGAGTTCTGAAGTTGTTGGCGAATTATATTAAATCCTCTTGTCGGCGGCAAACGAGGTATCCTGAATATGCCTGTACCCGGAGAACACAAGACCGTCCAATCTCGCATTCTAGCCTACGCGCAGGAGATTGGGTGGAGGTATGTTTCGCGAGCGGAGGCGGAGGCGCTGAGAGGGTTTAATGCTGACGGGGCGACGCCGGAGGAGCGGGCGCGGAAGGCTTCTCTGTTTTTCGGCGATTTGCTGCACGCGCAGGTCCGTGCCTTCAATCCAAAATACAAGGAGGCCGAGGGGGCGCTGGTGGGCGAGTTTCAGCGGTTCTCATACGACATCTATGGCAACCGCGATTTCCTTGAGGCGCTGCGCAATCAGCGTAAGTTTTTCTGCGCAGAGGAGAGCCGCGAACTGGACCTGACGCTGATTGACTATGGCGATCTCGACCGCCCGCGCCGCGAGTGGCGCAACGTGTATGAGGTGACGGAGGAGTTTTATGCTCACAACGGCAAATGCGGCACGCGCGAAGACGTGGTGTTCCTCATCAACGGCATCCCGGCGCTCGTGATCGAGTGCAAGAACGCGACGAAAGACGAGGCGATCGCGCTCGGAGTGGATCAGATTCGCCGCTATCACCGCGAGACACCCGAGGTGATGGCGCCGCAGATGCTCTTCACCGTGACGGAGGCCATCGGCTTCGCTTATGGGGTCACGTGGAACACCGTGCGGCGCAATATCTTCCGCTGGAAGCACGCAGAGGCGGGAAACCTCGAAGCCAAGGTGAAGAGTTTTTGCGCCGCCCCGCATGTGTTGCGGTTGCTCAAGGATTTCATCCTCTTTGCGGAGAAGGACGAGGAGCTGCAGAAGTTTATCCTCTGGCAGCATCAGACGGCGGCGGTGGAGCGCGTGGTGGCGCGGGCGCTCGATCCCGGGCGCACGCGCGGCCTCGTCTGGCACACGCAGGGCAGCGGCAAGACCTACACGATGATCAAGGCCGCCGAACTGCTCTTCAAGGCGCCGGAGGCCGAGAAGCCCACCATCCTGCTGATGATAGACCGCAACGAACTGGAAGATCAGATGCTCAAGAACCTGGCGGCGGTGGGGATGGGCGCCGTGGCGCACGCCGGTTCCATCGCCGAACTGAACCGACTGCTGAAGCAAAAGGGGCAGGACTATCGCGGCATCATCGTGACGATGATCCATAAATTCCGCGACATGCCCGCGAACCTGAACCTGCGGCGCAACATCTTCGTGCTGATTGACGAGGCGCACCGCACCACCGGCGGCGACCTCGGCAACTTCCTGATGGCGGGTTTGCCGAACGCGACTTTCCTCGGTTTCACGGGCACGCCGGTGGACAAAACCGCCTACGGCAAGGGGACGTTCAAGACCTTCGGCTGCGAGGACGACAAGGGCTACCTGCACAAATATTCCATCGCCGAGAGCATCGAAGATGGCACGACGCTGCCGCTTTACTACAGCCTTGCGCCCAACGAAATGCTCGTGCCGACGGAGATCATGGAGAAGGAGTTCCTCGCGCTGGCCGAGGCGGAGGGCATCGCCGATATCGAGGAACTGAACAAGATTCTCGAACGCGCGGTGAACCTGAAGAATTTCCTCAAGGGCAGGGAACGGGTGGAAATGGTGGCGCGCCACGTGGCCGATCATTTCCGGGAGAACGTGGAGCCGCTCGGCTATAAGGCGTTCCTCGTGGCGGTGGACCGCGAGGCGTGCGTCTTCTACAAGGAGGCGCTCGACGAGATCCTGCCGCCCGAATATTCCGAGATCGTCTTCACCGGGAACAGCAACGACCCGGCGCGCTTGAAGAAGTGGCATCTGGACCCGAAGCGCGAGCGGCAGATTCGCAAGGAATTCACCAAGGCCGGGCAATGGCCGAAGATTCTGATCGTCACCGAAAAACTGCTCACCGGCTTCGATGCGCCGATCCTCTACGCGATGTATCTCGACAAGCCGATGCGCGACCACACGCTGCTCCAGGCCATCGCGCGGGTGAACCGCCCTTACGAAAACGAAGCGGCGGAGATGGTCAAGCCGCACGGCTTCGTGCTCGATTTCATCGGCATCTTCGACAAGCTGGAAAAGGCGCTGGCCTTCGACAGCGACGAGATCAACGCCATCGTCAAGGACATCGGCCTGCTCAAGCATCTCTTCAAGGCGAAAATGGAGAGCAAGGCACCGGCGTATCTAGCGCTCGTGACGCGGCGCTTCGACGACAAGGACGTGGACAATCTCATCGAACACTTCCGCGACAAGGAACGCCGAAAGGAGTTTTTCAAGGAATACAAAGAGATCGAGATGCTCTACGAAATTATTTCGCCGGATGCGTTCATGCGGCCGTTCATTGATCTTTATGCGACGCTCTCCGCTATTTATGAAGTCGTGCGCAACGCCTATGCCAGGAAGGTATATGTGGACCGGGCGTTCCAGAGGAAGACCAACGAGCTGGTTCAGAAGCATATCGGGGCGACGATGATAGCGGAACCGCCGGGCAAGTATGTGGCGATTGATAGCGCGACCATCGAAACCATCAAGCAGCGCGAAGAAGGCGCCGCCACCAAGGTCATCAACCTGATCAAGAGCATCGAGAAGACGGCGGAAGAGAACAGCGACGACCCGTTCCTCGTCGCGCTCGCGGACCGGGCCAAAGCCGTGCAGGAGAGCTTTGAAGATCGGCAGACCACCACCGCCGACGCGCTGGCCGATTTGCTGAAAGAAATTGAAAAGAACGAGCAACGCAAAAAAGAGCAGGCCGCGAAGGGATTGGACGGGCTGACCTACTTCGTCCTCTGTAAACTGACCGACGACGGCATTCCCAACCCCGACCAAGCCAGCCGAAAGGCGGCGGCGGCGTTTGCCAGGTATCCCAACTGGCGGCGCAGCGAAGCCGAATTGCGCGAGTTGCGGAAGCAAGTGACCTTTGCCGTCCTGGCCGAAGAAGACGACCTGGAGAAGGCGACCGCGACGGTCGAAGCCTTGTTCACCCTGCTGCAAAAGAGTTTCCGTCCATGACCGGCGGCTGGCGCGATAATATAAACCTCTAAGGCAATTGCAGAATGGAATGGCATGAAAATAAGGACGGCAGGCGCGATAGCATGAACCGCTGAGGCAATAGCATGAACGGCTGGCGCGACAAAGAAGAATTCAAAGCCTGCGTGTTGGAATGGGCCGCTAAACTCGGCGTGCAGGCGCATGGCTTGTACGTCCGCCCGATGCGCAACAAATGGGCGTCGTGCTCAACGGCGGGAACACTGAGCTTCAATGACGAACTGCTCGGCATGGAACGCGATCTGGGCGAATACGTGATCGTCCACGAGCTGCTCCACTTCTCCGTCCCCAACCACGGCAAACTCTGGAAAAGCCTGATGCGGGCTTACGTCGGGGATTATGAACGCCTTGAAGCAAGGTTGAAGCAGGTGGCGCAGGCAAATCGTAGCAATGCACAATGAACTACTGTCGAGGCTGGGGCGGCTGTGCCTTGAAACGCTGCCCCTGCCGTTCATTGAAACGTTCGAGGTCGAAAAGTCCAAGCTCAAGCAGAAGCGATAAAGCGTGTCCAGCCTCTCTTGTTTGCGCTTTCGCGCGAGGGGTAATTTTTGGCACCCCTTTTTGGCACCCCTTAGGGGTACCATCCTGCATTTATCGCTTCATCTTGCTCTTGCAACTCTCGCAAAGTCAATATTATGAGAGTGTCGCCTTTTCTCTTTTTCTTTTGGGGCCTGTCACGCCGGAGGCCGCAAGTTCAAGTCTCGTCAACCCCGCCATTGAAAACACAAGACTTGCGCCTCGAAACTTGAGGCGCTTTATAGTCTTCCCCCCAAGAAAATCATTTTATCATTTCTGAAGCGTCAGGTAAATGGAGCGCACGTCCATGACCTGTTTTCCGGCTATTTTCAAGGCTTGAAGCGTCAGCAGGCCTCGGCCTGCTTTCAGCTCGATTACGCCCAGCCGAAGCGGCTTGAAGTCTTTGACGTAGGATTCGCCTTTGCGCGGAACGCGGTCATGCTCGGCGCCGCGCAAGGGCGGATCGTTGGCCTCGGATACCTGCCCCTGAATTCGGGCGCCGTCGAGGCTCAGCTCGATGGTCGAGCCGACATCGGATTTCGGACAAGTGTAGTAGATAACCGCCTCGTACTTGCCGGCCGTCGCCACAGCAACGTCCCATGTGATCTTTTCCTCGACGCGGGTCCAGTTCGTGAAGTAGGAGCAATTGGGCGCTCCGGCGCTGCGCCGCACGCCGCCATGCGGCACGCCGTCGCGAGCCGGAAGTTGCGTGACGGGATACTCGCGATAGCCGACGGTGAATGGCCGGTCATCATTCCTCAATCCCGGCAGCATCTCTTTTTTCCATTCCGCCAGCGCCTTTGACAAACGCGCGGCGTCGTCCGGATGCTCTTTGGAGACGTCACGGTCCTGCCCCGGATCGGCCTCCATGTCGAAGAGTTGGTCCGCGTTATCGAGACGATAGCGCTGCGTCCGCACGCTGTTCTTTCCTGACCAATGCGAAAAAATCATGCGTTCGGGCCAGTTGGGCGCCGCGCCTGCGCCGGCCAGCAGCAGTGGCTTGAGGCTGACGCCGTCCAAGGGCTTTCCGGCGGCGACCGGAATTCCAGCCATGTCCGCGAGCGTGGGCAGCAGATCAATCGCTCCGGCGATCTGCGGAAGGCGCGCCCCGGCGCGGACATGGCCGGGCCAGCGGATCATGAACGGCGCGCGCACGCCGCCTTCGTCGGTCGAGCCTTTGCGCCCTTTCATTCCGCCGTTCCAGCGCCAGCTATTGGGGCCGTTGTCGCTGAAGTAGATGACGATGGTGTTGTCCGCCAGTTTAAGTTCGTCGAGGCAGTGTAAAATCCGTCCGACGTTCCAATCAATGTTTTCACACATCGCCAGCGCCGCGCGCGTGAAATCAACGTCCTCGGTCTTGGGATTGCGGCTCCGCATCTTCAGCTCAAGATTCGCGAATTTTTGCCAGAAGCGGTCCGGGACCTGCATGGGCGAATGTGGCGTATTGAAGGGCACATAGCAAAAAAACGGGCGGTCCTTGTTCTGCTCGATGAACCGCATGGCATGGTCGCTCAGGTCGTCAATGATGAAGCCCTTGCCTTGCGTCGGCTGTCCGTTGTGTTCGAGCGGCGGATCGAAGTAGCCGCCCCAATGTCCGGAGGTGAATCCATAGTATTCATCGAAGCCGCGGGCATTCGGGCAATAGGGATACTGCGTGCCGTTGTGCCATTTTCCGAAGGCGCCGGTCGCATAGCCGGCGGCTTTGAATGCGTCTCCGATGGTCTTCTCGTCGAGGTTCAACCGCTCGCCGCCCGTCGTGACGTTGTGCACGCCGCCGCGCGGATGATAGCGCCCGGTGAGCAACTCGGCGCGCGTCGGCGAACAAACCGGACAGACATAGAACCGCTCCAACAGCGCGCCATCGCGGGACAACGAATCTATGTTCGGCGTCGAGAGATTGGCGTTGCCATTGACGCTCAGATCGCCCCACCCCTGATCGTCAGCAAGGATGATCACGATGTTGGGGCGCTTGCCGGATGCGCCCATGCCGCTAGCGGGGCCCGAAGCAGGCTGGCTCCACGCGCTACGCGCCAATCCGCCAAACAGAGCCGCTCCCGCGCCGAGGCTTGCCTGCCGGACAAAATCACGTCGTGTTGACATTGGAATTCTCAAGATTAGGCGAGATGATCTGCTGTCGCATTAGGCTGCTCGTTTGAGTCGCTTTTCCAACCAATATACTGCCGCCCCACAATATTCGCTGAGCTTTCCGTTTGCATTTCGATTTTTCCAACGCTGGATTTCTCTCTGAATTTCGGCTTTGGTCCTTGTTCCCGGGCGCTTATCTAGGACTGCTTCGATCGCCTCATGAACTGCTTTGCGCTTTCTTCTGAGGTCGGAATAGTTTAGGTTAAGTATGCCTCGTTGCACACTTCCCCCCGCGTCCGGCCCGCCAATCTGATCATTGAAAGCAGTATCCGGCGATCCGACGATTCCGTCTCTGAAGTAGATGAGCCTCGCCTCAATCCGATGGCTGCTTGATGCCGGGTTGAACAGAATATCATCATCGCCCTGTCGGGCATTGCAGTGCTGTTGATGGAACGGCTTGCCTCTGTTTCCAGAGCATGACGCAAGAAGATTATGATAATTCAACTGCTCATTGGGATGTATCGCCTGGCTATGCCAATGAGCTATCTCTGTCTTTTCCCATTTTATGCGAGACATGCAATAGCAGCACAAATGCCCTTGCTCATCCAGCAGTTGCGTTCGGATGGCATCTTTCACAGGTGTGAAATTCGGGCCATCAAATTCGGCGCCAGGCTGGCAACGATATTGCTCCAGCTCGTGAGGCTCTTGCTTCTTTACAATCGTTATCACGATCCTTCGCCCTCCACACTGCTGTCCTCCAGCATGGCGACGAGCGACTGTGCTCTTACAAGCTCCGGGATAGAGCCATTCACCTCTGCAATCAAACGCTCAATCCGTTCCTTGGCTTCGGGGATCTTTTCCTCATCAATAAGAACAAAAATCCGATGGAGTTTGCCCGTGATCTCCTCATTTCGAGGCGCGGTTCCCATTAGCGTCTCCAGAATCTCGCTCGAATCGAGGCCCTTGGCCTGTTCCGGGACAAAACACTTGATCCCATCATCGCCATCCCAAAACATGCAGCGAATATTTTGCCCTGCTACCTCCCCAAGGACTTGCGGAGAATGTGTGGTAACCAAGAACTGGCAATTGGGGAAAACAGAGAGAATCTTCGGAATGATCATTCTCTGCCAGCCGGGATGCAAATGCAGATCAATCTCATCAATAAGGACAATGCCCTCTCCCTGCAAGGGGTCCGCAAGCATGGGATTGGCGATTGCCAGTCGTCGTGCCAAGTCGCCTATGAGCGCAATCACACCTTTCTCCCCATCGGATAGCTGGTTAATCCAATGTTCTTTTCCGTTTTTCCAAATGGCCATGTGCAACGGATTACGGCGTACCGAAAGGCGTTCGAATTCCGGGAGTATTTTTAGGAGCGCTCTGCGAACGGCTTCCAATTGCGGATCAGGATAATGGGCATCGGCTGGCCTGTACAAACTTTCAAGAAGGCTTTTGCTTTCGTTTTCCAGGTCCTCACGGTTGCGGAACCATTCAAAGAACGACCGGAATCTTACGCCGTTATAAAAATCGTCATAAGCCTCAAGAAGGTCAAAACGGTGTCGCTTCCTAATACGAAGTGGAATGTCCAAAACAGCGCGATGAACAGGATAGTAAGCGAAAAGAGGAATCGGACAACATTCGTCTGTTTCGCTGATCTGCTGGCGGATTTCCTCACAAATCTCGGACATCGGACTCAAGTCCGAGACTACCTCGGATTTGGGATGCCCCTTTTTCCCTTTTGCAAGAGTCCAGCAGAACTCCTTTCCCCTATGCTCCGCAGTCGCCTTAATCCAACAACAGCTGGCTTGATGCGTAATGTCCAATTCCTTGATTGATTTTCCGGAAGCGCCGGATGTCTTCACGCGATTAATCATCCATGAGATCAGGTAGGCTGCCGCATCAAGGATGCTTGATTTTCCGGATCCATTATCCCCAATGAAAAGGGCAAGCCGATTACAGGTCGAAAGATCCAGCGTCATCTCTCGGATTCCACGGAAATTCCGAATTTCAAGTTTCATAATTCTCATAATGGCTCGGCTTCAACATGCGAGTGGCTCTTATCATGACGGCTCCAGGATTGTGGGTCAATGCAATTCCTGACTGCCCGAATGCGCCAAGCGCAGCCTCCGCGCCAGGCGCGGCAGGAGGTCGAAGCGGTTCAGGCGGATTCCGACGGCGCCGCCTCCGGGGTGGACTTCGACGAATTCCGGATCGGAGGCGAGGCCGAAGCGGTGATAAAAAGCCGCGCGGATGAAGCGTTTGACTTCTTCCGTGCGCGCTTTTTGCGCGTCAATGTGGACCTGAAAGAAATCGCCCTGGCCTGCCGCATTGACGCGCACGGCTACGGCATCCGAACCGAACGCCCGCTTCAGCATGGCCTCGGCGAGGTCAATCAATGCGAGTCCGCGGAAGAAATTCGAGCCGCGCAATCGGCGGAACTCCGGCGGATTCTCCGGCGTAAGCGAGGCGTCGTCCAGTCCTTCGTTATAATTGATGGGCGCCGCCCCAAACCGCTCCAGCCAGCGCTCCATCCGTTCCGGCCCGGCGCAGTTCTCTTCCCAAACGAGCGTCCGCTCCATGCTTTCGCGGTCCGGCAGGCGCGATGGATCAATATCCACACAACGGTCTCCGCGCTGCGACCCGGTGACGCATTCGATCCACTCTTCCGGATGATGGATCAGGTAAAAGTTCTTGGCGACTTCGCCGAAAAGGTAAGCGACCATTGCGCGCAAGGGCACGCCCTCCTCCTCCACAATCCCGCCCGAAGAAGTCGCGCGCCGCAGGATAGGCTCCACCCAGCCTGCGAAGAGAGATAGCAGCGTGGCATCGGCTTGTTTGGCGGCCATCTGCGCGTTGAATCCGTGAACCTCCCCCAGTTGCTGGATGTGCCATTCTCGGTTCTCCTCCAGCCGGCGCCGCAGAGGGGCTCGCCCGATCAGGAGCGGCAATTGGCGCAAAATCGAACTGATTGTGCGGCGGCTTTCAAGAGTAAGCAGGCCGTCTTCCATCATATCGTTCTCAATCAGTTTGAAGAAATCGGCTTCGAGCGGCAGGCGCACGAGAAGGGCGGCGATCTCGGCGGCCTTGCCGGTCAGTTTGCGTATTTGTCCGGTCGTCAGCCGCGAGGCGCCCGCCGTGCCCACGGGCGCCGCCACCTCGGCGTATGCGCCCCACGACCAGCGCCATGCGCTCCGGTCGCGCTCCACGGTGTAGGGGAAGATGACTTGAAATCGTTCCGCCGGGACCGGATACGTTCCCAGTATGCGGTAGTTGTCGCGCGGATTGGAGGAGATCAGCGCGCCTTGTCCGGCCTGGCCCTTTTGCTCGGTCGCCTGATCGAGCGATCCGGCGCGCACGCCGGTGCCGTATTCGGCCTGGCAGGCGAGATGAACGAGCAGGTCCGGCGAAAGCCCCAGATCGAACAGGGCATTGATGGCATTCTTGGCGGCGACCGTCACCGCCGAGGAGCTGGAAAAACCGCCCTGCGGAATATTGCCCGTCGAGACCAGCCGCAATCCCTTGAAATTTTCGCGTCCCAGGCAGCGTTGGACCTTGTCGCCCACGGGACCTGTTTGCAGCGTGCGCAGCGAGGCGATGGCGTTTCCGATCAGCGAGAATGGACGGCGCATGTTGCTGCTGACCCAAAGCGATGACGGCGGCAGAGGCAGTCTCTTCTCGCGCCGCCGCTGCAATTCCTCGTCGCTGAAGTAGCCCAGCGAAAGCAACAGGTTCTCGCTCATGCGCGTGCCGAATTCCTCATAGGCGTTCCAGTCGCCGATCTCCTGGCCGGGATACATGACATCGTAATCGGCGGCGATGAAGTTCACTTTTTCACGATAGCGCGGATTCGTGGGAAAGAGATGAATCCGCTGATCGTCAGCGCTTTGAAGCAATACCGTGATCTGCTCGTCGCCGGTGGCGTCGCCGGCGCCGATCGGCATCTGCCACGCCGGCCCGAAGAACCGCCCCATGTCCGGATGCATGAAGGCGATGCGCAGCCGCCCGCCGGAAATCCCAAGCGCCACGGGTTGATCGGGACGGAAGCCCAGCTTCTCCTGCGAGGCGACCGTCAGCAGATCCTCGATCTGATGGGCGATGGAGGCGATCTGCGCCGCCGGGCGATTGGCGGTGATGGCGCGGACGGCCTCCTCCACGCCCGCCACACCGGGAAATAGCACTCCCCCAACCCGGTCCAGAATTTCCTCCAAAAGCCCGATGTCTTTCGGTTGCGTCACGTCGCAGCAAAGCAACTCATACTCCGGGTCCTCGCCCCGCGTGGTGATGGCGCGGATGTCTCCCCCGTCGCGACTGATGGCCTCGACGATGTCCGTCAAATAAAACTGCGACTGCGAGTTGTTGTTGGTGAGCGCGGAGAGGTATTGATGCAAGCGGCGCGCGCGGATGGCATAAAGCGGGCAGTTGCCTTCGGTCAGATCGAGCAGCCGTTGGCGCGCGATGGGATCGCCGATGGCGGCGATGTCGCGCTGTTCGACGATCCGCAGCACGCGTTTGCGTTCGTCCCGCTCGACCCGGCCTTTGCCCTGATTTTTTGGCGGCTCGTAAATCGCGCTCAAGAAAGTGAGATCGGCCTCGCGCGCGCCCATGCAATGGGTTTCGCTCAGACGCCGGAAGATGGAAGGAGGCGCCAGGCGGTCTCCCATGGAGATAATCAGCAATGGGTTTTGTTCGAGCAGCGCGGCGACCGAAAAAGCTTCGAAAGCCGCAAATCCCGTTCCGCCCTGTGGATTGCCGGAGCGGATATAAATATTGTCTTTCCCCAATCCGGCGGCCACTTCCCCATCCCGATAACCGACAAGGACAATGACCGGCGAAGGATTGAACCGGCGGAACGCGTCTATCATAACCCGGGCCAGAGGAACTCCGTGAACGGGTTGAATGCACTTCGGCTCATTCCCGAATCGCGTGCCCATGCCCGCAGCGAGCGCCACGAGAACAGGCGCGCCGGAAGTGACACCGCCATAAAGCGTCAGAGCGTCCGGGTTCAGAATTTTATCCGGAGACAGGTTTGCGGTTTTTGCGAGATCATTCACGGCTTTGGGTGTGATCGTTAGAAGTGCTGGCAAGATTATTTACGGTGCTGTTGCGGTTGAATAACAGGTTAAAGCCCGCGCCGTCAAACCTTGAATGCGATAGGAGGGCGAAAAGGTCATTGCGAGTTCGCGTGATACGCGGCCAAGGCGCCGTAAGTTTGCCGTTGACGGAGGATGGCGGAGAGGAATAGCTGTTGCTATAAAAAGAGAGTAAATTGGGGGTGAATACTGCATTGCGCTCCAATAAAATCAACTTCAAGGAGAAACAAATGACAACGCTCATCCGTTCGTTGCTTCCCCAGCTTGTTTGCTTCGGCATGCTGGTCTCGACCCTCCCGCTCACTGTTCTGATGGCGGACGAACCTCCCGCGAAATCACCCGCCTCGAACGCGGCCGCGCAGAGCCAGGCCGCCGCATACGGCCCCGATGCTCCGCCAACGGCCATTGCTCCATTCGATGGCGCCAAGGCCAAAGAGCATCAGGCGGCTTGGGCGCATTATCTCCGCGCGCCAGCCATGATGACCAATTCGATCGGTATGAAATTTGCCCTCATCCCTCCGGGCGAGTTCGACATGGGAACCTCCTCCACGGAGATTCAATGGGCGCTGGAGGCGGGACGCCAATCCAATCCACCGGTGGAAAAATTCTACCCCGATCGAATTATTACGGAAGCTCCCCAACACCGGGTTAAAATCTCCAAGCCATTCTATCTCGGCCTCTACGAGGCGACTCAGGACGAATATCAACAAGTGATGGGCGCGAATCCAAGCAGTTTCGCGTCCACGGGCAAAGGCGCGGATGCCGGGAAGGTCGCGGGGAAAGATACGCGCCGGCATCCCGTGGAGATGGTCTCGTGGGAGGATGCTCAGCAATTCACCGTCAAGTTGTCGGCCATGCCGGCGGAAACGCAGGCGCAGCGACGGTACCGTTTGCCGACCGAAGCGGAATGGGAGTATGCGTGCCGCGCAGGGACTGCGACCCGCTGGACGAGCGGGAACGATACGGCCGGCCTGCTCGCCTACGCATGGTTCAAGGAAAACTCCGGCCGCATGACGCATCCCGTGGGTGAAAAACTGCCCAATGCCTGGGCGCTTTACGACATGCATGGCAATGTGTGGGAGTGGTGTTCGGATCATCATAGCGTTGACTACTATAAACTGACCCCTCTCGCGGATCCACACGGGCCATTGGAAAGTCCCTATCGCGTCGTACGGGGCGGCGGGTTTGAACGCCACGCTCTTGGCTGCCGCTCCGCCTATCGCGGCATTGGCGGCGCCGCCCCCTGGCCGATAAGAGGCAATTTGTTCGGCTTCCGCGCGGTGTGCGAGATCGGCGGCCGCTGAAGCGAAAGAGGAATATACGGACTAATTGATTTCAGCGGCGTGCGAGCAATGAGCGAGCCTGACGAGCGCAGATAAGAATATTCATGCGAAGCAAACGGAGAATCGTCATGAGAAGGCGTCATGAAATCCTATCGCGCGCAAGTCGTCGTAAGGAGTGGCCGGCCAGATTGTTCCCCGTTAGCTTCTTATCATTTTTCAAGAACCGTTTGATAAAAGATGCGGCCTTGCTGGGCTGACGCATAATCATATTGTCATTATTACGGCATCCGGCTGCGGTGAGCTCGTTTGGGATGCCCCCCGATTCGATTGCGAAAATGTTCAGACCATAAATGTAACTTTTCCCTCGCGTCCAAGTATAACTCTCATGGGAATTTCAGCCCAGGAGAGACGACAATGCCTCCGATTCACAAAATAATTCTCATCGCCATCGCTATCTTGTCAGGCGCTATAGCCAATCGTGCGTCCGCAGCGGACAAGCCCAAAGAGGATTCCTTTGACGCGCAAGGGGTAAAGATACACTATATCGTCCAAGGAACAGGAGAGCCGGTGGTTTTGATCCACGGACTGGCCTCCAGCGTCTGGATCAATTGGCAGATGC
>JAPLSP010000715.1 GCA_026398575.1 Candidatus Sumerlaeota bacterium | reverse complement strand
TCAGGGACCAGATCGAAGCGGTCCTTGTCATACAAAAAAGCCTGCGCGGGATTTTGGGCAAACGCACGCCCCCCAAGCCGGACGCTGCGGCGGATGAAGCCCCGGTGGTCGAGGAGGAGGAACCCCGAAGCATCGTCGGTTTCCCGGGGATGGCGGAGTTGGAGAATGGCGCCGGAGCGGCCATTTATACGTCCCCGGTAGCGCGGGGGGCTGCCCCGGCGCCGCCCGGCGCCGATGCGCTCCCGGATTCGCTGGGACTGGAAACCGAAGCCAAAGCGGAAGCGGAAAGCGCCGAGAAAGACAAAGGCGGCGCTTTTGATTTTGAGGAGCCGCCGTTGCCCAGCGCCACCACGCGAGTGGCGCCGCCGCCGGCGAAGGCGGCGCCGCCCGCCAGCGCGCCTGTTCCGGCTGCGCCCGCTTCGGCCGCGCCTGCTCCGGCTGCGCCCGAACCAGCCGAAGCCCCCGAGCCGCGAACCAGACGTCCGGCAACCCTCGAACGCATATCTGCGTATTTGACCTTCGCACGCGGGTCGCATGCTTCGGACCTGCACATCAGCGCCGGTGTTTCTCCGTTCTTGCGCCTGCACGGGCTTGTGTATGATTTCGGCGTGCCGCCGATGTCGCCCGAAGAAAGCGAACGACTGCTCTTCGAGATCCTGAGCGTCGAACAGAAGCGCGAATTGCTGCAGAAACTCAATATCGAATTCTGTATGGAAGTTCCCAAGCAGGGACGCATCCGCGTTCTCATTTATAAACAGCGTTGTGGATGGCATGGCGTCTTTCACCTCATTCGCCGGGCGATCCCCACGCTGGAAGACCTGGGCATGCCCGAGCCGCTGCGGCGCCTGACGGAATACAACCAGGGGCTGGTCCTCGTGACCGGTCCGGCGAATTCGGGCAAGACGACGACGCTGGCCGCGCTGGTCAACGCGATCAATGAAAGCCGCAGCGATCACATCATCACCATCGAGCGCCCCATCGAATACATCCACACCTCGAAGAAATGCCAGGTCACGCAGCGCGAAGTGGGCACGCACACCCGGTCGTTCGCCATCGCGCTGCGGGCGGCGCTGCGCGAAGACCCGGACGTCATCATGGTCGGCGAACTGCACGATCTCGAAACTCTCTCGATGGCCATCGCCGCCTCCGAGACCGGCCACCTTGTGCTCGGGACCCTGCACACCAGTTCGGCGGCCAGCACCGTCAGCCGCATCCTCGACGGCTTTCCGCCCGGGCAGCAGGCCCAGGTGCGCATGATGCTCACGCAATCGCTGCGCGGCGTCATCAGCCAGCAGCTCGTTCCGTGCAAAGACCGGCGCGGCGTGGCCCTGGCCATCGAGATCATGCTCGTGACGCCGGCAATTGCGGCCCTGCTGCGCGACAACAAGCCCTTCATGATCCCGGCCACGATGCAGAGCTCGCGCAAAATTGGCATGTGCCGCCTGGATGACTCACTGATGGATTTGTTCAACAAGGGAATCATTGACGGCGCCGAAGCGTATCGGCGCGCCGTCAACAAGCAGGCTTTCGAACGCTATAAAGCCCCTACTCCAGGCCGATAAGCCCCGCGCGCAGACAGCGATGAACGAGAAGCTGGGGGGATGAAGAAAATCGAACGCGGCAAACCCAAGATGAAACCCGAAAGGAATCCGCCATCATGCCAGCCATTGACCGCCTTTTCAGGATCATTCTCGACACGGGCGCTTCGGACCTGCACCTGGCCCAAGGCCAGCCGCCCAAGATGCGATTGAACGGCTCGATCAAAAAGATCGAAGACACGGTTCTGGATGAGAATACCATCGAAACGATGCTCTCGGAAATCTGCGCCGACGACCGATGGGAACACTTCGAAGATACGGGCGACCTGGACTTCGCCTATGGTCTGGGAGACGAAGCCCGTTTCCGCTGTAATTATCATCGCACCTGCCACGGCTATGGCGCAGTCTTCCGCATCATCCCGACGGAAATCCTCTCGATCCAGGACCTGAAGCTGCCCCCCGTCCTTCTCTCGTTCGCCGAGCTTAACGGCGGACCGTGCTGATCACCGGTCCGACCGGCAGCGGCAAGTCCACGACGCTGGCGGCGATCATTGACTATATCAACCGCAACAGCGCGCGCCATATCCTGACGATCGAGGAGCCGATCGAATTCGTCCACCCCAACAAAAAATCCATCATCGTCCAGCGCGAGGTGGGGATTGACGCGGCCAGTTTCGAGGAGGCGCTGCAAGCCTCGGGACACGCCGATTGCGACGTGATTCTCGTGGGCGAGATGCGCGACCTGGAGACGATCAGTCTTGCGATCAGCGCCGCCGAAGCGGGCCATCTGGTCTTTGCAACGCTCCACACCAACAGCGCCGCCAAGACTCTTGACCGTATCATCAGCGTCTTCCCCGCCGATCAGCAGCCGCAAATCCGGACGATGCTCAGCGAGTCGCTCAAGGCGGTCTGTTCGCAGTTGCTCCTGAAGACAAAGGACGGCGGGCGCGTCGCCGTCGTTGAAATCCTGATCCAAAACACCGCCGTGAGCAACATCATCCGCGAAGGCTCGGGCGCGTTGCATAAATTGCAGTCCGTCATGATGAGCGGGAAGGCCGCCGGCATGCAGATCATGGATGACGTCATCGAAGACCTGATGAACAAACAGGTCATCAGCGGCCACGAGGCTTATATGAAATCCATAGACAAGGAGCGGTTCGACCGTTTCCGCGATGCGAATTAGAGGAGATGATTTTTTTGTGGGGCGGGGTGGGGCGAGAAGGACAACAAGGACTGCAAGGACCGCAAGGATTGCAAAGACCATAAATTTGCGAAGGATGATGAAATGGGGAATAGTGATGATTGCACGTGTGTGATATTTCGTGGAATGATTGTATTCAAAGTTTTTGCAGTAACCGGCGCTTTATGGCTTGCTTCATTCGATTGCGCGTGGGCTCAACCGAAGGCGGCTTTGCCTTCGCGCCCCTATCCCGGCGCTGGCGCTGAAAAAGTCGAGGCGGCCATTGATATCGAACCGGTGTGGGCGGGACATCCGGTTAGTTTCGCGCTGCTGACCCGTAAGCAGACGCAATTCGTCGCCTACTATGACGCCCAACGCGCCATGACTGTCGCCCAGCGGGCGCTCGATTCGAAGCAATGGCATTTCAAAAAATTGCCCACCAGCGTCGTCTGGGACAGCCATAACTACATCGCCATGACGCTGGATCGCGCGGACTGTCTGCATATCTCGGGCAACATGCATTGCGTTCCACTAATCTATTTACGGAGCGCCAAGCCGATCGACGCCTCGACGCTCGAACGCATCCCGAACATGATCGGACCGGAGCGCGAACTGCGAGTGACGTATCCGGTTTTCTTTCGCGATCCGCAGGGCGCGCTGGTTTACAAATATCGCGATGGCCGGAGCGGCAGCGGCGACGATCTCTATAATATCTACGATGAAAGCTCCAAAACCTGGAAGCGCCTGCTAGCGACGCCGCTGGCGTTCGGCCAGGGCAAAATGAACGCGTATTGCCAGGGGCCGCTATTGGGGCCGGATGGCGTCTATCATCTCGCCTGGGTATGGCGCGACACGCCCGACGCGGCGACCAATCATCATCTTTCTTATGCTCGCAGCCGCGATCTGACTCGCTGGGAAAACGGCGCCGGCAAGCCTCTGACGCTGCCAATCACCATTGCAAGCGACGTGGTGGTGGATCCTACCGGACCGCGTAAAGGCATGCTCAATCCGCTTGTCAAGCTGGGTTTTGACGCGCTCAAACGCCCGGTCATCACCTATCATAAATACGACGCGACAGGTAATTCGCAAATCTACAACGCGCGTCTCGAAGCGGGACAATGGCGCATTTATCAAACGAGCGACTGGAGCGGCTACCGCTATGACTTCGGCGGCGGCGGCTCCCTGCCGGACGTCGAAGTCCGGCATGGCGGGGTCGCCCCCCTGGATAATGGCAATCTTGCATTGAGCTACTTGAACAAGAATGGCGGCGGACTTTATGAATTGGACGGAAAGACGCTCAAGCCGGTCGGGCTGCTGACAAAGCCAAGAGATCCATTGGCCTCGTTGCGGATCGAATCCAAATTCCCCGGCATGGGGAAAAAAAACGCCAACGACCTCGGGCAATCCGACGAGGCTGGAACGCGCTATGAGCTAACCTGGGAAACGCTCGGCGCCAACCGCGACCGCGCGCGCGAAGGCCCGCTGCCAGAGCCGTCCATGCTGCGGGTGGTCAAGATTATCAGGCAGGTGGCAGAAATAAGGCACTGAGACAGACATTGTCGTTATTGAAATTCTCGTCCGCCGCAAGCCGGAGCATACCTTAGTGGCCTTTACCAAGCTGACGGGCGAGCAAGCGTTCCCTGATACCGCAGGGCGGATAGCGGGCTTCAACCATCTTTCTTATCTTCGCTCGCTGCGTCTTGCTTCATCATTGATTTGATTATTACGCTTGAGCGCCCCCCTGTCAATGGGCTATTCGGTTTCCTTCGCAGGGCTATCGGAAAGACCGCACCTCAACACTCTCAAATCCGGCTCGTATTTAGGACGGTGTTCGCATTTTGCTATAGAAATATATGTAACGAGTCCTATGGGAATTGGGAAATCGAACGTATGCTTTTTGAAACGTGATCATGGAGAGTTGACAATGATTCGGCACAGCTTGATTCTGATAGCGGTACTGGTCGGCGGCGTCTTGCTCTTTGAATTGAAGAAGAACATTGCGAGCGAGCCGGCTCAATCGCCCGGCGCGGTTAAAATCGCAGACAAGGGAGCGGATACCAAAATGGAAACGGCAACGTTCGGAGCGGGTTGTTTTTGGGGAGTCGAGGAAATCTTCCGGCAGCTCAAAGGCGTGCAGTCCACCGCCGTCGGCTTTATGGGCGGACACACGAAGCATCCTTCTTATAAAGACGTCTGTCGCGGCGACACAGGACACGCCGAGGTGATGCAGATCGAATTCGATCCCAAGGTCATCTCCTACGAGGATCTGCTGCAAATTTTCTGGGACAGCCACGATCCGACAACGAAGAACCGGCAAGGTCCGGACGTGGGCGAGCAGTACCGCTCCGTGATTTTCACTCACAGCGATGCGCAGAAGGGGGCGGCCGTCGCCTCGCGCGACCGCCTGCAGCAAATGCCGGAATTCAAGAATCGCAAGATCGTGACGGAGATCGCTCCGGCGGGCGATTTCTGGCGGGCCGAAGACTATCACCAGCGTTATTTCGAAAAGAGCGGCAATGCAGCGGCCTGCCACGTCCTGCCCAAGTCCGCCCTCGATAAATTGGCGCCCAAGAGCAAAGCGCAGAAAACGGACGCGGAGTGGAAAAAAATCCTGACGCCCGAGCAATACGACATCATGAGGGAGAAAGGCACGGAACAGCCTTTCACCGGCGCCTATTGGAAAACGAAAACCCCGGGTGTCTATGTTTGCGCCGCCTGCGGGAAGACGTTGTTCGACTCCAAGTCCAAATTCGATTCCGGCTGCGGCTGGCCCAGCTTCACGAAGCCCGTCGGCGCAGAGGATGTGAAATACACCCCCGACCACAGCCACGGCATGAACCGCATCGAAGTCACCTGCCCCGAATGCGGCGCGCACCTGGGACACGTCTTCGACGACGGCCCGCAGCCCACGGGGAAACGTTTCTGCATCAACTCAGTGTCGCTGAAGCTGATGCCGGAAAAGAAAAAATAAGCCTCATCTATTTTCCCGCCTTGGCGCGTCGGGGAGGCAGTTCACGAATAAATGCCCAGGATACTTCTGCTGTCTCTCCCGTGTTGTATGTAACTATGAAATGGCTGCCAAGTTCCGGATCCGCTTGAACAGAGACAGGGACGGCATCATCGGATATATGATTGGCTTTGCGGATAGCCGCGTGTGGCTCCAAGAAACATAACCCGTCTTCGAACTCCACGTCAAAAGCGTCCTCCCAGCTGAGATAGCGGACATGCATGACACGTGAAAACACGGCTTTCCCATACGGGGTCTTAAGTTGCACGGCGGTTTTCATAGACGGCCTTCGTTCTGCAGCTCTTGGATCAGTTTGATTAATGCCCGCGGCGGCTTCCAGTCTTCGACGCCCGACAAGCTGTTCACGTCAATCCGGCCTAAGAACCGGCCTTTTGCGTCATAAGCATGAACATGTCTCGGAACATGATCACCGATGAACCATTCCACGATATATCCATAGCGTCGGATTCTTGCCATTGCCGCCTCGCTTGATGGGCTGAAGTTTTTGTCAGGCCGCCAGGCAATGTCAAGGGTGGAAGACAGGCGTGAATCATGAGAACGGGAACCGCAAAAAAATCAATGTGGTTCATCCCCGAATTTGGGATTGAAAGCTTTTTCAGATGATGACTAAAATAACAAAAGCGCCTGAGAAATGACTAGGATTTTTTCAAACTCTGTTAGAAAAAATTTGCACATTGCCGCGCCAGAGAATTAGATGGTTTGTTCATGGCGCCCGTGCCTGTTGCTAAAAATCCGTCATGATCCGCCCGATCCGCCCGATCCGTGTTCTATCACAAAAAATCAGATTGAGATAGAACACGGATCGGGCGGATCGGGCGGATTAACACGGATTTTTCCGTAGCTTGCGCGAATGACAACATGTTGTCGTTCATTTTTTGGTAATGGGTTATGAGAATGCATAATCCTCCGCATCCCGGAGAAGTACTGCAAGGATTATGGCTTGAACCGATGAATGTTTCCATTGCCGAGGCAGCCCGGCGGCTGAATGTTTCCCGTAGTACTTTGTCCAAAATATTAAATGGGCATAGTGCCATATCAACGGAGATGGCAATGCGTCTGGAGATGGTCTTTGGAACAAGCGCGGAATCATGGCTCGGACATCAGGCTTCGTTCGATCTATATCAAATGGAATCCAAGCGCAAAGAATTAGCCAAAAACGTGCGCCCATACCCGATCAAAAAAGCTGCTTGATGAAGAATCATTCGCTGATTGCTCTTGTATTGCCGTAATCTGTCACTTGGTCTTTTCCCCTGCGAGCCTGAAAATCGCATAAGCCAAATCTGGCGAATTGAAAACGTCGTTCATTCTCATCCAAACATAGATCGCTTTGCCGCCGCGCGGGGCGGATTGTTTGTGTTCGATATAGGCGATCCCGTCGCCGTAGTAGTTGCCTTTTTCATCCACTAGACGCGCGCCGGATTCATAGACGTCTTGAGCCGCCAGACCTTCGCGGCTGCACGGACGCCAGCGCAGATCGCCCGTCGAAGGAAAAGGCGCGCTCTTGGGCAAACTGCGTTCCGGCAAACCGCGTAGAAAACTTCCATTGATCTCGAACGTCAGCCGCGCGCCTTCGGGCGGCTTTTCCCAACTGGCTATGGTTTTGGGTAAATCGCCGCCGCCGCCAATGGGGAAACCGAATTTATGAGCGGAATTTATCGGAGTGTGTTTTTCATCGTAACAAAATGGCAGAGGCCCATAACTCATGGCGATGAAAAGCCCTCCCTCGCGCAGGTAGCGCAGCAGCGCCTGATCCACGTCGCCGGCGTCCTTGACCGTCTGTGTATAGTCCTCATAGCCTGCATTGACCAGAACGGGAAATGCCTTTGAGTTGAAGACGGCGGGATCGAGCAGCTGCGCCCAATCCAACTCGACCACCTCTATGCCCGCGCCGGCCAGCAGGAAGACCGCTTCGCTGCGTCCGCCCGGCAGCACAGCGACTTTGCGCCCCTTGAAACATTCGCGCAGTTCGCCGGCCTGCGCTTCGCTCAAGGCCGCCGCATGTTTCGCTTTTGCCGAGCTGAAGGGATTTTTCTTGAAAGTCGCCGCGTGTTGTTTCGTTAAGTTCAGGTATTGATCGCCGTATTCGACGCTCGGCTCGATCTCAGAGCCTTCATGCCATTCGTTCCAGGAAGTGATGAGGACCCAATCCGGGTCGCTGGCGATGGCCTGCTCCCAGAGCGTCGAATAGAGTTTGCCGTCGTAGCGCTCAACCTTCAGGCCGGGCTTGCGAATCTTGGTGTCGTCATATCCGGGGATAACCGTCAGGCACGAAAGCCGTCCATGCGAGCGCGCGGTTTCCACTTCCGCGCCAAACTTCTCGCGCGCAAATGCTCGGAGCGCTTCGGGCGTCTTGTTGCTGAACTCATCGGCAAGGTTGTAGTCATGGAGCCCATCGAAGAGCAACGCGTTGCTGGCATTGACTCCATCGGCGATGAGAAGGCAATCCATGCCCGATTCCTAGCGGATGCGCGTGATCATCTCCGGCCATTGCCCCGGTTTGACTTCCGCCATGACACGCCCATAAACAAAAATGACCGGCTTTCCGCCAACTTTCAGGAACCCCGGATGCTTGCCGTATTTCTTGAGAATATACGCCACGTCGGAAACGCCCCGATCGAGACTGGGCGCGCCATTTTTTTCAATCGTCTCCCAATAGACGGTGATCGAGAAATCTTTTTTGGCGGCGGTGTCCAGAAGTATCGGAATCGCCTTGTCGGTGATGCCGCCCTGCCCCCACCATGTGCAGATGAAGCCGTCCAGGCTGCTTTGTTTGGCTTGGTCTATATGCTTGCCGATGACCGCCGGATCAAGCGAGTCATAAGGCCCGTTGACGGGATAGTGCGTCGAACTCCCAATATCCTTTTTATCCAGGTTCACCCGCTCCCAGTGTATCCATTCCCCTTGGCGCTCGGGCATGCCATACCATGTGTAATAGAAAGCCAACACCTTGTGCGGGACTTGCTCGTAGCGCCGTTCGCGCTGCGCCTTCGCAAACTCAAACAGTCCCGGCCCGCTCTCTGCGGCTTTTGCATAAAATGATATCCCGCTCACAAGAAGTCCGATCGCAATTGCTTTCATCGCTGTTTTCAACATGGCATGCCATCTCCCTATAATGGAATTGAAAGAGCCGCATTCAGTATATTAAATTCAAGCCACAATCAATTAATACAAGTCAGGATATATTATTGACAGGATATATTAGAGTCAGGATATATTTATTCTGACTTCAATCCTGTTTATATTACGTCCTATCAATAATATATTAAATCTTTTATCCAATTCCTATAAGTCAGAATAATTTTATAATAAAATTATTTATGACTTAAAAATTTTCCTGACTCAAAAATCTTTCTGACAAGGGAATTCTCATTATTTTGTCATCCATTGTTTTGTCAACTTGTGAACAGCAACTTCCTGTCTTACCTTTGGGATGCTGTCCGTGTTTTTGGCATACCCGGATCACGCTTGCGTCGGGCCGGCTCTTTTCGATGATACTGTCGCAAGCGATGCGTCGCGGTGATATTTCGCTCAGATCATCGCCCGAGGTCAAGGCAGATCATTTTAGTGACGCTCTAAAGAAAGGCGCTTCAACAATGGTTGCTCACCCATCAAAGATTTGTGCGTTATCCGCCGCCATTATCTCATTAGCGATTCTGTTATTCCCCCTAACTTCCGAAGCAAAAACCGGGCCGAGCTATACTCTCAGCGGCGAGTGGAAACTCAGCGGCGTGCAGGGGCATCAGCCGGCCAAGACCACCTACTGGACGCCGCAGACGGGCGCTTCCGCGATTTGGAAGCCGGCGTTCAACAGTCCCGTGCGCGCGCAGGTTTGGATCTATAAGGTGGTCCACACCGAAGGCGCCGATCCCAAAGTCCGGATCGAGATCGCCCATCAGAAGACGACTGACACGAAGTATGTGGACTTCACAAAAGGCCCGTCGGAATGGGTGAACCTGGGCACCTACGATTTTTCAGGCGCAGACAGCGAATGCGTATGCCTGACCAAAATCGCCAAATCCGGCAATACCCGCGCCTGCGCCGTGCGCTTCGACATTCTCAGCGATTCCAAAAATGCCGCCGCTGCCGCGCCGTTGGTGTCCATCCTTCTCGATGAACCGGAGGCGCTGGACAGCGAAAAACCTCCGCTCTCAAAAGCCGAGTTCAAGGATATGGCGGGGCATTGGGCCAGGAGGGAGATCGAATCACTGGCCGCGCAAGGCATCATCCCCGTCCCCGCTGACAAAACCTTCTTCCCTGATCAGCCCATCAAATCTGAAGATTTCATGCAATGGCTGGAAAAAGCTCAGACTTACGGCAGTTTAACAACTTTGTCGGCGCCGGTCCTTTCACCCAACTCCGGGAAAAATCTGACCCGCGAAACCATCGCCCTCCTCCTCTCCCAAGCCGCCCATACCAGCGGTAAGCGCTTGGATTGGCTCATCTCCCCGTCCACCCCGTCCGCCCCAACCCTTCTTATTACAGCTCCCCCCAGCGCCGATGCCGGAACCGAAAAGGCCCCTTTCGCGCTTCTGGAGTATCTCACAACTGGGAGCGCCGGCATCTCTGCCGGCGCGTCACAGCCCACGCGTGCCGAAGCCGCCGTCCTCCTCCATCGCTTCCTCAAAACCGTGATTCAATCCGGCCCGCCCCCTCATGCCAAATGGGAAATGACCTTCCGCGAAGAGTTCAACGGCGCCGGCCTTGACCGCGACGTCTGGGCAGTCGAGTCCGGTTCGCCCGGGCACATCTTTTCAAGCCGCTGGCCGGAAAACGTGGAAGTCAAGGATGGCCTCTTGCGCCTGCTGACGCGCAAGGAAAACCGCGGCGGCAAAGAATGGACAACCGGCAATATCTGGACCAAAACCTTCAAGCAGCAATACGGCTACTTCGAGGCGCGCATGAGAATAGCCAAAGCCCCCGGCCTGAACAACGCCTTCTGGCTGATGACGCAGAAGAAATCCACCGAGCCCAACCACTTCGAAATAGACATCACCGAAGCGCACTACCCCAACGAAAGCGCCATGACCCTTCACAAATGGTCCGGGACGCACACAGCGAGCGGCAAGTCATGGCGCGCGCCGGAGGATTTGAGCGATGACTTTAACATATACGCCGCCGAGTGGAATGAAAATGAGATCGTCTGGTACTTCAACGGCCAAGAAGTCCGCCGCGCCAACCACGACTTCTGCCGCGACACCGCCCCCCTGCGCCTCAGTTCCGCCGTCCTCCGCTGGGCCGGCCGCATCACCGACGCCCTTGATGGGACGAGTATGGATGTGGATTGGGTCAGGATTTATCAATACATGGTAGAATAGAGACAAGTATGACCGATAGAGAAAGCGCGCCTTTCTGAAAATGGGTTTAAATTTGCGTTGTTTTCTTATTGACCGGGGGTGGGTCAGGAGGTCCTGCACCCCGCCCTAAAAATTGATCTTTTTGCCTTGACTTTCGGATAAATCAAGTGCAATAGAAGTATTTGAAAAGTATGTTTTTAAGAACCGTTATAATTTGCTATAGTGGAGGGAGAAACATACATGTATTTTGCCATAAGATTTCCAAAATTCTTTTTCGTTATCATGCTTGCCTTTTTCGATCTATCATTGCCATGCATTGTTTCCGCCAGCGCGCCAGGGAATGACAACTTCGCCGACGCTTACGTGCTCACGGGCGTCTCCGGATCAACAACAGGCACGAATGTCGAGGCGACCAAAGAACCTGGCGAACCCAATCATGCGGGATTTCCTGGCGGGCATTCGGTATGGTGGTCATGGACGGCGCCTGCGGATGGATTCTGCGTGATGGACACAAAATATGTTTCCGGTTTGCTGCTGGGCGTATATACAGGTACCACCGTAACAGCCCTAACGACAGTGGCGAGCGATTATACTTACTTGGGACCTATGCATTACTGCGAAGCTAGTTTTTGCGCTCAAGCAGGCGTCACTTATCGAATCGTTTTGGACTCTCTGCCTTCAGATAAAACCGGCGCCCTTTGTCTGAATTGGGATGCAAATGCAACCCCGACTCTGACGGTGGCTTCTTCAAATCCGGATAGTGGGACTTCGATTTCTGTAAGTCCCTTGGATAATGGGGGTCAAGGGGATGGGACTACGCAATTCACCCGAAGCTATAACTTCCGAACTACGGTGACGTTGACGGCGCCAGCCACTGCGGAAGGAAATGTTTTTCGAAAATGGCAAATAGATGGCGCGGATTTTTCAGGCAATAAAAATACCGCGGCTCAAATCAATATGGATATCAACCATACGATGACGGCTCTTTACGCTGTCGTGAATGACGATTTTTCTAGCGCTATCGTGATTTCCGGTACAACCGGAACGGTATCGGGAACAAACCTCAACGCCACCAAGGAGCCCGGCGAACCGAATCATGCTGGAAACAGCGGCGGCGCTTCTATCTGGTGGTCTTGGACGGCGCCTGAGACCGGGATCTACTGGTTTGATGGCGTAAGCTACTCAGGCCGCCCTCCAAACCCTGCTACGATTCGATATCTTGCCATATATACGGGATCACGTGTAAATGCTTTGGTATTGCAAGCAAGCAATAATCAGAACTACCTCAGCCTGGTATCTCTTTCGGCTCAATCGGGTGTCACCTATAAAATTGCCGTAGATAGCAATGCGGATATGGTAGGCAATATAAACCTAAATTGGGCAAAAGTTCAAACCCTGATAGTGGCGTCAAAAAATCCGACCAATGCAGTGTCCATTTGGAGCTATCCGGCGGATAGAAATGGAAATTACGGCAATGCGCCAACGCAATTTACCAGGATTTTTGATGTCAATACCGTTGTCAATCTGCAAGCGCCGGCAACGGTTGGAGGAACTCAAACCTTTGTGAAATGGCTCAAGGACGGATATGATTTCACAGGCAACACCAACACAGCTGTGCAAGTGAGCATGGACGTCGATCATATCTTGACCGCGATATACAGCCCTGTCCTGCCAACTCTCACCGTCACTTCGCTGAATCCGGACAGCGGCGTAGCCATCTCCGTCAGTGGAGCGGACTTTAGCGGGTTGACGAATGGGACCACGCAGTTCACTCGGGATTATAACGCGGACACAACTGTCACGCTGACGGCGCCAAACACGGCCAATGGCGATACCTTCCTGAAATGGTTGAAAAATGGCGCCGGTTTTGAAGGCCAGGAAAATAAAAGCATTCTCGTGACCGTGAATGCCGACACCACAATGACGGCAATGTATAATGCCGCCACGTCCGGGCCGTTTTACGTGGATGGCGCCGCCGGCAGCGACCTCAATGACGGCTTGTCCTGGGCGACGTCCAAACGCACGATGCAAGCAGCCATCAATGCCAATTCAAACTACCATCAAATCTGGGTCAAGCAAGGAACTTACGTCACATCGCTTACCATGCGCTCCAACGTGTCCTTGTATGGTGGATTCGCAGGAACTGAAACCTCCCTTACAAAGCGCGATATCAAGGCCAATACGACCATCATTGATGGCGGCACAACGCCATCGAGCGGCAACAGTTGGGCAACAGTGACCTTGGATAGCGTAACCACGGTTATTATTGACGGTTTTACCATAACTGGTGGAAGCGATCATGGTATCGCCTGCAGCAATGCGGATCAGACAAATACCATCATAAACTGTGATATTATTGGCAACGGCACTTCATCTTACGGCGGTGGTATAAATTTGTACAGTTCCAGCTTGCTCATTACCAGCTGCTCGATCAGCGGCAATGACAAAGGCGGCGTTTATGCTTCCATATCTTACGCAGATTTCACAAACTGTGTCATCAGCGGCAACAAAGGCGCAGGCGTAAGGCACAACTCCTGGACCCCCTATTTTGCGTATCTGCGCTTTTATAATTGCATCATCAGTGGCAATGAGGGCAGAGCAATGGATGGAGGATCGTATTCATATCCAGATTTTGAAAACTGCACGATCAGCAGGAATAAGGCATTCGCAGCGCTTTATTGTTTTTATGACCATAACTACACCGATATCTATAATTGTATCTTTGAAGGTAATGAGGGAAACGCAATTTATGAGGACGGGGATAGCGGAGATTTCGTGCACGCCAAAATCATCAATTGTCTTTTTGATAATGGCGGAAAGGACTACTTGGAAAAAGGCGGGATACTAAGACGCGGCGCGGACAATATCAATGCCGTATCAGGCAACGGCGGCAATTGGAGCGGTTCCGCAATGTTCGTCATGGATGGCCCATCCGGAACCACCGGGACTTGGACCGCGGCGCCGGCGTATGATCCAAACGCCTACCGCAGCGCGCTTGTTGATGCCGCTGCCAGCTTCGCGCCAAACGCGCTGGCCGGGAAGCTCATCACACCCAACGTCAGCAATCTCCCCCAGCTCTATATTGTCAGCAACAGCGCCACAACAATGGTTGTCGTTGGGGATGCCCGATCCTATACAACCCAAGGCGCCACATACAAAATCGTGGATTATCATCTCAGAGATGGTTCGCGGGCGCTGGATCGTGGAAATCAGAGCTATGCGCCTTCAAAGGATTTCGAAGGCAATCTCCGTCCCGGCAGCGATGGGAAAGTGGATATTGGCGCTTATGAAGCTTCCGCGGCTTATCAACCGGGGACCGACGATGGCGTCGCTCCTGTTTCATCTGTTTCCTCGCTTGCGTCTCTTACCTACACAGCGGCCTTCAATGTCGCATTCTCCGCTTATGACGACGACAGCGGCCTCAAGGAGATACGATTATTCTACAGGCTAAATGGCGGATCATGGACCCAATATCCGGACGCCATGACGACCTATTCCATATCCAACAGCCCAATCTCTTTCAATAGCGCCCTGACCGGTGGCGATGGCATTTATGAGTTTTACACGATCGCTACGGACAAAGCCGGGAACGTCGAATCAGCGCCGGCCAGCGCAGATAGTAGAACGCATGTGGTCTCCTCTTTCAGCGGTTCCCGCGTGTATGTGAACCAGAACGCGACGGGACTCCAAACAGGTTTCGATTGGCCCAATGCCCTGACAAGCATTTCCGAAGCAAATTCGATTGCCATACATTATAGTGTCCCCGAGGTATGGGTCGCAACAGGGGCATACTATGCATGTATCACTCTGGGAAGTGATATAGCGATTTACGGAGGTTTTGCGGGAACCGAGTCCAGCTTGGGCGAACGGAATATCACTTCTAACGTCACTTCGATCAAGTCATGGTCAACGGGCTATCCCACGATAAAAATGGACACTATCACCACCGCTGTCCTGGATGGATTTATGATCGCGGGAAGCGCGATGAATCCGGCCGCAGGAGGAGGCGTCTATTGCAAGGGGCTGAATGCCTCGTGTTTAATCGCCAATTGCTCCATTGCAAACAACTCCGCTTCGTCAGGCGGAGGCATCTACTTTCTCACCGCTTCGCCCCGGATCGTGAATTGCGCCATCAGCGGCAATAGCGCCACCAACGGAGGCGGCATATATATCAGCGGCGGCGCCCCTGCTTTTTCAAACTGCCGGATTTCAGGCAATACCGCGCCATCGGGCGGCGGCGTTTACGCCAATGCATCCAATGCCAATTTCATTAACTGCATTATCAGCGGGAACCAGGCAAGCCAATATGGCGGCGGAGCATTCTGCAACAATTCATCCGCTCCCTATCCGTCCTTCATCAACTGCACGGTCTCCGATAATAGCGCCATTTCCAGCGGCGGAGGAATCCTATGTCAGAATTATTCTTCGCCGGCGATCACGAATACAATCTTTGCCCGCAATACACGCCAGGCAATCTATGAGCAAAGCGTCAATGCGGATCCCGTGGTCAAAAATTGCCTTTTCAACGGAAATCCGGATGGCGATTACTGCGACGAAAATACTGCAAGCATAACGGGCGCGGCGGCGATCAACGCCCTGCCCGGCAATAGCGGCAACGTCAGTGGATCGCCTAAATTTAAAATGGATGGGACCTTGGCGATAACAGGAACATGGACAACGGCGCCTGCTTATGACTCATCGCTCAAACAGACCGTCTTGACGGACAGCCGCGCCCCCTTCGCTTCTCTTTCCCTCGCGGGACGGCTAATTGCCCCTAATTTAAGCAGCAATTCGCAAGCGCTTATCTTGAGCAATACCGCCAGCCAAATTATGGCGCAAGGCGATCTTAGCAGCTGGGTGTATTCCGGCTCGTCGTATGTAATCGCCGATTATCATCTTGAGTATCCTTCGGCTGCGATTGACGCTGGCACAAGCGCAGCCGCGCCAGCAATGGATATGGAAGGCAATGCCCGTCCGTTGGACATTCCAGGAATGGGGATCGAAGGAGCAAACGCCTATGACATCGGCGCATACGAAGCCTCTTGGTCCAGCCTGCTTCCCGTGAATGACAGCTTCTCAAGCGCCTCCATCATCGCGGGAGTCGCCAGCTCGACGAGAGGCGCAAATAGACTTGGGACAAAAGAATCCGGCGAACCGAATCATGCCGGCAATGCGGGGGGCGCGTCCGTCTGGTGGAAATGGACCGCGCCGGAGACAGGAGCGTATATTTTTGATACACACGGCAGCGATTTCAACACGCTGTTCTCGATATATACGGGCGCCAGCGTAAGCGCTCTCACGCAGGTGGCTGCGAATGATGACGATGGGAGCGCGAATGGGAACAGTGGCCTTATTTTTACCGCGCAAGCAGGGGTCCAATACCGGATCGCAGTGGACGGCTTTGGCGGCGCGAGTGGTTCGATCATGCTCAATTGGACAGAACGCCGCACGCTAACCGTGGCCTCGATGAGTCCCAACAGTGGCATTTTGATGACTGTCAGCCCGCTTGACAACAACGGCGATGGTAGCGGGATGACGCAATTCTCACGCTTCTATTATCATGGAACAACCGTGACGTTGACGGCGCCGCTTGGAGCGCCGAATGGGAATTTATTTTATCGGTGGTTGATAGACGGCGCCGAGTTTGCCGGGAATCAGTCGCGCACGGTTCAAGTGCTCATGAATAC
>JAPLSP010000404.1 GCA_026398575.1 Candidatus Sumerlaeota bacterium | reverse complement strand
CCCGACATAGGTGAAACTGCGCGAATGCTTTTCGCTGCCCTCGTAAAGTGGAAATGGCGCATTTTCGAGGATGCTGCGGATCAGCTTTGGATAGAGTTTTTCGGGCCGTTCGCGTTCGCCATAAACTGAAAACAACCGCAGGCTGCACGCCGGCAGTCCTTTGTCGCGATGATAAGCCAGGGCCAGCTGCTCGGCGGCCAGCTTGGTGACGCCGTAGAAGGACGTGGGCTTGGGAGCGGTTTCCTCGGAGTCGGTGGCGTGAAAGCCATAGACCGACGACGTGGAAATATTGACGAAGCAGCGGACGCCGCCGGCTTTGCGCGCGGCCTCCAGAAGGCGCCAGGTGGCCGTCATGTTATTGCGCGCATAAGATTCGTAGGGCGTCTTGTCCGAGATTCCCGGTTGGGCGGCAAAATGATAAATGACTTCGGCGCCGTCGCAGGCGGCATCAAGATCGTCTTCGGCCAAATCCACTTCGAGCAGCTGCGCCCCGCGCGCGCGAACGTCGGCGGCGTTGGCTTCCTTGAGCGGACGGGCGTAGTAGGGCGTAAAGCAATCCAGGCCGACCGCCTCATGGCCAAGGTCGCACAATCGTTCGGCCAAATGCGATCCGATGAATCCTGCCGCGCCGGTGACTAAAATTTTCATGATGCCGTATCCCTTTGGGCGTCGCTGCTATTCTTCGATCTGGGGCCGTTTGCCAGCGGGTTTGGGCGTCTTGACAGGCGTTTTTGCTTCCCGGGAGGGCACATTCAAAGAATCGGATTCAGCGGCGGCAGGCGCTTTGGCCGCAGGGCGAGGCGTCATGCGCGAGCCGGCTTGCGGCGTCGCGGCGGACCGGATGCGAATCGGCGCCGAAGTCGCCACAGCCGCGCTGCTTTCCGGCGCCGGCGGCTCGGGGGCGGAAGGACGCTTCACCAATCCTTCAGTCGCGGGAGTCCTTGGCGCCGGCGTTGGCGCAACCTTTGGCGTCGCCTTGGGAGTCGCTTTCGGCACATTGGCGCCCGCTGGTTTGGCGGCAAGCCCCTTTTCCGCATATTGCTTCATCATCCTGGAGACGAATTCCAGCAGTCGCTTTTTTTGAGCCGGCGGAAGATTCTCGTCTTCCGCCTTGACCGGTTTGATGATGGGACTTTCCATGTGCATAACAGTTGTGGTTGCACTCTGATCAATGATCGTTTTTTCGCTGTTGATTTTGCGTATACTGCCGTTGGACTGCACTTGGTAAGTCAGCACGCGTTTGTCGGGATTGCATGTGAGGATGGACTTTTTGCTGACAGTATAATACACATATTTGTCGCAGATGGCCATGATAGCCCGATCGAAGGAATAGATGATCACTCGATTGCCGGGGTTGCAGGTTGCCACCGCCGTGCGTTCCGCGCCGTTTTTGCCTTCGATCACTTCCATCTTGTCGCTATAAAGATCAACCTGGTCCAGAATGAAATGCACATTGCCGGTATAGACCATGGAAATGATCTCATTCGTTTTCGCATCCAAAACCATGTCCGAAACATCGGCTACAATTTCCAGCTGGCCCACCGACTCAAGGAAGTTATCTTTTTTGGGCGCGGTCGGCGAGGTTGAAGTCACGGTCTTTTTGGTGGAAGAGGCGCTCTTTTTGGGGGCGGCGGCGTCATTTTTTGCCGGGGATGCAGCGTCCGATTTCGGGCGCGGAGTCGTGGCGCTGGCGCCGCTGCTTTTGGGAGTTGCTTTGGCGGCGGGAGCGGCAGGCGCCCTGTCTTGCGCGCGCGCCGCCAGCCCAGACAGGACAAGGCACGCCCAGAGCCAGACGAACAGCCAAAGACGCTGGAATGTCATATTCAAGGGATTCATGCGATTCATTTCCTCTGCTTGGTTTTTCCTTCCGTCGGACGCTTCTCTTCCGGCTTGCGCTCTTTGAAGGGGATGCTGTCGAGGTTCGCGCCGGTAATTTCCTGCGGCTCTCCCTCTTGAGGCGCTTCTTTCACTTCAGGAGCTTTTTTAGGTTCGCGCATTTCAACCGAAGCCGGCTGGGAGGCGGACAATTCTTTGATTTCGCCTTTGCGGCTCTGAACCAGCGCGCTCCCCTGCCCTTGTTTGTCGCGCGAGAGCGTGATGATGTATCCTTCGGTCTCGAATTCATTGCCCTTCGGGTCCTTTTGAATCAGGACAGGCCGGCGTTGCATAACTGCTGAATTTTTTACTACATCGTACTCAAGATAGCCGCACGAGCCATGCACGCCCATATAAGTCACCAGCACCCGCTTGCCCACCGCCGGCCAGGCCTTCATAATCCCGGCGGTCCTGTCATAGATTAGAAGATCGCAATGGATCTCCATACTCGAAGAGAAGATGCGGACATTATTGCGAACGATCGTCAGCTCCCCGCCCGGCTCTCCGGCATTGCCGAAAGTCGTCGTCATATTTCCATCGCACATGAGCACGAAATCATCCGGCAGCCCCAGAGGCGACGCGAACGCATTCGACGCCGGCGATTCCTTCGGCGCGTTGGCCGCTTTTTTCTTCCCGCTCGAAGCTTCACCCCCGGGCGTTGATTTCTCCGTCGCGCTGTTGGAGGTACTCGTTTGATCCCCGCCGATCTCTTGCACGGCGCGTTGTGGGAATATCAGGCTCATGCAGCAGATGGAAATGAAAAAGGCCAGGCCGGCATTCTGCGCTTTGACTAGGATCATCGCTTTTCCTCCTTGGGCGCATATACGGCTATGGCAGCGTCATCCGGACCGCAGACCCAGGGGATGGACACGATTTCGGCGCGCATCTTCGCGAGCGTTGCTTCGCGCGTTTCCAAAGGCGCTTTTATCGCATGAGATTCATACATTGGAAAACGAGACGTGCTCGAGGTATTCATATCGTAATGAAAACCTTTTTTGCCGTGCTCCTCCAAAACATCCTTTTCCGTCATGATCGCGCGCGTGGTCGGCAGGTCGGATTCCATCAGGCGCAGGCGGTCATGATAGCGCGCCTTGGAAGTTTCCATCCGGAATTCCAGCGGACGATCAATGAACACGATATTTCCAATAAATTCGATGTCACCTTTGAGGAAGCCGCCACTGGTGGTTTGATCGCTCATGTATAGAATCGCCATATCCGAACGCAGGTATCGAATCTGGCTATTCGGCTCCTTGCCATCATAAAAATACGTCTGTACGCGGGTGATTTCCATTTGCTTGCGGTCATCGAAGTATTTCGCCGTTTCGCCTAGAATGCGCTGCGTCTCGAGTCCCGCCTTGGTGTGATGCAGCGTGAATCCCTCCATCACCAGAGGCTGAGGCGGGGGGGGCTGGAAGTTTTCAAGGAATTGCGTTTTGGAGCATCCCTGCAAAAGCGCCAGGGAGAGAGCGCAGGCAAACGAGAGAGCGAAGCGCGCGACAAGACCGCCTGACGCGCATGAGGCGCCGCGCCAAAGGCGCCATGAACTACGCAATGCGAAAACATGGAGCACATAATTCAAGGCGCTTTTCCTCACAAGAAAACTCATATTGGAAGATAAAACTCCAAACACAAGCTAAAGTTTGAACTCCAAACACAAACTAAAGTTTGAACTCCAACTTTATTCCGTCCGAAGCGTGGCGCTGAATTCGCTTTCCAATCGGGACACGATGCCGCGCACGACTTCGTCCACTTCTTCCTCACGCAGCGTGCGGTCCGGAGCGCGGAACGACATGGAATACGCCAGACTCACCTTGTCCGGTTCGATCCGCTCGCCTTCATAGCGATCGAACAACCGGACTTCTTCCAGCAAGTCCCCGCCGGTTTGGCGGATGGCGGCCTCGAGACTGGCCGACGGCGTCGAGCGCGGCGCAACCAGGGCAATATCGCGATCCACTTTGGGGAATCGGGCCAGCGGCGCCATGGCCTTCTGCGGGCGGACTTTGCGTTCGATCGCCTCCATCCGCGCTTCGGCCACCATGATCCGCCCGCGCAGTTCCATGGCGCGAACAATCTCCGGATGCAGCTCACCGAAAACAACGATGGGTTCCCCGCCGTCGCGCAACTCGGCGGCCCGCCCGGGATGCAGCCATGCCGCCGTGGTTTCAACCGTTGTCAGATTCTGAATGCCCAATCCCTTCAGCGCCATTTCAAGAACGCCTTTGACGTGGAAGAAATCCATCTCTTCCGCGGTCTTGTTGCGCCAGCGATCCGCCCCTTGAGTCCCCGTCATGATCAGGCCCCAGCGATATTCCTCGTGATAAGGCCCTTCGGGTTTGTCGGCGTCCGAATCGCTTGCGGCCGCCGGCGCCTGGCCATCCTGGCGGGCAATCTTTTCATAAATCTTGCCGATCTCAAACAGCCGCAGGCTGCCGCGTTCGTGACGCTGGTTGGTATGCGCATTTTGGATCAGACTGGGCAGCAGCGACGGGCGCATGATCGCCTGATCCGCCGTCAGCGGCTTGACGAGTTCCACCACGTTCGCCGTGGGCGCTCCGCATTTCTCCAGCAAATCGCGCCCGACGAAGGAATAATTGATGACCTCCCAGAAGTCAGCCGCCTGCATCATGCGGCGCAGTTCATGGCGCGCGCGCCGCTCGGGCGGCTCGACGAATGGAATGGCGGGAAGGTAGGGCGTGGATTCGGGAATTGCGTTGTAGCCGTGAACGCGGGCAATCTCCTCGATCAGGTCCACGTCGCGCATCACGTCGTT
>JAPLSP010000375.1 GCA_026398575.1 Candidatus Sumerlaeota bacterium | reverse complement strand
AATGATTCTGCCTGCCGAAAACGCTAAAAAAAGGATTGCCATTGCCATGCCGATTCATGTCGCCAATGAGATTCGCTGCTACACGGAAGATGAATTCCGTGAGTTCGATCATATCCTGATGGGCATCATCTTTGAGACTCATAATGAATTCGGCCGCTTTCTTAACGAGGATTTATACTCACGCGAAATCGCTGCCCGATGTCTGGAAGAAGGCATCGCGCCTGCCGAATGCCAAACGCCGATCAAAGTCACACATGATTCTTTTGAAAAAATCTACCGTATGGATTTGCTCTTGGCGCACGGTCTGATGGTCGAGATGAAGACAGCGGAAACGCTGACTCCCGCCCATCGAAGCCAGGCTTTGAACTACATGTGTCTGACAGGGATGCATCATGGACGATTGATCAATTTGCGCCCAGAACTGGTACAGCATGAGGTCGTTTCGACATCGCTGACCCATGAAGCCCGGCGCGAATTTACCGTCGTTGACCGGGAATGGCTGAACTTGAATGCAGAGAGCGCGCAGCTAAAAACAATCACACTCGATTTGCTGAAGGATTGGGGCGCGTTTCTTGAGTTCACGCTCTACCGCGACGCTGTTACATATTTTCTTGGCGGTTTGGAGGCTATCTATCGGAATGTAGAAATATTCTCTGGCAACCGTCTGCTAGGCGAGCAACACATGCATTTGTTGACCTCTGACACCGCTTTTGCGTTCAGCGCTAAGACAGAGGAAACCTGGAAAATGAAAGAACACCAGCGCCGCTTTCTTCGCCATACTCATTTGAAGTACATTCAATGGATCAATCTCAATCACCATCAAATCGAGTTTACCACCCTGAAAAAATCTTCATGAACTTAATAATATTCGAGAATACAGGCAGAATCATTGAGGGCAGAATCATAATTAATTCGAATCAGGCAAGAACTAGATCCGATGAGATGCTCAATTCCCGCGAGGCAACGATCCAGAGCGAATCACTTTTCCGGTCCACACTTGGGCCATGCAGGCCGCCATGTTTCAAAAAAGGTTTATAATGAGGGAGTTAAATAATGATTCTGCCCTCAATCATTCTGCCTGAATACGAGCCAAAAACATGCTTTCAAAATCACTGCTGATATTAATCTTTCTTGCCTTCGAGGCCATTGGCGTGGCTGCCACCTATCACGTGGACAGCCAATCCGGCGATGACAGCCGCAGCGGACTTGCGCCGGAACAGGCATGGAAGAGCCTGGAGCGCATTAATGGGCAAGTTTTCCAGACCGGAGATAAAATTCTTTTCAAGGCGGGCACGCGCTATGCAGGCCAGCTCAAGCCACAGGGCTCGGGCAAGCTTGTGGAAGGCAAACCGTTGCCGATCGTCATCGGGAGTTATGGCGCCGGCCCCAAACCGCGTATTGATGGGGAGGGTAAATTTCTCGATACCGTCCTGCTTCGCAACATCGAGTATTGGGAAATTCAGGATATCGAAGTAACCAACCAAGGTCCCACGCGCGAACCCTGGCGTACGGGCATACGAATAACATCCGATGGCTTTGGGAAAATGCGCCATATTCATCTGCGCAATCTCCATGTGCACGACGTCAATGGCGACCTGCGCAAATCGCACGAAGGTTGCGGCATCTTCATCGAGACCAAAGGCGGCGGCGGCTCGCACTTCGATGATTTGCTGGTCGAGAACTGCCACCTCGAACGCACGGACCGCAATGGCATCTGCCAGCGAAGCAGCGGCGGCGCGCGCAGCCTGCGCATCGTTATCCGCGGCAATCTGCTCGAAGACATCGGCGGCGACGGCATCAAGCCCTGGGGCTCGAATAGCGCCATCGTCGAACATAACATTATGCGCGGCGGACGCACGCGCTGCCAGGACGCAGCGGCAGGAATATGGCCGTGGGACTGCGATGACACCGTCATCCAGTTCAACGAAGTCTCCGGCATGAAAGGAACGACGGACGGCCAAGGCTTCGATTCCGATTATCGCTGCCGCAACTCGGTGTTTCAATACAACTACAGCCACGACAACGAAGGCGGATTCATGCTGATCTGCACCCCCGGCAATTCCTATTGCGAGAATACCATCATCCGCTACAACATCAGCCAGAACGACGGCATCAACTCGGCGCGCGTCTTCCACTTCGGCGGCGGCGCGAAGAACACTTCGATTTATAATAACGTGATCTACATCGGACCGAAGCAATCGCTGCCGCTGCTATCGTTCACCGAATGGAGCGGCGGCAATGCGCAGGACACCTATTTTTATAACAACATCTTCTACGTCGAGGGGCAGGTGACTTATCGCTGGGGCAAAAGCCGGAACAACGTTTTCGACGGCAACGTCTTCTATGGCAATCACGTTGGCCCTCCGAATGATCCAAACGCCATCGCCCGCAAGCCGCCGCTGGCGAATCCCGGAAGTGGCGGAAAAAATGACTCCATCCAATTCAGCTCCCTCACTGGATATAAGCTGCTGGATGCTGCTGGATTCGCTCGCGGAAAAATCGTCTTGAACAACGGCGGCCGCGATTTCTTTGGCAATCCAGTTCCCGCCGACAAGCCCCCATGCCGTGGCATATTCGAATATGTTCAACCAATGGCAAACATTAAAAAGGACAAACCATGATCGAACAAAGACAGCGCATTCATTCACGCGCGCTTATCATTACGGCCATTCTTTCCGTTCTTGCCGCTGGTTGGCTTGTCCTTCCTGGATGCAAGGCTTGGGCGGATGAAGCGACGACCATTGCGCTCGCCAACGATGGCAAAGCGCTCCAGCCTGTGGTGATCGCTACCAGCGCCTCCGCCCGTGTGCGCGAGGCGGCGCAGATGCTGTCGCGATATCTGGAGCGGATCAGCGAAGCCAAATTTCAGGTCATCACCGGCGATGGAAAATCGGGGATCGCTGTTGGATTGGCGGCGGACTTTCCCGGCGTCGCTCCCGGCGAATCCATGGCAGGCAATGACCCAACCAAGCGCGAAGACTATCTGCTGCGCTCGCACGCCGGAGGCATTTATATGCTGGGCGCATCCGAGATGGCTGTCGAACATGCCGTCTGGGATTTGCTTTATCGGATTGGCCACCGGCAGTTTTTCCCGGGAGCGCATTGGGAAGTGATTCCCCGCGCGCGCAATCTGTCCATCGCCGTAAACACGCGCGAGCATCCCGCTTACTACTCGCGCCGCATCTGGTATGGGTTTGGCGCCTGGGACTACGCGTCACAACCTTATGCCGACTGGTGTTCGAAAAACCGCGCCACAGCAGGCATCGAACTGCATACCGGACACGCTTATGACGGCATCCTGAGCCGGAACAAGGCAGCCTTCGCCGCGCATCCCGAATATCTCGGGCTTGTCGGCGGTCAGCGCAAATCCACCAAGTTCTGCATCTCGAATCCCGGCCTGCGCCAGCTCGTCGTGGAGGACGCCTTGCGCCAGTTGGAGAAAGAGCCCGGCCTCGACAGCATTTCCATCGAGCCAAGCGACGGCGGCAATTGGTGCGAATGCGACGCGTGCGCCAAACTCGGCAGCATCACGGACCGGGCGCTGATCCTGGTCAACGCCGTCGCAGCCGCCATCAATGCCAGGTATCCCGGCAAGATAATCGGCATGTACGCCTATAATTTCCACTCGCCAGCGCCAAATATCCGTGCGCATCCGCAGGTGGTCGTCAGCATAGCGACCGCGTTCCTCAAGGGCGGCACGCTCGAAGAGACAATCAGCGGATGGTCCGCGAAAGCCTCCATGCTCGGCATCCGCGAATACTATAGCGTCAACACGTGGGACCGCGACATGCCCGCCGCCGCGCGCGGCGGTAACCTGGACTACCTGAAGCGCACGATCCCGGAGTTCCACGCGAAAGGCGCGCGCTTCCTCTCGGCCGAATCCAGCGACAACTGGGGTCCGAACGGTCTTGGCTACTACATCGCCGCGCGGATAATGTGGGACGTCCGCGAAGCGCAACACGTGAACGAATTGGCTGAGGATTTTCTCATGCGCTCGTTCAGCGCGGCAAAGGAGCCCATGCGCGAATTCTATCGCCAACTCGACGGCTCGCAGCCGCATCTGGTTTTTGCCGACCAACTCGGGCGCATGTTCCGTTCGCTCGAACAGGCCCGGAAGATCGCCGACACGCCCGAAGTCCGTGCGCGCCTCGACGACCTTACGCTCTATGCGCGTTACGTGGACCTTTACAATCGCTACTCAAAAGCCAAAGGCGACGCGCGGCAGCAGGCATTCGAGGCGCTGATCCGGCACACCTACCGGATGCGCGCGACGATGCTCATTCACGCCAAGGCGCTTTATCGCGACCTGCCCGGACGGGACAAGTCCGTTACCATCCCTGCCGGCGCCACTTGGAATGTCGCAGAAGGCAAGAATCCCTGGAAATCGAGCGCTCCCTTTGCCGCCGATGAATTGAAGCAGTTTATCACTGAAGGCATCGAGCGCCATCCATTGTCGAATCTCACATTCAAGCCCATCGCCTTCGGAGACGAGCTCGTCAGCGCCACCCCGCTTAAACTGTCGGAGGTTCCCGCGGGCAGCCTGGGCGCGGCGCGCGGCAAACAGGTTTTCTATACGCGCGTGGATACGGCGCCGGCGGAGATCGAGATGCAAATCACGGGCGGCCTGATCGAGCATTATCGAGACCGTGGCAACGTGCGCATCGAGTTGTGGAAAATCGGCGGCGCCAGTCAAACCGGCGAGCGCGAAACACTTGCTGCTCAGGATCGCAGCGTTCCGCCCGACGGCGCGGAACACACGGTCAAACTCGCGGTAAAAGAGCCGGGCCTCTACAAACTGACACTTGATGACGGCAAAGACCGCACCCTCATGAAATGGAATTCACGGCTGCCGCTGACAGTGAAATCGTCCGCCGAGGAACCGATGAATAGCGCTTATTCCGATCTCTGGCTGATGTATTTCTATGTGCCGAAGGGAACGAAGGTCATCGGCCTTTTCGGCGGCGAGCATGGCGAAGCGCGCGACTCGAAGGGACGCGTCGCTTTCTATCTCAACGGACGCGAACCGAACTACTACAGCATAGATGTGCCCGACGGCGAAGACGGCAAATTCTGGAGCATCCGCTATGGCCGCGGCGCCATCCGTCTGCTCACCGTCCCCCCCTACTTCGCCCGCGCAGCAGCAGAATTGCTATTGCCCGCGGAAGTCGTCACCAAGGACACCGCTCGCTAGTAGTTCCACCTTTAGGTGGCGCTTGTAGTTCCACCTTCAGGTGGCGCTTGTAGTTCCACCTTTAGGTGGTGTTTGTAGTTCCACCTTTAGGTGGTGTTTGTAGTTCCACCTTTAGGTGGTGTTTGTTTTCCACCTTCAGGTGAGACAATTATCCACATCTAAAGAATCCAGAGAAACCCATTGAATCACTCCATTCTCTCACCCAAACTCGCCTCAAGCCTTTCATCAAGGAGACCTCCCATGAGCCAGTGGAATCGTCGCAAGTTCATCGCCGCTGCCGCCGCTGCCTCCGGAGCGGCAGCCGCAAGCCTATCCACCTCGCCGAACGCATCCGCCCAACCCGCCTCCTCCCCAGCCGCCGCCGACGCAAAGAAAATCCGCATGGGCTTGATCGGTTGCGGATGGTATGGCATGGTGGACGCCAAAGCCGCGCTCAAGGCCGGCGGCGTCGAGATTGTCTCGCTGTGCGACGTGGATAGTGAACACCTGAGCAAAAGCGCCGACGAGATCGCCAAATTGCAGGGCAAGAAGCCGGCGACCCACAAACTCTATGACGATTTGCTCAAGGCCAGCGATATAGACGCGGTCATCATCGGCACGCCGCCGCACTGGCACGCGCTGCCGTTCATCGCGGCGCTGGAAAAAGGACTCGACATCTACTGCGAGAAGCCCCTGGCGTATGACATCCGCGAAGGCCGCGCGATGGTCGAGGCGGCCAAGCGCGCCCCCAAGCAAATCGTGCAGATCGGCTTTCAGCGCCGCCAGGCCGCGGGATTCAAAGGCGCTCGCGAATATATCCAGAGCGGCGCCCCCGGACGCATCATCCAAGTCGAGGCGCAGATCAACTATAAGGCGACCATCGGCGACTGCAAACCGCAAGACCCGCCGGCCACCCTCGATTGGGACCTTTGGTGTGGACCTGCGCCGAAGATTCCCTATAGTCCGCAAGTCGGACACAAAAGCTGGCGCCTGGAAAAGACCATCGGCCACGGCCATCTGGTTGACTGGGGCATCCACGTGATAGACGCCGTGCGCTGGATACTCGGCGAAGGCGCGCCCAAAGCCGTCCACGCCGCCGGCGGCATCTATTGCTTTGCCAACCAGATCACCACGCCCGACGCCCTGACCGTGTGGTTCGAGTAGAGATAGACAACGGCGCCTTTTTCTTTGGGGAAAAGGAAACCGTCTTCGTCACCGACGACAAGTGGATCGTCATCCCGCGCGAAAAAGGCCAGGAGCGCAAAGTCAACACCGCCAAGAACGACGCCGGCGCCTTGCACGTCGCCGACTTCCTCGACGCCGTCCGCACGCGCCGCGCTCCGTCATGCCCGCCGATGGAAGGCTACCTCAGCACCACGACGGTGAAGCTGGCCATGATCGCCTACGACATCGCCCGCAAAATCAAATGGGACGCCGCCGCCGAACAAATCCCCGGCGACGCCGAAGCCTCCGCGCTCCTCAAGCGCGATTATCGCGCGCCCTACAAGCATCCGTGGGCGGGATGATCAAAAGCGAATACAAGCCGGTTTGCCTTAGTACACATATGCGAAATTACGATCTCATTAATTTATCGCAAATTCTCATGCAGGAAAAGTAGATTCATGCGGATAGGAGCGCATTGCTTTCGTCCCTTAGACAAAAATACGTTACTAAATTTTTGATTCAGAGCACTTAGCCGGTTTGCTTTGGCCCAAAATCCTCCTTGCAAACCCGCCGGCCTCGGACACAATGTCGCCCTGCTTCATTACCTTGTCAAAAGGATTTTCTTTTACCGTGTTCCGGATCGTTTATTTCTCCCGTTCCCTTTCCATCGCTCTTTCCCTTTGCTTTGTGATGTCCGCTGTTCATGCGCAGATGAAAGACAGCCGCGTAACCACGCCCGGCGGACCAAGAGTCAGCGGATCGGGCGCCGGCAAGCCAATTGCAGGAGCGCCAAGCGCCGGGAAGCCGATCGCGGATGGATCGAGCGCCGGTAAGCCGGCAGCCATCATACCGGGCGCCGGCGGCGCTTCCCTCAAAGAAAAAATATCCATCGCCGCCGCCTCGTCTTCAAATACGCAGACGCTCGCCTACGCCACGACCAAGGCGCCCGCAAAACCTCGCAGCGGGCATCTGGCCATCGTCGCCAGTTTGGGCGAAGATGAGTTGACACTGCTGAAGCTGCAGCGGCTCATCGCGCCGCGCCTGAAGGAATTAGCCTCGCCGAAAAAGATGGACGCGGAAAAAGACGAAGAAGCCTATCGAGCCCTCAAGCGCGCGCTGGAGGAACGCACCGTGAGCGACTGGCTGATGTCCCAGGCGCTGATCCGCGACGCGCGCGAGGTGAAGCTGGGCATCACGCCCACCGAGATCACGCTGGGGATTGAGGCCATCCGCAAAGCCGGCGGCAATGAAAAAATCCTATCGCTCGAAGACGCCGCGCAAGCCGCGCAACTTTCCGTGGAGGATTTCCGGGATACCCTGACCGACGCGATGCTGTGCGACAAATACACGCGCTATTGGATCGAGCATAATATCTCGGAACAGGAAATGCGCGATCTTTACGTCAAGCAACCCGAACGCTTTGCGCTTCAGCCCCGCCGGCGCAATTATCAGCTCCTTGTTTTGAGGCCTCGCGACGGCGTGTCGCCCGACGATCAGAAGAAGGAAATGGAGAGGGCGCAGCGCAAGGCCAAGAAGGGCGCGGATTTTGCCCAGCTGGCCCAAGACATCAAAATGGACAGGAATACTCCGATTGACCTGTGGATAGACGAGACCGCCACCTTTCCTGACGAGCGTCTAGCGCAAACGATTTGGACGCTTCCACCCGGGCAGGTTAGCGACGTCATCATGACGCGCTTTGGCGTTTATGTGATCAAAATGATCCGGGAAAAGGATCGCGAACGCCGCACGTTTGACGAATGCCGCCCGGCCATCATTGAATATCTCATCGCCAAATACCGGCCCGCCCTGGCCAAAAGCTCGATCAAGAGATATGAAGAAATCGCCCGGATCAATGAGGGCTTGCTGACCGATATGGAACTCCTTGAAAAAGCCAAACACGAACTGCTGCTGGACGCCCTTATGGAACACCGCGCCAAGAGCGCCGGGAAGACCGGCCTCACAGTTCCCGTAGTTCCGGGCGCGCCTTCGCCGCAGAACGCTGCTGGAGGCGCGGGCCGTCCTGGCGCCGATGGCCGCCCCGCCGGCCTTGGAGCGCCGAATGCTCCTGGCGCTCCGGGTGGAGCCAACGCTCCCGGCGTTCCGGGTGGCCGCAACGTGCCCGGTGGCCGCGGCGACGCCAATTCCGGCAGGGATGGAACAAACAGGCCTTTCCAGCCGAATCCCCGATAAGAACGCGATTATTGCTCTATGGCGCTTTTCGCATCTTGAATGGCTTCGGCCAAAAGATTTCCCAAATTCAGCTCATCTGCCCAATGGCGCATATAATCCATATCAAGCACGCCCTCATGGATTTGCAGCATCCCTAAAATGTCATTCCACTGCTTGTCCGAGACTTCCCCGCCCTTTCTATACCAGTCTAATTTGCTGATGATCGTGTCTTCATTCGCTGCAACGAAGAACTCCATGGACTCCGGTTCTGTTATCTGGATGCTTTTTTTCCGTTCCATAACGGAGAGGTCAAACGCACCGTCTTTTTGAGCAAATATATCCACTTTATACATGGATTCGAGATGAAGGATGTTGAAAGAAGAGTGATGTTCAACAGCGTCTTGTATCATTTCTCGATTGAGGTAGTAAGAATCCTCTAGCGCCGCTGCAAACAATTCCACATGCTGCAATGAGAGCTGAGCTACGATATCCACAGCCAGTGTTGTACGCGCAACGCCGTGCAAGGAACTTGCCATGGCCCCAGTGACATAGTAAGGAACCCCAAGTTTTTCAAAAATCTGGACAACGGCAAACATTGCCGCAAAGCAGTCTCGTTGCGAGCATGGCCACTTCTCCTTGGTATAAGATCGCGCACGATTAGCCAAATCTTTTCCATAGACATATCCCACATACAACCATCGAATTTCCTCCTCGGACAATCCGGGGTTACATCTGCGGATTCCAGCGCGCGATAATCCGATCACCGTCTGGGTAAGCCCCAGCATCTTTAAGAATCTCTGGGCTGGTGTCAACGCGCGGAGCAATTCAATCTGCTTCCGCAAAACCTTTGGATGCGTGTCTGAGAGTCCACTGCGTAGCATATTTTTCCTTTGCGTGGATGTGCCAGACGACTGTTCTTCCTGCCTGCTTTCAACTGATCCCGCAACCCGACGCGAATTGCGGGTCGGACGTGGTGATCAGCGTCAGCTGGTCGCCGTCGCGCGCCGCCAGCAACATTCCCTGTGAGACTTCGCCGCGCAGCTTGGCCGGCTGCAAATTCGCCACTACAATGATGCGCTTGCCGATCAGATCCTCCGGCTTAAAGTATGCGGCGATGCCGGCGACAATCTGCCGCCGTTCCGCGCCCAGGACAATCTGCAAAACGAGCAATTTATCGGCGTTCGGATGCTTTTTCGCTTCGATGATTTCCGCCGTCCGCAGCTGGACTTTTGCGAAATCATTGATCGTGATGATTCCTTCGGGGGCCGCGGCGGGCTTTGCGGCAGGCGAAGCAGGCGCAGCGCCCGGCGCCGACGACGGACTGATCTTAGCCGCCTCGGAAGACCGGAGCCTTTTGCCGGTTTCTGCACGCGCCGCTCCTTGCGCCGCTCCCTTTGCCGTTTCAGTCGCCGCTTCCGGTTCGGGTTTGCCGGCAGGCGCGACGCTCTTGTGCGCCAAGCCTTCCGGCATTCCTTTCAACTCCGCAATGCGCGGAAACAGCATGACGCCGCCCGGAACGCTGTCGCCGGGCGTGAGGCCCCCCCACTCCATATTCCGATCCCAACTCCCAGGCTCGGGCGTGGCTGCGCCGATTTGCTTCAACAGCTCCGCGCACTTGACGGGCATGATGGGCGACAGCGCCACACCCGCCAGACGCAACACCTCGAGGCAGTTGTAGAGCGTGATTTCCACCTGACTGGTCTCGCCGAGCTTATGCAGCTTCCAGGGCTCCCGCTCCACAATGTATCCATCCGCGGTGCGCGTCAGGCTGAGGACTTCGGCAATGGCGTTGTGCGTCTGAAGGCTTTCGACGGCGGCGCGAATGTTCGCCCCCACTTCGGAGGTTTTTCGTCGCATGATCGCATCGGCGTCATTAAGCTCACTCTCGTTGGGACGCGCGGGAACCTTGCCGCCGCAGTATTGCTGAACCATCTTCACCGTGCGGCTCAGCAGATTCCCGATGCCGTTGGCCAGCTCGCTCGTGATCCGCTCGGTAAAAATCTCTTCATTGACGCCGCTGTCGAGTCCGACCACCATCGCCCGCAATAGAAAATAGCGATATTCATCCACGCCGTATTGATCCGCCAGCCACAGGAACAAGCCGCTGCCATGAAGAGTCTTGGAAAGCTTGGCCCCGTCCGGCGCGCACCACCAGCCATGCGCCAGAATCTGCCGCGGCGGTTCGAGCCCCACGGACCGAAGCATGATCGGCCAATAAACACAGTGCGGCTTGAGGATGTCTTTGCCGATCAGATGCAAAGCCAGGGGCCAATAGCGCCGGAATTTCGCATCCTCCTCCGTATGCCAGCCCAGCGCCGATACGTAGTTGATCAGCGCGTCAAACCAGACGTAGGTGACGAACCGCTCATCGAACGGCAGCGGGATTCCCCATTTCAAACGCTCGATGGGGCGCGAGATGCACAAGTCATTCAGCGGCTCGCGCAGAAATCCGAGGACCTCGTTGCAGCGCGACTCCGGGACGATGAACTGCGGATGCTTGCCGATATAGTCTATCAGCCATTGCTGATATTTACTCAGCCGGAAGAAATAATTCTCCTCCTCCATCTCGATCACGCGTCCGGCGGCGATGTCGTCCTGCAGTTGTTCCTTTTCCTTGTCGGTGATGAACATCTCCTCGCGCACGTTATACCAGCCTTTATAGGAAGACTTATAAATGTCTCCGTTGGCATACGCGCGCCTCAGAAACTCCTGCACCACGCGCTCATGCCGCGACTCGGTCGTGCGGATAAAATCGCTGTAAGAAATATTCAAACGGCCCCAGAGGTCGTGATACTGCACGGACATCGCGTCACAATGCGCTTGAGGCGAAACGCCGCGCGCGTCGGCCGCCTGCTGAACTTTCAGGCCGTGTTCGTCGGTTCCGGTCAAAAACCACGCCTCGCCGCCAAACAAACGGTGATAGCGCGTCAAGGCGTCGGCCAGGATTGTTGTATAGGAGTGGCCGATATGCGGCTCATCGTTGACATAGTAGATCGGGGTGGTGACATAGAAATCGGATCTGGCTGGATTCGGCATAATAAAAACCATCCTCGGCGACCGCGGGTGCGGCAATGTTCTTTCTCTTCCCAAAACGCGCGAACCGATTCTTATCGGTTTTCGATCGGAGCGCCAATTGATTTTTCGCAAATCCAAATGGCACTGAGATACTGGTAAGTTTTCGCTTGCAAACGCATTCGGGATGCGCTGTAATTCATTCGGATTTTTGTCGTTCAAATATTTAAATAAAGAAAAACTTTTTGAGTTTGGGCCATGTTGACCACGCAGCCAGCCGGGACATCAAGCCAGGGATTGGATGA
>JAPLSP010000092.1 GCA_026398575.1 Candidatus Sumerlaeota bacterium | reverse complement strand
AGCAAGCAACCGCACTCCAAAAGCTGGCGCATCTCCTGATAGCATTCTCATTCGCCCCTTAAACAATAATGCGTCACTGAATTTGCGATTTAGATCACTCAGATTCCAAGGTCAAGCGCTTTATTTTTGCGTCGGCTTGATGGCCTGCGTTAACGGGATGCCAACCGCCATCAAATAGGCCACAGCGCCAAGAATCATTGTATAGCGGTAGCCGTAATTCATCGAGACGATCATTGCGAGGATTGAGCCGAGGACGGAGGCGCCGCCGTTCAGTGCCCAGACCCAGGGGATCGAGGCTTCGCGCGAGACGCCCAGCAGGCGCACACCGGAGGGAAATGCGGTTCCCATGAGGAACGCCATGGCGCCCGTCAAAGCGATGATGATCGCAATGCGCGCGCTGAGCGGCAGAGCGATGGTATGGGGGACGATCCATTCGAGCGCGCCCGTCGCGGCGGCCACGATCACAGCAATCGCAAGTAGATGCGTCCGCAGCCGTCCCGCCAAGCGATCCATCCCGATTCGCCCGCTCCATGCGCTGCCCAGCCCCGAGAACAGCAGCATCGAAAAGAGCGATACGGACAGACTATAGGCTGGATGCCCTAGATAGAGCGCGCCTTTCTGGATCATGGGGATCTCGACGAACATGAACCCAAGCCCCAACAGGATGAAATAAGCGCCCCAGCCCCAGGGCAACGCCTGCGCTTTTCGCAAAACCACCAACGGCGCGATATAGAACGCCGCGACCAGCAACGCCGAGATCAATAGCAGCGCCACCAGCACGGCCTGCGAATAATAGTTGTACCACTGCCCGCCGATCGCCTGCCGCTTGATGAAAATATCCGCGACATTTTTCAGATAGATCATCTGGAAGAAGAATGGACGGTCGTCCGTCGTCGGCCTGAGATCGAGATAAGACCGCCCCAGGAAATCCTCCAGCGGGCGCGTTTCGATCCCCGCCTTGAAATCCGGATTGTTTTGCGCCCGCCCCGGCAGATAAAGAATTTCAAAGCCGTATTCATTGGCGGTTTCCTCGATTCGCTGCAGTTCCTCCGGTTTGAAAGGCATGCGCTTCGAGAGGATCGTGGCGACTTCGGCGGGAACGTTTTCGCGCTTCGTCACGACGACGGCGATATGGCGTTCGGGCTGCCCGACGCCCAAACGCTCGAGGGCGCGACGCGCCACAATCGCCGCACGCAACGATTGGCAGGGCGGCTTGAAGAGGAAGCGCGAGACGGAAAGAAGGCCGTCTTCGCTCAGATGGCGATAGTAGTCCTCGAACGCCTCGACGGTGTAGAGGCTGTTTTCCGTCATCGTGAAAGCGCCGGCGGCTGTCGCGGCCCAGCTGTCGGTCAGCGACATCTGGATGATGTCAAACGACTCGCTGCTGCGCCGGATGCAGGCGCGCGCATCGGCCACCACAACTTCAACGTCAGGGCGGCGATACAGACCCCCGGCGAAATCGTTGAACCTGTCGCGGACCACGCCCACCGTCACCGGATTGATTTCGCACGCCACCACGCGCGGCGCGCCAAACATGAGCGCCGTCAGGACGTCGCGCCCGCCGCCCGCGCCGATGACGAAGGTTTTCGCCTTGGGCTTGATGTGATATGGAAACGCCGTCACGTCATATTTCAGGAATTGAACCTTCGCGAAATCGCCGTCGAATTTCGTGATCGGCGTGCCGGCGCTGGCGTCCTGCTCGATCCACAATTGCTTGAATGGCTTGTCGGATTTGAATTTCGCGCTCATCCCCCACCCGAACGGCCGCCCCGGATCGTCCCACCAGAAGATGCCTGGATAAACGGTGATGCGGGCCAACGGCGACCAGCGTTCATACAGCAGACTTGGCTGTTCCTCGTACGCCTTGGCGAATTTAACGTCAAAGAATCGCGTCGTCATATTGCAGATTGTAATGACGCCGGCGCCCGCGCAAACCGCGAGCGCCATTGTCTCAAGCGCGCGCCGCGAAAAATTTCCAGCAGCGAAAGACATCGCCGCCGCCGCCGCCGCCAGAAACGAGGCCATCAGCGTCACCGCCGGTCCGGAGACCAGGGAAATGGCGAGAAGGAACGCGACGCATCCGAGCGCCGATCCGGCCAAATCCCAGGCATAGATCATCGCCACGTTTTCGTGCCGGTGGCGGATGGCAAGCGAGATGACCAGCCCTGTGAGCACGAACGGCGGCGCGCAGACGAGATAGGTGAGAAGGATATTTTTGATTCCCGAAAGCGAAAACCCGAACTTCAGCGGGACGTTCATGACGATCGCCAGGCACAGCGCCATGCAAAGGCCTTGCGCCAAAGCGCCGTACGCCAGTGCGCGCGGCATCCGGCGGCGGAAAAACTCCTCGAAAAAAAACGCCACCAATCCGCCGAAGCCGATTCCGAACAGCGCCAGTGAAACGACGAAATAGGCGAAGTGATACCACAGCGTGACCGAGAAGATTTTCGTGAGGGAAATCTCAAACAGGAGGGCGGAAAGCGAGGTGAGGAAAATCCCAAATAGGAAACAGCGTCGCATCATTCTCCCTCTTTGGCGGCGCTTGGTTCAGACTTGCTGGCAATTGCGTTCCTTGCGAATTCGATAAATTGAGCTGCCTCAAGGCTCTGAGCCGCTTTTTCCAACAATGCCCGTTGCTCCCGGCTATCAGTCATGCCGCGATACCCTCCGCTCTGACATTAATCATCAAGGGACTCCTTCCTCTTTGGAGCTCCTCTAAAGGAACAATGACACAGGAAATGACCATGTCATTTTCCAGCGAAAGTGGAGCGGTAATCTCACATACTCGTGATATCTCCGGGCCAGGGGATACTTCACCGTTCAAGGCAATCAGGATATCCACATCGGATTCCGCGTCTGCTTCTCCTCGCGCATAGGAACCGAAGACAAGCATTTGGGCAAATCTTGGGCCGTAGAGCGACTCCAAGGAACTGCGCAAAGCGCGCAGGACAGGACGCAGGGATTCCAGAGTGCGCCGTTCAGTTGTGGTTACAGAGTTCATAGGTCTTGCCTGCTTGGTTGCATTGCGAAAACGTCTCGCGCTACGCCTCCCGCGCTTTACCTGTCTTGATTGTATCTGCCGGAGTCCCTCTTGTCGAAGGCTAAATCGTGGATCAAACTCGCAACAGCTCCAGCATCTGTTCATGAACAAGCCCGTTGGTGGCCAGGCAGTCTTTTTGCCAGAGATCGAAATCCTGCCCACGCAAATCCGTGACGCGCCCGCCGGCTTCCTGCACGATCAGCGCGCCGGGCGCCCAATCCCACGGATTGAGCGCGGCCTCCCAATAGGCGCCGAAAACGCCCGAAGCCACGAGACACATATCCAGCGCCGCCGAGCCGATCCGCCGCAGGCAGCGCGAGCGCGGCAGCACCGCCCGAATCTGCGCAACGATTTCATCCATGCGTTTGTCACGGTCATAAGGCAGGCCGATGGCGTTGAGCGTCTCTGCAAGATTCGACGCCGGGCTGACGCGGATCGGGCGGCCATTGCGCGTGGCCCCCGCTCCCCGCCGCGCGAAATAAATCTCATCCTGCGCGGGATTGGCCACCAGGCCCATCAGCATCGCCCCCTCATGCCAAACGCCCAGCGACAGCGCAAACCACGGCAGCCCGTGCGCGAAATTCGTCGTCCCATCGAGCGGGTCGAGAATCCATGCCCATTCGGCGTCTTTGTGCGCGCCAAATTCCGAGGCGGTTTCTTCGGCGATGATGGCATGCCCGGGAAAGCGTTTCCGGATCAGGCCAAGAACCGTTGCTTCGCATTCCAGATCGGCCTGCGTCAGCAGGTTGTTGCTTTGCCCTTTCGTCTGCACCGATTCCAACGCCCGGAAATGCTTCTTCAGCACGGCGCACCCCGCCTCCGCCGCCTCGCGCAACGTTCGCTCAGTTTCCTGCAGATTCTCAAACATAGTGTTAATCGTAAATTCTTAGCAGTCTTTCAGTTTTGCCTTGACGGGACCAGGACATAAAGACACATTTTTTGTTGTGGGATGCGAGCGCGCTTCACGCAGCTGTTATTTGCCATTCTACATTCTTCAAGGAAAGGCGTCTACTATGCTTCGACTAATCATTATCTTGGCCGCTGTCTTAGTTGTTTGCGTATGCCCTCTCGTGTGCTTGCTTATAATCCTATACTTCGTCAGCAAATCGCGCGCTCAGTCTCATGAACATCAACCTTCCAAGACCGTAGATGGCCAGGGAGATGAAAGTACAAAGCAATAGATATTTCCACAGCGTCGCGTCGCCGGCCTCCCGCGCCGACGCGAAGTTCCCCTCGATAAACAGCACGCGCCGCACTGCGATGCAGATCGTGGCCATCGGATTGGCGACAAACAGCCAGAAAAAAACAATCGAATGCTCGCGCAACTGCGCATACGCGACCGACGCCGGATAGAAGATCGGCGTCACGTAAAACCACGCCATCAAGACGATCTCCGTCAGCGAGGCCACGTCGCGATAAAACACATTGGCCGCGCTCAGCATGAAAGCGAACCCCGCCGTCAGGATCGTCAGCAGCGCGATCAACAGCGGCGCCGTCAACGCCAGCCACGACATCCGGTATCCCAGGAGCAGCATGGCGGGAACGAGCACCGCGAACGCCAGCAGCAGGTGCGCCAGATTCGCCAGCACCGTGGCGACGGGAAACACCTCGAGCGGCATTTTAATTTTCTTGATCAGATTGCCGTTGCCAAGGATGGATCGCGTGGATTCGCTCAGTGCCGATGCAAAGAAATTCCAGAGCAGAATCCCGATCATCAGATGAACGCCAAATCCCACCTTCGTCGCCCAGGGATCGTCGGCGACGTTGAAATAGGCTTGATCGAACCGCAGCGGGACAATGACAACGAAGACGGCGAAGAGAACCGCCATGATGAACAGCGGACGGCACAAGGACCAGAAGAACCCCAACGCCGAACCCTTGTAGCGGGTTTTCAGATCGCGCGTGACGAGACTGAGGATCAGTTCGCGATAAATCCACAGGGATCGGAACATGGTCTAAAGCGTCAGGCTTTGGGAACGGGTGTCTTGCTTTCGGGCGTTACCTCGGCGGACTTGACATCGCCGGATTTGACTTGGGGCGGCTTGGCTTCGGTCTTGTCCTCGTCCGGCGAAGACAGCCCATCCTTGGCATGATGAAATTCCTTCAATGCGCTGCCCAGCATCTGGCCCAGTTTGGGGATATTCTTCGGCCCAAAAATAATCAGCACGATGGCCAGGATGATAATCCAATGTATAGGGGACATGGAACCCATGTTCTTTTCCTTTCATTACGAGATTCAACCCGGCGAAAAAAACCAACCGCGCAATTCCCGCGCTTATCGCCTGGACGAAGATTCTGCCTCCCGGCTCGCCGCGTTGTCAACCGATGAGTGACGGAACTACCGGTTGATTTACTGGCCTATTTTGAGGCACAATAGCTTTCGTTTCGCTCGCAAAAACCGATCAACCTGAACAACGAGCAATATATCCTGGAATTGGCTTCTTCCTGCCTGCCGTCCCACGGCTACCGCGTCCTGACCGCCCCAAGCGGCGCCGAGGCGCTGCTTATACTCCAAAATGGCGGCAATGCCGTGGACTTGGTGCTGCTCGACCTGCTGATGCCCGAGATGAGCGGCTGGGAAGTCTGGCGCCGGATGAACCAGGCTGGCTCGAAGGCCAAGGTACTTTTCAGCAGCGGCTTTTCAGGCGAAGAACTCCTGCAAAGCAAAGACCTGGCCGGCTTCAACTTCCTCCGCAAACCCTACAACGTGGACGAACTGCTCGATACCATCCGTAAAACGCTGGATGGGCAGTACGTGAAAATTTGCTAGTAGTGAACGCATGCCTTTTCCGGGAAAATGGCGGAGTTTTTCGCCTGATTTGCCTTGACATAACAATCAGGAGGATAGGATAATAAAGCATAGTTAAATAGAGTTCGGCTGTTTAGCCTGAGATTGGAGGAATGCCCCATGAAAAACAAAAATCTGCATTCCATCTACTTCCTTTCCGCCTTTGTGTTGGCATTGCTTTGGGCTTTCTGTCTTCTCACGGAAAGGGCTTATGCGGTTCCTGCTTGTCCAACAAGCATAGAAGTCACCCAGCCCAATGGCATCAAGTTTCTTCTTCGATTGCATGGCGATGAGCATTTTTCCTGGAATGAGACCGAGGAGGGTTATGCGGTAGTTAAGGATTCCGCGGATGGTTTTTGGAAATATGCAAAGCCTGCGGCGGGCCAGGCAGCTTATGAAATAATCCCGAACGCGATCGTCGGGGAAAGCGCTCCCGCCTCATTTAATCTACAGAAAAACGCATTGCCTGATGCAGCGGCAGTACGGCAGCGCATTGAGAACAAGCAAAAGGAAACGAAAGGGCTCGTTCCCGGAACACCCGTTACGGCAAACCTCTTGAATAGGAATGCTGCCACGCCAGCGCCTTCCGAGCCACCCACCGAACCGCCAGCGCGAATTCCCGTATCTGGAACCAAGACTATTAAAAATATCGTTATTCTCGCCTGTTTCAGCGATCATTGGGACAGTGGCTCCAGTACTGTTCTGTCAAGCAAGGGAAGGGTAAATACAGCGGAATACACAAACCTTCTCAATGAGATTGGCCATTCCAACGATGGGGCCGTTGGCTCAGTGAAAGATTATTATCGCGAAGTTTCTTATGGCAAGCTGACCATAGATTCTGTTGTGACTGCATGGGTGCAGCTGCCGCAAAATGAAGCGTATTATGGCGCCAATGTCAGCGGTTTTGACGGGAACCCCCAGCAGATGGTCGTAGATGCCATCAATGCCGCCGCAACGGCAAGCTTCGACTTTTCGCAAGGGGATTCCGACGGCGATGGATGGGTGGATTGTTTGACTATTATTCATTCCGGATTTGGGGAGGAATATGGGGGGAATCCCGCCAACTGCATCTGGTCTCATCAATGGGAGATGACTTCGGTTGCCACCACCAATGGCGTCAATATGAAGCGCTATCATACGGAACCCGCGCTTCGGGGCGCGGCAGGCGGCACATCCATTACCCGCATTGGCGTAGTCTGCCATGAGATGGGCCATTTCTTCGGTTTGCCGGACCTTTACGATTACAGCAAGCAAACCAATGGCCTCGGCAGTTGGTGCATCATGGCAGGGGGTTCATGGAATGGCGGAACCAATTTCGATACGATCGGCAGGCAGCCAGCGCATTTCAGCGCATGGCCCAAAGTCATGCTTGGTTTTGCCAAGTCGCAACAGATCCACTCACAGAGCACGGTTTCACTTTCCAGGGTCGAAGACAATGCAGTTGTCCACATGCTTCGCGACGGCATGTCAAACGGCGAATATTTCCTGGTTGAAAACCGCGCGTTGACCGGCTTCGACAACTCCTCGTCAATCTGTGCTGGTTTGGTGATTTACCATGTTGACAGCAAGAGCGTCAATAATGACCTCGGAACGTGGGCGCATCCAGTGGTCAAAATTGAAGAGGGGGATGGCAATAACTCTCTGGGCGCCAAAACGGCCTCCTCAGAGGCCGGTGACGTTTGGACGACCACAAACGGGCTCGCGGGCGGTTTTCGCGACCAGACGGGCTATCAGAGCGCCAACGCGATGCTATACCAGTCTGCGGCCTATAATCGCTCCGACAATACCTCTTACTATTCCTATATCCAACTCACCAATTTTTCAGATGCCGCCGGAACCATGACCTATACCGTATCCACCTTGAAATCCGCTGTTTCAAGCCAAGTTACTTCAAGCGGAAATTACACCGTCAGCTGGGGCGCCTGCACAAGCGCCACGGCGTACGAAATCCAGGAAGGTTCGCCTGTTACCCTGACCAGCTTTTCGGATGGCGCAGAACTTGAAGACGACATGCATGAGAACTGGTATCTGGGCGGCACGGTTTTGCGCGATACGGGAGGCGCTCAATCCGGTTCGTATAGCTACGCCATGCATCAATACTACGGGGGAAAATTCTATTCAAATGTGCAATCTCTCACCATGAGAAATGCATTTAAGCTGACCTCCAGCACCGTCGTCTCCTTCTATCTTATGTCACACCTCTATTCTGGCGCCGGTTATCTCAAATGCCAGATATCAAACGATAGCGGGAACACCTGGGAAACCCTGGACACGTATTCTGGTTATATTGATCCATGGTCACAAAAGACATATAATTATGCCGCAATCAATGCGCTGGGCATTAACGCCAATGAAATGTGCATACTGCGGTTTGTAGCGAACTTTGAGCGGAACTATGGATGGTCCCCTTACCCCGGATATGGTTATGCCATAGATGATATCTCAATTACAGGCGCCGAAATAGTCTCGCATGACAATTGGACAACCTTGAGCAGTTCTGTGCCGGGAAATAGCTACGGTGTCACTGGCCGTAATGGCGGCATTTATTCCTATCGCGTCCAAGCCTATGCAAACAGCGCTTGGCAGGGATTCGGGTCTGTTGGCGCCGCAACCGTTCCACCTGTTAATGATAATTTCGCCAACGCCACGGCAATTTCCAGCGCTACCGGGACGATGTCAGGCTCGAATGCTTATGCTACCAAAGAATCCAGCGAGCCGAATCATGCCGGAAATTCAGGTGGAAAATCAGTTTGGTGGAGTTGGACGGCGCCGGCGAATGGGTCGTGCGCAATGGACACGCATGGCAGTGATTTCGATACGCTCCTGGCCGCTTACACAGGTTCAAGTGTAGATGCGCTGACAGAAGTGGCAAGCAACAATGATGATCCGGGATATGGCGGCGCCAGCAAAGTGACGTTCACGGCGCAATCAGCAGTCACATATAAAATGGCGGTAGATGGCTTTGGAGGCGCATCAGGCAGCATATTATTAAACTGGAATTTTTCTCCAACCACGGGCAGTCTGACAGTGACGATCAGCCCTGCGGACGCGGTCACTTCGGGCGCACAATGGCACTTGCGTCCGCTGGAGGAGGCGCCGAATCCGGTAGTATGGCATGACAGCGGGACTACGGTGGCCTATGTGCCGGGCGCCTATACGCTGGTGGCCAAAACAATTCCTGGATGGACCACGCCGGACGATCAAAGCGTGACGATCACGGAAAGCGGAAGCGTGAACAAGACTATTGATTACGGCGTTCCGCTAGCGGCCACTCTTACAGTGGCTTCGAAGACTCCCAACAGTGGCGTTTCGGTCACGATCAGTCCGCTGGACAAAGCCGGTCAGGGCAATGGCGCCACGCAATTCACGCGAGTTTATTACTACAACACAACCGTAACGTTGACGGCTGTGATCGCGGCGCCGAATGGGAATTTATTCTATCGGTGGTTGATAGACGGCGCCGAGTTTGCCGGGAATCAGTCGCGCACGGTTCAAGTGCTTATGAACACTACTCGCACGATGACGGCGATTTACCACTCGGATCACCCCATGCTGACGGTTGCATCGCAGAATCCCGACAATGGCATTAATATTTCCGTGTATCCTGCGGATACTACGGGCAAGACGCGCGGGACGACGCAGTTTGTCTGCCAGTATCTCTGGAGGTCTTTGCCGACGCTGACAGCGCCGCCCAGTTTGCCGAATGGTTGGTTGTTCTCGAAGTGGCTGAAGGACGGCGCCAATTTCCCATATAACACGTACCGCGACGTGCTGTGTTCGATGGATACGGACCACACGATGACCGCTGTGTTCGCGCATCCTTATAATACTTCGCTGCTGATAGTGGCTTCCTCGAACCCGGACAGCGGTGCGTTTGTCTCGGTTTATCCGGCGGATAAGCTCAATCGCACCACCGGCACGACGCAGTTCGTCTGTTCCTACGTGCCGAATTCGCTGGTGACCCTGACGGCCCGAGGAACCGCGCCTAATGGCTATGTGTTCACGAAATGGCTGCGGGACGGCGCCGATTTCGCGAACAACACGTATCGCGACGTGCTGTGCTCCATGGCCATTGACCACACGATGACTGCGGTTTATGCGCATCCTTATAATACCGCGCTGCTCACCGTGGCTTCATCGAGTCCGGTTAGCGGCGCGTTTGTCTCCGTTTATCCAGCGGATAAATACAATCAAACCACCGGCACGACACAGTTTGTCTGTTCCTATGTTCCGAATTCGATGGTCACGCTGACGGCCCGGGGCAATGCGCATAACGGGTATGTTTTCTGGAAATGGCTGAGGGACGGCGCCGATTTTCCGAACAACACGTATCGCGACGTGCTGTGTTCGATGAACAACGACCACACGATGACGGCGGTTTATAGGCGCCCTGCTAATACCGCGCTGCTGACAGTGGCCTCTTCGAACCCGGACAGCGGGGCGGTTGTTTCAATTTATCCGGCGGATATATACAATCAAACCACCGGCACAACGCAGTTCGTTGCTTCGTATAGGCCGAATTCGCTCATCACGCTGACGGCAAGAGGAACCGCGCCGAACGGCAATGTGTTCTGGAAATGGCTGAGGGACGGCGCCGATTTCTCGAATAACACCTATCGCGACGTATTGTGTTCGATGGGCAACGACCACACGATGACGGCGGTGTATAAGCCCTGACAAAATGATAAATGTTTTTTCGTAGAAGCCTCGCCAAATGAAGGTCACCACAGAGACACCGAGGCACAGAGAAATACATTAAAAAATCGTTATGAATTTCTCTGTGCCTCGGTGTCTCTGTGGCGCCATCATTATAATTGGCGAAAGACATACACTTAAACAACCACATAGAACGCACAGAGCGCAAAGAAACCAATTACGATCTCTCGGTTGATTGCGAAAATCAGG
>JAPLSP010000592.1 GCA_026398575.1 Candidatus Sumerlaeota bacterium | reverse complement strand
CCACTTCTTCCAGATAGACATCATCGGCCCGACGATCCTGCGCCGGCAGGTCTTCAAATAAAAACACCTCAAAGTAGCGCCCCAACAATGGATCATCATGGACATAGTCCTTGATCATCCTCCTTTCCGGCTGGAGCTCTTTTTGAACACCGCTGACAAAGAGCGTCTGTTTCATTTGCTTTTACCAATAGACTCAAGCGCGGACGCCTTCGCCCAAACCGTCCTCCGCGCGTTCGATTGCATAGGGTCAAATACGACCGAGACGGGTGTCAAGGCTCAAATGAAAGCGCCCGGAAACCGGCGTTTATATGCGGGTGGCGCCTCAGACATATAACTTCTCCGACGCGCTCTTGGACACCCCATTTCTTTTGCGCTTCGTTCCTCCAAGGGAATTGACTGCGTGCTGCTTTCAATCCTATCCATCCCCAAAAATCCCCGAACTCCGCGCAGCCTGTGACTTTCGGATTTTGCATTATTTTTGAGCATGCCTTTAGCTGCATAATGATGAAGTCACCACAGAGACACCGAGGCACAGAGAAATACATATAGAGATTTTTGAAAAATGTTCTTTGCGAATATCTCTGTGCCTCGGTGTCTCTGTGGTGGCCTCATAAAATTGGCTAAATGATTGCATTTTTTATAGCCAGAGCAGCCCGCAATGACTCTCGAAACGCAAATTCACGAAAATAAAAAGTGACGAAACGAACCCAATTTTATATCATCACGATTTCAGAAATTGCCTTTCGCCGATGCGATGATGTTTCGCTTGCCGTCGGTCCAGTGGTCCCGGTACCACGTGCACGTCTCGAATGTGTCGCTGAGGGATTTCATCTTCTCCGCCATCCGCTTGCGAAGGCGATCCATCGTTTCCTTCTGGGCTGGGTCACCGGCAAGGTTCCGCATCTGGAGCGGATCGCTCTCGTTGTCGAACAGCAGTTCCGACTTGTCCCGGCGATAAATGGCATAGGTATGCCGCTTGTCGCGGACGGCCCGCCACTCGAATCCGTCCAGCCATTGCCAGGTGTGGCCCAGTCCCTGCATGAAAGCAAACTCGGGTTCAGGGCCTTTTTTGTTTTGAGCCAGGTGGCTGAGGTTCATCCCTTCGACGGTATTGGGAATGGCCAGGCCCATCAACCCCAGCAGCGTGGGCATGATGTCCGGCGTGCTCATGGAGGCGTCGGAGACGAGTCCGGCGGGAATCGAACCTGGCCAGCGGATGAGCATTGGGACGCGGGCGGCGGGATCGTAGAAGGTGAGTTTGTACACGCGGCTGTTTGCGCCGAACATCTCGCCATGGTCGGACGTGAAGACGATGATGGTGTCATTGTCGATCCCGGCGGCGTCCACGGCGGCCATGATGCGGCCAACGTTGTCGTCCAGGTTTGCCGTCATCGCGTAGTACACGCGCTGATAGGCGGGCAGGTTGGGTTTCCACTGCGCGAGCCACTCTTTCGGATTCGCGTTGCGGTCCATGTAGGGGTCGGGCGTGTCGGACCAGCTCTTGGGAAGGGGGAATTCCACGTTCTTGAATAGGTCAAGATGTTTCACCGGGACGTTGTTGCGTTCCCACGGGTCATGGGGCGTGCCCAGTGACAGCGTCAGATAGAAAGGCTTGTCCTTGCCGGCGCGCTTGCGAATAAAGTCAATGGCCATGTCCGTCTGGCCATCCGGCTCGTAGCCTTCGAACGATCGCTTTACAGGCTCGTCCATGTAGTAGAAGTTGTTGTAGTACTGATGATTGAAATTGAACGCAGCCCAGAATCCATCCCAGCCAAGCCGGTACTTCTTCATCTCCGGCGGGATGTAGGAATTTTTCATGGCGAAGTGGTTGCCGCCCTCGTTGGCCCACAGGTGCCACTTCCCGATGTATCCCGTCTCGTAGCCGGCCTCCGTCACCACGTGCCCGAGACAGCGCTGGTTCGGGTTGATGCGTATCTCGTTGATGGCCATGCCCGTGCTCGAGGGGTACTTGCCCGTGAACAGCGACGCCCGATAGGCCGCGCAGACCGGCATGGTGGACACGCACTGCCGGAAGCTGGCGCCCTGCGATGCGAGCTTGTCAATGTTGGGCGTCCTGGCCTTGGCGTCTCCCGCGTAGCCGACGGATTGATATCGCAATTGATCGGCCAGGATGTAGATGACGTTGGGGCGCTTGCCGGGCTGACCTGAATTTGGATTGTTCTCCGCAGCCTGAGCCAGTCCGCAGGTCAGGCCTGCTGTGGCAACGGTCGCCGTCTTCAGAAAATCTCTTCGGGTAAAATTGCTCTCTCCCGCCATATCGGCCTCCTTAATGATCTGATTCAGAATTGCGGTTACATATTTTTGCCTATGGGACGAAAGCAATGCGCTCAGAATCGGCGC
>JAPLSP010000044.1 GCA_026398575.1 Candidatus Sumerlaeota bacterium | reverse complement strand
AGCTCTCAAGCCATACAAGGGCTTTGTCCCGAATGTTTGATGAAAGCGGGGTTGGCCGCCTCTCAGGATTCGGCGGCGCCGGGGAATCCTATGCTTCCTTCGCTGGAAGCCCTGCGCGAGCGTTTCCCGCAATTCGAAATTCTTGAATTGCTCGGTCGAGGGGGCATGGGCGCGGTTTATAAGGCGCGCCAGCCGCAGCTTGACCGCATTGTGGCATTGAAAATCCTCTTGCCGGATATCGGCCGCGATCCGGCGTTTGCCGAGCGCTTTGCGACCGAAGCCCGCGCGCTGGCTCGCCTCAATCACCCCAACATCATCACCATTCACGATTTCGGCCAGGCCGATGGATTGTTCTACTTCGTGATGGAATACGTGGATGGCATGAGTCTGCGCCAGTTGCTCGAAGCGGAACGTGTTTCGGCGCGCGAGGCGCTGGCGATTGTCCCTCAAATCTGCGATGCGCTCCAATTCGCCCATGACCACGGCATCATCCACCGCGACATCAAGCCCGAGAACATTTTGCTCGATCGTTTGGGACGTGTGAAGGTGGCGGACTTCGGCCTGGCGAAGCTGATGAGCGGCGGCGCCGGCGGGCCGGCGGTCCGGGGCGCCCAATCGCCAAGTCAAGGCGCCGCCGCCGCGGGACAAGGGGCCGTATCGTCAGGCCAAGGCGGTGAATCATCGGGTGAGGGCGGCGCGGCGGCCATGTCATTCCCGCTCACCGAGGCGGGCAAGGTCATGGGCACGCCGCAATACATGGCCCCCGAACAGATAGACCGTCCTCGCGAAGTGGATCATCGCGCGGACATTTACGCGTTGGGCGTGGTGTTTTATCAGATGCTCACCGGCGAACTGCCGGAACAGCGCATCGAGCCGCCTTCGCACAAGGTCCGGATAGACGTTCGCCTCGATGAAGTGGTCCTGCGCGCCCTGGAGAAACAGCCCGAGCGCCGCTATCAGCAAGTCAGCGAAATCAAAACCCGCGTGGAGACCATCGTCTCGACGGAAAGCGACAGTGCCCCGCAGGCCGGGAAAACGACACCGGATACTCAAACGTCAAAAGGCGTTTACGCAAGAAGGAGAACAAAGGGTGAGTTTTTTGGAATTGGCTGCGCCGTGCAGGCGATTGGATTGGCGTGCTTTTTTATTCCATACGTCGGCTTCGCCCTAGGCGTTATTTTGCTGATCATCGGCGGAAGGCTTGCGCTTAAGCAGGTTTGCTCGGAATGCGGCCATCGCATAACCGACGAAGCAAAAACATGCGCGGCATGCGGCGCGCGCTTTGAACAATGCTTTTCACGACTGGCGATCGCCGGCGCAATTTGGGGAGGCATTGGATTGCTGGCTGTCGGCTTGGGCATCGTTTTTAAGTCAACCTTGGACATCATCCTTAAGTCAACTGGGTCGTCGAATGAAACGATGCTGTTTTTATTAAGTCTGACCGCGCCGTTCGGCATGACGATTCTCGGATGGGTCGCCGTCGCGCAAATCCGGCGTTCGGCGAGACGGCTCTGCGGGCTGGGATTGGCGGTGTTTGACGGCATGCTGTTCCCCTTGCTCGCGTTGGACGGTTTAATCGGCTATTGCGGGATAAACTTGGCGCGCCTCTGCGTGAGCCTTTTCGCCAATCCTGCGCTGCAAAACAGGCCGGAGGTCAATCCTGTGTTCATTACGAAGGTCGCCAATCATCTTGCAGAGCACAACATGCTCCCAATCCTTGCCGCCATTCTCATCGCCCTGGCAGTGGATTACTTCATCATCCGCGGCGTATGGCGCGTAGTAAGCCGCCCATCGGGGGACGTAACCGGGGAAGGAAGCATTCCGGCGTCAACGGGCCAGCCATCCGCCCCATCGCTCTTCGCCGGCATTCTCCTCAACTCATGGCTGCAATATGCGGGACTGATCATTTTGATTGGCGGTCTTGGGTGGACCTATCTCTGGCGGGACGATCCTGTGGAGGGCCGTTTGATGCGCCCGGCAGGGGCCGTCATTGCCGTTATCGGATTGTTCGCGATGCTGTGGGGGCTGCTCGCGCGATCAAACGCCATGCGAGATCATCGGCCGCCTTCGGAGATTCCGCCGCGCGTCGCGTCCGCGGGCGCCGTGCCGGCCGCCGCTCCTCTTGCCTCGCTTTGGAAAGATTATGCCCTGGCGCTGCTGTCAATGCTGCCCATAGTCGCGAGTTGGTGGTTCTGCATGGTGTTCCTTGTGCCGAAACTTTATGAAGTGGCCAAAGATGCGGGGATACCGATTGGATCTGGCGCTGCAAATCTCAAAAATCTTGTCTTCAGCATTTTCAACCCGGCGGCATGGTTGATCTCTCCCGCCCTGCTGATCCTGTTTACATTCGGCGAACTTGCCATTCCCGCCTGGCGCAAGCATCGCAGAGCCGCTTTGCGCCTCATCGTCGCCGCCATCAACGGGATCATCCTGTTGGGCCTTCTGGGGGTGATCACGTTTGCGCTCATGATCGCTCCGTCAATGCGCTCCATCGCGAATGCCGCAGGAAAAGCCAACCGCTCGGGCGCCGCAGCCACCAGCGCCACCGCTGCGCAGGAAATGTCCTTCGGCCAGGTGATGGAGCGTGTGCTGCCGTCGGGCGCGCCGTGCAGGGAGCAATACTTCCAGTTTCAGAACGGCAATATTTACATCGTCGGCAATGGCCCTGCCACGACCAAAGAGGAGTATGATAAAGATTGGAAGCAGGTCGAAGACGGGGGCGGCATTGATATTACGGCAGGCTGCGGCGCCGACCATATCCAACTTGTGGGCAGCGGATGCGTCTTCACCCGCGATGTGTATGGTTTGAATTGGGAGAGCACCACCGCGGATACGGCGATGAAATTGATGAATCACGCGAGTTTCAGCTATGGCGTGCTTGAATTGAACAAGAAGGAATTGCCGGTCACTTACCTCTTTAGAACGTCGCGCGGCGAAACGGGCATCATGCAAATCCTTGACGTCGTTGAAGACGAACGCGCCTATCATGGGGAAGGCTACAAAGGCTATGGCATGAAGTTCCGCTACAAGCTGACGCAACCGTCACAGCCGAGCGGGAAGAATTCGCCGCGCGCCGCCGGACTGAAGGATGAATTGCTCCGCACGCAACTACGGCAGGCGCAGGAAGCGCTGACAATAGCCGAAAAAAAATTCGCGGTGGGAATTGTGTCGAACGACGATGTAATCACAGCCAAGGAAAAAGCGGACACGCTGAAAGCCGAAATAGACGACGACCTGGCGCGCATTGCGCGCGTCCGCCTTGAGGCGTCGCTGCGCCGTCTCGCAAGCGCCGAAGCCCGATTCAAAGCCGGTATTCTCGAGGAATCGAAATACCGCGAAGCGAAAAATGAAGTCGAACTGCGGCAGATCGAGTACAATGCGGCAAATGCCGGCGCGACCACGGAGACAGGCAAGCTCCCGAAACAGGATGGGAAATCTGCGAATGGCTTGCGAATGGAATGCTCATCGGGGAACAAAAGTTTCTCTTCGTTCGGAGACGAAATTGCCTGGATTCGTTGCCGCTTCACCAACACTACGTCGGAAACCAAGCCGATAACTTGGAGTATCGGCTGCGGTAATAATTTCTGCCTGCTGCGCAGCCCCGATCCCTTCGGATGCACGTTGCTGCCCGTTCCGGAGCTTGATTCGGAAAAATCATTTGTTATTAAAGATGGCCGTCCGCCTGCCGTCGAGAAAATCCTGTATCTGCCACCGGGCGAGTCGGTGGGCTTCAGACTCATTACTGTTCCATATTATGAACCGCAAACATTCACGGGACGGGTTGCCTATGATCCGCTGCCCCCACGCGAGGGGTGGTCCATTCCGGCGACCGGAGCGAATCTTCAGGCGTTGCTTCCCTGGACGGATCAGATGATTATCTCGGCGCCGTTTGCCATGGTGATTCGCGATGCGTTCCCTGAGTCGGCCACTTCAGGCGCCGCGCGAAAAGTTTACATCAACGAGGTGATCGAGAGAGAGTTATCGCGAGCGTATCCAGAGCGACGCACAATGAATCTTTGTACCAATGGATATGCGAAGCTGCCGCCCGGTTGCGCGCTGGACTTCGGGCCGGATGGAAAGAAATCGCTGCGCGCCGCCGGCGCCGATATATATGTGCCGGATAACGCAATCTCTTCCGATACTGTTGCCCTGCTCGATGCTCGCCTTTGTGTCAACCTGCAACCCCAAGCTGCAGGCGCTTCGAGCCTGTCGGTGGATGACGTCACGACCGCCCAGATCGAGCAGATCTTGACGGTCATGGAACAATGGCGTTCCACGATGGAAAGCGCAAACATTCCCGGCATGGACCTGCGCCGCGAAACAAACACTATCAGCGGTAAAAACCTCCACTTCATTATCACGCGTAACGGCGCGCGATGCGCGCTGCAAATCACCGGCGCCACGGATAAGGGTGTGAAGATTCGCTACAGGAATATTGGATACTGGTGATGCGATAGATAAAAGCAAAAAGCGCTGTCAACTGTGATGGGGCAACTTGTAAGGAATACTTACCAGTTCGAAACGAAGGAGAACGCGCGGCTAACCCGTATTTTACACCGCAAATGCCTAAGGCGACTATACCCCCGCCGGTGGTTGGGTGTCGGCGAATTGGTCGTCGTCTTTGAATTCTTTTTTCAGGCGATAGAGCTCGGCTTTGAGCTTTTCGACTGTTTCCTTTTGCGAAGGATCGCTGTAAATGTTTTTCATCTCCATCGGGTCCTTCACCATGTCGTACATCTCCCACAGGTCTTTTTTCCAGAAGTAAATCAGCTTATGCGTCTCAGTGCGGACGCCGTAGTGGGCGCGGGTGTTGTGGTCGCCGGGGTCGTGATAATAGCGGTAATACATGCTCGTGCGCCAGTCGCTGGGGCGCTCGCCCTTGAGGAGCGGAACGATGCTGCGCCCCTGCATGTCGGCGGGCGCGGGCAGGCCGGCGATGTCCATGAACGTCGGCGCGAAATCGGGATTGATCGCCAGCGCATTCTGTGTCGAACCGGGCTTGATGACGCCGGGCCAGCGAATGAGGAACGGCATTTTCAGCGAATCCTCATACATGAACCGCTTGTCGTACAGGCCGTGGTCGCCGAGGAAGAAGCCCTGGTCGCTGGTGTAGATGACGACGGTGTTTTCGCGCAGGCCGTTTTGATCGAGCCAGTCGAGCACACGCCCGACGTTGTCATCTATGGACTGTATGCAGGCGAGGTAGTCCTGCATGTAGCGCTGATACTTCCACTTGTTCAGCTCATCGCCCTTGAGAGTTTTCTTTTGGCCGCCGGACTCAATCTCGACTTCCGTGGGCTTGATGCCGAGCCATTTATTGCGCTCCGGGCCTTTGAGGTCGGCGGGCGGTTCGATCTTCAGATCGCGGCGCGTCATATCCGTGAAAACTTTTTGCAGGCATTCCTTGATCGCATCCGTGCGCGTGGCGTAGTCGTCATAGAGCGTCGGCGGTTCGGGGATGGTTTTGCCGGCGAACATCGCTTTGTGTTTCTCATCCGGCTCCCAGGGGCGGTGCGGCGCCTTGTGATGGCACATCAGGAAGAAC
>JAPLSP010000459.1 GCA_026398575.1 Candidatus Sumerlaeota bacterium | reverse complement strand
ACGCGGAGAGGGGAGACGCGGAGACGCGGAGAGGGGAGACGCGGAGACGCGGAGACGGGAGACGCAGGAGATTTGAGCGGCAGGGCGCAACCGGATGAAAATGGAAAATGCAAAATCAATAGCGAGAGCCGCTTGCCAACCCCGCCTCTTTGGCAAGCGGCTCATCGTTCATCAATAACCGGCGCCTGTTTATCTGGCTTCTTAGAATGGCGCCTTGGCGGCGATTCACTATCAAAATCGCATGTCCCCCGCGTAAAGTGGCTTGACAAGTCCATGCATCATCCCCAAAATGCTTTTTCTTGACTTGTGAAAACAGCGCATCGCACAAGCCATTTCTGGCGCTCGAGTAGCCGCCGGCATCATGATCGAAGGATAGTAAGAAGATGGGTGTCCCAAGAAGACGTCATTCCTCGCGCCGCCGGGATGAGCGGCGAGGCAGCCACAAAGTTGCGCCGCCGACTCTGCAACCGTGTTCTCACTGCGGCGACTTGACTCCCCCGCATCGGGTGTGCGCCAAATGCGGGCATTATAATGGCAGGGCGGTTCGGGTGGTCGTGAACGAGTAGGGCCGGATCGGGCGCCGCTGCCAACGTGAAAGATTTGCCCATGTTACGGCGGCTGAATCGTCATATCATTCCAGCGCCTCTCGCATCGCCATCGCTCGATCGCCCGCCATGGCCGGAAATGCACGCGAATGAAAATTGCCTTGGATGCAATGGGAGGGGATTACGGCGCGGCCTGCCTTGTGCAGGGCGCGCGAATGGCTTTACATGCGGAGCCGGACCTGGAGGTGGCGCTGGTCGGCGACACAAAGATACTCGAGGAATGCATCCACAAAGATGGCGCAATGCCCAAATCCCGTTGCGAGATCGTTCACGCCTCCCAGACGGTCCAAATGGACACTTCAGCCCGCGAAGCGTTGCGCCTGAAAGATTCCTCCATCTCCGTTGGCGCACGAATCGTCAAAGAAGGACGGGCCGCCGCGCTTGTTTCGGCGGGCAACACGGCTGCGGCCAGCGGCGTGACGCTCGTGACGTGGCGCCAGCTGCCCGGCATTCATCGCCCCGCCATCGCCTCGCACATGCCCACGCGCAAAGGCCATTGCATCTTTCTCGACATGGGTGGCACGGTGGACTGCAAGCCGCGCAATCTGGTGCATTTTGCCATCATGGGCAACGTCTATGCGCGCGAAGTCAGCGGCATCCAGAATCCGCGCATCGGCATTCTGAGCGTCGGCGAGGAACCGAGCAAAGGCAACGAAGTCACGCGCGAAACCTATGAGCTCTTGAAGCAGGCGCAGCACCTGAACTTCAAAGGCAACGCCGAAGGCCGCGACATCCTGAGCGGCCAGTTCGACGTCGTCGTCACCGACGGCTTCATCGGCAACGTGGTCCTGAAGTTCGCCGAATCGCTGGCGATGATGATGATGGACGAATTCAAGAAGATGCTTTCGGCCAATCCCCTGACGGCGCTGCTGGGACTGCTGATCAAGCCGCAGGCGCGCGCGCTGAAAAAGAGAATTGACTACGCCGAATACGGCGGCGCCCCGTTGCTTGGGCTGAACCACTACTGCATCATCTGCCATGGGCGTTCGAGTTCTCTGGCGATCTGCAATGCCCTGAAGGCAGCCAAGAAATTCGCCGCACACGACGTCAACATCCAGATTCAAAAAGACCTCGAGATCAACAGGCACATCCTCAACACCAGCCGGCACGAAACCCCCGAGCCGGTGGTCCATTAAACTATCGTGCCATTATCGTGCGCCGAATGACAACAGGTTGTCGTTCATTGCCATCCGTTTTATCCGCGAAATCCGCGGTTGAAATTTAACCACGGATCACCCGGATAACGCGGATGTCGCGTCGCGAAGCAGCGTATTTCTTAGTCCACCTGATTTCTCCAACCAGTGGTTGGAGCTCTTCATCGCCATGATATATGGATAGAATAAAGGTTTATTTGCGCCCCGTGGCGGTGAACATGCGCAGGGCGGCGCGGGCTTTGCGGCGGAATTCTTCCCAGGAGCGGACCTCGAAGATACGGCGCACAAGGTAGCCGGGGCGGTAGTAAAACGCGCGGTAGGCTTTGTAGAGCATGGCGATCAGCTCTTCGCGCTTGAGCGTTTCCTCCCAGACCATCGGGACAAAATCGGGCGTGGGGTTGCGGGCGAACTCGCGCCAATAGTCGTTCGGCAGGATGCCGCTGTCGAGTCCCATCGTGTAGAGTTCGGTACCGGGGAACGGCGTCATGACGGCCCAATGCGTGAAGTCGGCGTGGATCGAGCGCGCGTAGTCTATCGTCGCCTGCATTTGCGCGCGCGTCTCGCCGGGGTTGCCGAGGATGAAGTACGCCAGCGTTTGAATGCCGACTTTTTTCGTTTCTTTGAAAATCGCGCGCGCCTGCTCCAGGTCTATTTCCTTGCGCAGCCGCTTGAGCACTTCCGGCACGCCGGATTCCACGCCGTAATGGATGCGCAGGCAGCCAGCGGCGCGCAATCGCTTCAGCAGCTCGGCGTCCACCGTGTTGATCCGCGCGCGCATGTCCCAGCCGATCTTCACGCCTTCCTTCTGGATGAGATCGCAAATTTCGACCACGCGCTGGCGCGAAATCGAAAACGTATCGTCGTAGATAAAAATTTCGCGTATGCCCATTTCCTGAATCTGCTTCATCTCGGCGACGACGCTCGCCGCCGAACGCGCGCGGAAGCGCTTGCCCAGGTGCGGGCGGTCGCAAAAGATGCATCGGCAGGGACAGCCACGGCTGGTCATCATCGTCGTGATTGGCGAAGACCGCGCAAGCAGCGTATGATAGCACTGGATGTCAAGCAAGTGGCGCGCGGGCGGCGGAAGGACGTCGAGATTTTCAATCAAAGGCCGCCGCCCGCCGTCCACGATGGCGCCGTCGTCGCGCCGGAAGACAACGCCGGAAATCCCCGACAAGTCCGCGCCTTTTTCCAGCGCATCGAGCAACTCGGAGAAGATCATCTCGCCTTCGCCCAGAACGAGCGAATCCACTTCGGGGATCGAAAGCGTTTCCTGCGGGAAGAGATACACGTGCGGTCCGCCGAGGCAGACGTGCGCCTTGGGGGCGGCGCGCTTGGCCGAACGCGCGGTGGCGATGGCGTCTATCAAGGTGAAGGTCAGCGTTTGAATCCCGACGACGTCCGGCTGCGCGCGGCGGATGCGCTCCTCGATCTGCGCCTGCGCCAGCTTTTCGGCATAGGCGTCGAGGATCGAAATCTGGCGCCTTCCCTGCGCCTCGGCCCACGCCGCCACGTACATCAACCCCAGCGGCGGATAGCAGCCCGTCTCTTCGTCCACGACCGAAGGCACATTGGTCCGGAGCATGTGATCGCCCGGCGGATGAATCAAGAGGACTTTCATCGCAGTTGCCTTCTCAGCGCGGCCAGCTGGTCGGCGATCAGGCCGGACATGAAAACCAGCGCCGAGGTCAGGAAGCTGGTTACAGACAAGGAAGACAAGTGAACTTTATGGATATAGAGAATCTCGAAAATCAGATCCGCGATTCCAAAGAGAAAAATCATTCCGCTGACGGGCAAAAAAATCTTGAGCGGATCGAACAGCATGATGACGCGCAGGATGAGCAGGATCGTGTTCATGCCGTCGCGCACAATGCGCACGCTGCTTGGGCGTCCGGCGCGTGGATGCGTCTTGATCGGCGCCCATCGCACTCGCAGCCGGTCTTTCAGCGCGGCAATCGTCAGCGTGGTCGAGATCGAAAAGCCGTCGGGCAGGATGCCGCCATACCGCGCAATAACCTCGCGATCCACGAGCCTCATGCCGCAGTTGAGATCGGGAATTTTTTGCCCGGTCAGATGGTTCGCCACGCGCGCCAGAATCCATTTGCCCGGCCGCCGCAGGATCTGCGCGTCGGAACCTTGCACGCGCTGTCCGATCACGATGTCGCTGCCCCCAAGATCGCGCGTGAAGTCCGGAATGCTATCGGCGGGATGCTGGCCGTCGGCGTCGAACATCAGGACGTATCGCGTCATGGCGGCGGCGCATCCGGTCTTGACCGCCGCGCCATAGCCGCGATTCGTCGGATGCCTGATGACCCGCGCGCCATTATCCGCAGCCACCTGCGCCGTCGCATCGGACGACCCATCGTCCACGACCAGAATTTCCCGATAGTATTTTTGATAAAGGCCAAGAGCAGCCAGCGTCTCTTTCAACGCCTCGGCCTCGTTGAAAGCCGGGATTAGAATAGTCACGTCAGGTCTATTGGCTTGCGATTCAGGCGTCATGATGCATTAATTCGATCCATTATGATTTTATGAAGCAATTGAAAATCATCCGGCAGCTTGGTTAAGGGCAGCCTCGCAAGGTCCTTGACAACGGCATTGAGCTTATCCTCTCCTTGTATCAATGAGCCTTTGGCATCGCGGACTTGAAAACACTCATGGATCACAGAAGATAGAATCATTCGACCTCGCAACCGCTCTATCCATTGCCCCGTTCCGAATTCGAGACGATCTAAACCGCCGCTCCATTCCTCTAACAGTTCCTCAAATCGAGTGGAGATATTCTTCTCGATTAATGATTGAGAAACGCGCGATTGAAAATGCTCCCATTCAGGCCGGCGCGTAAGAAGCGAAAGAGCCTCATTCTTTGTTTTGAACTGCGCGGGGTTTTCGAAAAGCTGAATCCAGTTCTGCTTCAGCCGTTCCCTGATTTCTATAATCACTTGATTGGCGGTATCGAGAAACAGCCGGGCGCTTGCATGCTTGGTAATGACACTCCGCAGCTTTTGTTCGCCAGCCACGCAATACTTCGATTGTAGCAGATAATCGCTAGCAAGAAAATAGTTCTCAATTTCGCGTTTTCGCCATATAAGTAGATTGGGAGTTTCCGGCGCAGGAAAATTATCCCAGCATTTCTCCACGAATTCATCTTCATAATGATCCCGGTCTATCAGGAAATAATAATCGGGATGATACCTATACAAGGCTTGAGCGGCGCTGCGGATATGAAAAGAGGAACCTAAAGGCTCGACACTAATTGAGGGCCTCAGCAGCAAATCCAATACTTGGATATCCACTGAGTTCGGCCCCTCGCCTTCCACAAATAAGACATGCCGCGCCTTGCGCCGAATTTGCTCAGTTCGAAGATCATGCGCCGCGTGCGTCATTATGCTTTTTCTCCGGATGGCATAAGCATTATGCGGCGATTGGCAGGAACGGCGCCGAAAATGTCTTCGGAATGCGTAGCGATGATAAACTGGCTTCCGGGCGACAGCTTCAACGCTTCATGAATATATGCGCATTTCCACTCCGCATTGAGATGCAATTCCGGCTCGTCAATTAGGATGATTCCAGGTTGATACCTTGTATGGCGCCAGAGGCTAAAAAAAGCCGAGATGATTTCTTTTTGCCCGGAACTCAGACCATCAAAGCCATAGGAGTCTTCCTTGCCCGATGCAAGAACACGAATCCCCACTTCGTTGCCGGAAGCCGCTTTCAATTTCGAGAGCGTAGCTCCAGCATATTCCTCTAGCAGTTGATTCATTTTATCAAGCATGGCGCCGGCGTCCTGAGCGTCCTCATAATCAAACAGATTTGCCTGCGCCATTTTCATCTTCACAATTTCGTACTTGAGAGAACTCCAGGCTTTCTCATCAACCAGACGGCTCGCTTTGCCCTTCTGAGGACGGGCGCCTTCCCCCGCCAGCAGAATCTCGGTGTCGCCTTCCTTTATCTTTCGATAGCTGTGCATGTATAGGAATGGAGAACAAACCATTGGCTCCGGATTGATTCCGAATAAAGAAGAGAGGACGCTCTCTACAGGATCAGATGTCTTCGGCCAGAGATTTTTTAGATTCTCCATGGAGCTTCGAAGATCCAGACGATTATTTTTGTGCAGTATAATTTCGCGCGCATATTCCTTTCCACCAACGCTAAATACTCCTGCAATCTCCGCCCGTTGCGCTCCAGCACGGATGATATCCGAGAACTGAATCGGAAAGTTTTTGCCTATGCTGAATTCAAACTTGCCTTTCGCCGGACGATTGCTTTTCGCCAGCGTCCATTCGTCAAGTTCCGCTTCTATGCATGCCGCCATATGCGAAGCCCAGAGCAAGGCGCAGCATTCCAATACTGAGGTTTTCCCAACGCCATTGCTGCTACCAATTACGAAAATATCATCTTCCTCTTCGAAGCGAGGCGCCGGAAATTCAAGAGTGAGCTCATCAATAGATTTGTAGTTCTTGATCGTAATCCGCCGAAGTTTTATGTTCTTTGTGCTTGCTCGAGTCATAGAGCCGCTCCTGCTTTGTTGCGTCAAACGATTCTGTTTATTGCCATTCACAATGATTCTGGGCTCAATAAACGCCGCGTTTGGAAATACGTCAAGCGTGATTTTCAATCCTTCCCTCAAGTGTTTCCACGCTTGGAACTATTGCGCTTCCTAGAAAAAACTCACTTTGGCCAGAAAAACTTTTACAGCCAGATCCTTTTCGAATTCCGGCAACTCAAAAAGCAATCTCCCGCCTTCCGCCCGCACGCGCGTTTGACCGATTCGGCCTCCCGGAGAACGCGTTGCCCAAAACTCGATGATGTACTCGCCGTCTCGCATTTTATTAAGCCCAACCTGGACGCCTGCAAAGGATCCATTTGCAGTGCGCTTATATTGGCTTCCGAGATCATAGAGCCATAGATACGCGCGCTCGGGGCCGGCCATTCCCACGGCGCTGAGCGCGTTGACGCCGAAGCCGGTGAATTCATAGCCGGAAATTTGAAACCAATCGGGGCCGGTGTTTTCAATCTTGATGCTATGGCGCCCGGACGGCAGCGAAACGGTGGTGACGAAATTATAATCGCCGGAATATCCCTGCGAGCGGAAAACTTCCTCCGAATCCAGGAGCACGCGCAAGGTATTGGTGGCGTAGGACGAGGCTTGCGTGGCGTGAATCTTCAGATCGCCCGTCGTCGCCAGGTCAATGTTGAACTCCGGATCGGAACGCTGCCCTTCATGGAAGCGGCCATGCACATATTGCGAGAGCCTCCTGATCCCCGGCGCCGCGCCTTTGGCCGATACATTGAACACGGTGCGCGGAGACGTGCTCTCGAAGTCGCTGCTGCCCGGGGAGAGCGTCAGCCCCTGCATCGCCGGTCCGCCCGTCGTGATGAGATCGGCCTTCGAGAGTTGATGCGCCGCCGGGTCCTCGCCCGCCCAGTAGTCGCTGAGCGGTTGAAAGGCGTCATAGAGATTGTACGCCTGGATATATTCCCAATACCACGGCATCGCGGACGACTTCGAATGCGAAGCGGCCCATAGGGCGTTGTGCAAATCCAGGCCTTCGATCATTTGCGATTTTTCAGGCTCGCTCAGATTGTCGAGACGGTCTTCGGCGCTGCCTTCGCTTCCGAATTCGCCGACGATGATCGTCTTCTCTTGCCGGCTCAGACGGCTCGCCGCCGAAACCATGGCGTCTATTTTATTCGCGCCATAGTGATGAACCTGGACCGTGTCTATATTGCTCTGGCTCCAGATCGCGTCGAATCCTTTGCTGTCGGCGCTGGTCGTGATGAGATGGCCGAACGCGTCCGCGCCGCGCAGATAATCGCTCATCTCGCGATGCCATTCGGCCACGGCGGCGCGCTGTGTCTCGCTGCTGCCGTAATCATCCGTCAACTCCACTTCGTTGAACAGCTCCCACGCCATGACGCTCGTTGCATATCCCCAGCGCGCGACGATGTAGCGCAGTTTGCGCTTTACGAGCTGGCGCGCTTTTTCGTTCGTGAAGAAATCCTGCGGCTGCTGGAGGAAGCCGCCGTCTCCGCCGTGGATCGCGTTGAAAGGATTCAGGTCCCAGTTTGGATTGTGACTGATGCTGAACTGCCCGTGATGCTGCAAAACCAACTGGACGCCGATGCCCTGCGAGCGCGCCATTTCGATTACGCGGTCAATCAGCCACGCCATCTGCATGCTGTAGCGCCCCAATCCCTCCCAATAGCCGCGCTCGTGCTGGCGGCTCCACTCGATCGTGAATCCATCGAAAAAATGCGTCATCCAGATGCGCGCCCAGTTTTCGCCGTGACTGCTCATCTGCGTCAGGCGGTCGCGCCACCAAGCGGTTCCCTCGCCACGCCCCCAGGCAAGATTCTGCCCGATGGGGAGATATGGCGAGCCGTCGTCGTAACGCATCAGGCGGCTATCGCGGGCGTCCACGCGGATGAAACCCTTCAGGCCGCTTTCGATGCAGATGAAGCCAGAGGCAGGATCGAGCCGCGCCGTCCCAGCTGAATCCGCGACGCTGATGCCATAGGTGTATGCGCCCGGCGCCGCAGGGGCGAAGCGCGCCTTCCAGCACGCGGAGTATGGGGCGCTATATCGCTCGGTATCGGAACTGATCGCGTCGCAATCCATGTAGTAAAACGCGGGAACGCTTTTTTCATAGCCATTGGGGCCGCGGAACGTCACGCGTGCATCCACCTGATCGGGGTCGAATGGATTCTCATAAATGCGGGACAACTGGAAGGTCACTTCCAACAAATCATAGCGGCCGACGGTGTTCGTATTTTGAGTGAGGTATTGGATTTCGGTGGCGGGGCATGTTGAACAGATAAAAAAAACAATTCCGAAAAGATTCACCACAGAGGCACAGAGACACAGAGAAAAGCAGGGCGTTGCTCTTGGTCCTTCTCGGTGTCTCAGTGTCTCTGTGGTGAATCTCGGCATAATACTACCTCTTTGAAGCGCAAAACCAAAAAAAGATGCCCAATATATCAACCTGGCTTCCATTTTAGCCGGCTTCAGCCGGCTCTTCTTTGCACCCTGCTTTAGCAGGGGTGTTGCCAGGCATCATCTCACCTGGAGCGCGCTTCAGCGCGGCTTCTCGACCTGCTTTAGCAAGTATTTGCCGCAGACGCATTTTGCTGAAGCCTGTCGAGAAGCCGCGCTGAAGCGCGCTGCTAGTTCATCGCCTTTGCCTTCACCCGCCTAAAGGCGGTGCAAAGAAGAGCCTGCTGAAGCAGGCTAAAAAGTTGAGCAAACGATCAAGGATGAAACACCAACACCCAATCCATCTCGTCCGGCGCTTTGTATTCGTTTGCTTGCGCGCTTGCGGCCGGCGTCCGTTTTCCGCTGCGCGGATCGAACCACTCAGCCTTGAGTCCCTGCGCCAGCGATTGCGCGTTGATGGTAACGGCGCCGCCGACCGGCAGATAGATCATCGCCAAATCGCCTTTTTCCGAGCGCGCCGCGCTCATATACCGCGCGGCATCTTCCGATCCTTGCGGCGGCTGCGCAATCAGTTTTTCATCCGGGCGAAGCCGCCACCACTCGACCGAGGTGAATAACTCTACCATGTATCCCATCTGCGTGGAACCGGGAAAATTCATCGCTTCGCGCCAGGGCTTCGCCACGCCGGTCCCTGCGTGCTCAATCGGCGTCTGCGGCGTCTCGGGCCAGCTCCAGATGCCGTGCGCCCCGTAGGTGACTCCGGCGGGCGGCGCGCAGAGCAGGCTCCAATAGACGGCGCGCCGCACGTTGTAGGCGGTGTGGCGCTTCTTGGATTGATAGGCGGTGTGGTCTTCGTAGGGCGGTTCGAGGTTGAGCACGGGACGCGCCGGCCCCTGCGACCATTTATGCGAAGGCAGGCCGCTGTAGATCCAGCGCAATGTTTTCGCGTCGTCGCCATGGCCGCTTTGATAGCCGAACGCGCTCAGCCATTTTTCTCCGAGGAAGGCGTCATAGGGCCAGTTCATTCCGCACGGATGAATGAGTA
>JAPLSP010000445.1 GCA_026398575.1 Candidatus Sumerlaeota bacterium | reverse complement strand
TGGTACTGCTACTTGCGATAACCCTTCAGCGATGCGCAGTAGGCCGCTCGATCCGAGAGCGGCCAGACGTGAATGCGCTCTATTCCCCTGAGCCGCTCTCGGATCGAGCGGCCTACTGCGCATTGCTAAACGGTTATTACTTGCGGAATGGCGTCATCGCGTAATAGATATTTCCCGATCCGCCGCCGGCGTAAGAGGAGTCCCATACGACGTGAGCGGCGCCGCCAGGGGATTGGCGCACGCTGGGCGAGGCAACGTGAGGATCGGAAGGATCGGAAAGCAAACGGCTGGGCGGCGATACGGCAGGATTCGCGGGATTGATCGCCCGGATCGCGATACGCTTTTCTCCCTTGGTCTCAACGACCCACACGAGGACGATCACCTTCGGATCATTGGGATTGGCGTCCGGATCGGGAACGCCGCCATCCGCGCTCGGATAGCGATTGGCCGCCAGGGCGCGATCGTCGGCGAGAAAAGGCTTGCCCGGCGGGAGCGGGCTGAGGCTGTCAACGCCGGGCGCAAACCACACCCGCTCTCCCACCCCATCGCGCGCATCGGTCCACATCGCCCACAATCGCTCCTTCCGGTCGCGCAGAATTTCCACCAAGCGGTCCGCCGGCAGGGAAGCGGCGAATCGCAGGGGCGCCGGCGTCCACGGGCTGTCAACGCCTTCCGGAGCAAACGCCGCCCGCGTCTTGAGTCCGCTTGTTTCGGCTTCATACCAGACCGCGAGCGTCCGTTCCCCCGGAACCAATTGCGGGAAGGAGCAATAATCGCTCTGCTCGTCCGTTCCCAGCAGGTCCACGCGCCATTTGCCGCGGTGAGGCGCGAAGGCGGCATAGACGCGATACAAGGTTCCCAAACCGCCCTGCCAGATCACCGAGGGGCGTCCGCTATAGTCGAAAGCGATGGAGACCGTCTGACAATTCAGTTCATCCGCAACGTCAAGTTGCTGCGGCTTTGACCAATAGTTGAGGTTATTGATACTGCCGGCGGAGACGGTGGCCGGATGAAGAGCGCCGCGGCGCCGGGAATAAAAGACGTGATTCGTCGCGCCCTTACGCGCGCACCAAACCGCGTGGGGATAGCCGCGCGGATCCACGGCAATGGAAGGCTCACTCGATTCATCCGGCATTCCGGCGCTCAAACAAATCTCGCGAGTCCAGACGCCTTCGGGCGAACGTTCGGCGAACCAGATTTGGCGGACCGGCGAATCGGCGGCATAGCCTTCCCAAACAGCCAATACCCATCCATCGTACCCAAGGGCGATCTGAGGATTTTCGCATCGCAGGGAGATTTGATTAATGTGAATCGCCGGATCGACTGAAGGCGCGACGGATGCGGAAGATGGGAAAGATGCGAGGGATGGGAGTGATGAGAGAGATGAAGGTTTGTCGCTGGATGTAACTGTGGCAGTGGATGAGGCATTGGCTGCAGAAGAGGCATTGGCGCTGGCGGCCAATTGCGTGTTCGCCTGAGATTGAGTTTTTGCGGCCGATTGGATGTTAGCCAGCGGTTGGGCGTTTGCATGCGATTGAGCGTTTATAGAAATCGCATGATAAATAGCCCAGACAAGAATAGCCACAACCGCCAGCGCATTCGCCGCCACAACAAGCGCGATAGCTATCTTTCCAGCCGTGCGCTTATGCGCACTTCTCCTCATTGCCTGCTCCAAGAAAGTAAAAAAATCTTTTCTGAACCCACATCCCCCTAACCCATATTTCGATAATAATTATAATCTTAGAGTCGCCTTGCTGACAACCCATAATTATTGAGCAATAATGCGTTTCGATTGTATTTAGGGAACGTCTGCCTATGTTCACCTTTAATTTTGCCGCTCTTATGCCGCGATGATGATTCCTGCCTGGCACGCGATTTCAAAAATGGGGTGTAAATCATCCGTCTCCCGTTCGCCGAAGAGGATAGCTTCAATGCGAGTATCGCCCTGGCCTGTGGCCAACCAAAGATTTTTTGCCATGTCAATTGTTCGCGCACTATCGAATCCAGGTTTAATATTTGGATGGCGGGGTCAGACCTGAATGGCGCGGAACTCAAGGTCTGACCCGAATGTCGTTATTGCTGGTCGTTGAATTGCTCTGTAATCGTGTTGCCGGACGGAAGCGGCTTCGGCGGCTTGGGCTTGGGCTTGTCGCCGTAGATACGGACCTTGTCGCCGACGCGGCGCGCCTTCATGAGTTTTTCCTCTAGCTGATTCGCGATACGCAGCGCTTCCGGCGCGACCGGCTGTATCGGCCCATCGCCCGCGCGATCTGAGGATTGAACTTTTTCGATTACCTCTCCGTACCCTATTTCCATCGAGGAAAAGTCGCCATGCGGGCGATAGACCCCATTTTGGCGCGGATAAGGGAATTTCCCCAGGCCTCGGCGTCTGCTCATATAAATCCTACCGATAGCTATACCAGAAGGCCCCGTGTCCATATATTTGACCACTCCCTTATATTCGGGACCAGCGTAAAAGTCTCCAATGATGGCATAGGTAGCGAATAGGGTACCAATATCGCTCAAGCGGCACGGATCATCTGACCAAGTATGTCCGGTACCCGCTTTGGCATACCAGCACCCGATTCCTCCACCCATGCGCAGTATCTTTCCATTGACATCACGAGCGCGCTTTGCAGTACTTGTCAGCCTGGAGATTGCGCCACTTGCCGATATTTCAACACAGTCTATGAGGCCGCCTGCCAGATGGATGTCCACATTCGGAGCGCTAGTAGTAAACCAGCCCATAGTCATATCGGCCGGACATGCTACCTTTTCAATTCCGTGTTCTCTCTTCAGCGTGAAAAAAGCGCCCTGTCCCACGATCTTCCGAATGACGCCGGCAAGGTCGCCGTACTCAATCATAGCCGCATTTAGCTTCAACGATACGATCTTCGTGATCCACCAGCCAATTTCCAAACTGTCTGCGGTCACGATTCCCACATTGCCTGCGCCGTCATCCACCTTCTTTGCCGAAACGTTCACGAGCGAAAACGGCTGATTGGGCGCATAGAGATTCGCCAGCCGAACGCCGCTGAGCTGGACGCGCCCTAAGAGCGGCTTGCCCGTCTTGCCCTTGGTGACTCCGCCCGCTATGATTCGCGTTGTGGCCGGCTTGGCCGGATTTACCCAGGTCATGTTCACCGTCCTCACGCCGCCGCAGAGCGACGATACCACGCCGACGTAAGTCCCGCTCGCTGTCAGCGCCGCGATGCTCTTGATCGCCAAGACCGATTCGATCTTGGCTACTGTCATGAACTTCTTAAAGCCCCCCGTGGTTTCAACTCTTTTCAGCGAGGGCGCATTGGCCCTTTGGCTTGTTGGCAAGAGCGGGTCCCAGGCGATGTCGAGCGTGTCGTTCTCTGTTGTGTTCTCCAGCAGGCGCAATGTGCCGTTCTCTACTCGCCCCATTACATCCTCGCCCGTCCCTTTGCCTTCGCGCTTGTACGTGATCCGGTAGTAGCCCGTTACATCAACCGGCACAGTTGTCGTCGCTGGATCGAATTGGGCGAAACCGGCTCGACCGCCGCCTATGTAGACTATCGAACTGGAGGTCGCAAGGGCGCGCACCCAGTCGCCAACCTCCGGATTCCATTCAGTGGCGAAGCCGGTGCGTGCGTCGAGGCCGGCAATATAATTGCGAGCCTCCCCGCCGATTGCATCGAACGAGCCCCCAGCATAGACTGTTGTGCCCGCGACTGCAAGGGCATGGACATCAAAACTATGCCCACCTGGGCGCCATTCGGTGGCATTGCTGGTTGCGACATCGAGCGCAGCAATGCAGTAGCGCGTCTGCCCGCCGATGTAATGGAATTCTCCTCCTGCGTAGATTGTCTCGCCTGAGAGCGCTAAGGCACGTACGATACCGTCCGCGTATGGATTCCAAGCGGTGGCCGCCCCTGTTGCTGCGTCCAGTGCAGCGATATTGTTACGCATCTTCCCTCCAATGAAAGAGAATTCTCCTCCCGCATAGACCGTCGAGCCCGATACCGCGAGGGCATAGATATGAGCCCCATAAAAATCACCTTTTTTATACGCCATCGCATCCCAAGCGGTGGCGACTCCAGTAGAATTTGCGTCGAGCGCAGCAATGCTGTAGCGCCTTTTTCCGCCAATCCAATCAAATCTGCCCCCCACGTAAACCGTCGTGCCTGAGACCGCAAGGGCAGTGACAGAAGAAGTATATCCATATCCTGTTGCATTTGGGTTCCAGGCGGTGGTGGTTCCGGTCGAATTAGCATCAAGCGCAGCGATAAGGTTGCGAGGCTGCCCACCGATGCTCGTGAAGCATCCCCCCGCGTAAACCATCGTACCCGAGACCGCCAGGGCATAGATCGAATGATCAGCATCCGGATTCCAGTCAGTGGGGGCGCCGGATGCGTCGAGCGCGGCGATCCGATTGCGCGGCAGCCCGCCAATGCTCGTGAAGCCGCCCCCCGCGTATACCGTCGAGCCCGAGACCGCAAGGGATATGACCGTACCTAACGCATTGGGGTTCCATGCGGTAGCGGTTCCGGTCGAATTAGCGTCGAGCGCGGCGATATGGTTGCGCGCTTGCCCGCCGATGCTCGTGAAGCTGCCACCCGTGTAAACCGTCGTGCCCGAGATCGCAAGGGCATACACCGTCCAATCCGCATTCGGATCCCAGGCGGTGGCGGCGCCGGAAGAATCTATTGCGGCGATATGGTTGCGCCTCCGCCCGCCGATGGTCGAGAAGTACCCCCCCGCGTAGACCGTCGTGCCCGAGACCGCAAGGGCATAGACCCCCCAATCCGCATTCGGATTCCAGGCGGTGGCGGCGCCGGAAGAATCGAGTGCGGCAATGCGCTTGCGCGCCTCCCCGCCGATCGTTTCGAACGAGCCCCCAGCATAGACCGTCGTACCTGAGACCGCAAGGGCATAGACCGTCCAAGTCGCATTCGGGTTCCAGGCGGTAGCAGCGCCGGAAGAATCGAGCGCGGCGATATAATTGCGCGTCTGCCCTCCGATGATCGAGAAATCGCCGCCCACGTAGATCGTCGCGTCCGAGACAGCAAGGGCATAGACAGGTCCATTCGCGCTCGGGTTCCAGGCGGCGGCCAGACCGGTGGAGGCGTCGAGGGCGGCGATATAGTTCCGGGTCT
>JAPLSP010000239.1 GCA_026398575.1 Candidatus Sumerlaeota bacterium | reverse complement strand
GCAGCAAGCAACCGCACTCCAAATGCTGGCGCCGCTCCTATCCGCATGAATCTTTTCTTCCGGCAAAAATATTTGCAGCGATTTTATGTTATCGTATTTACGAATATGAGCACTAAGTCAGAACACTGAGCAATATGACTGTCTTAGAATGCGGCTGCCAGCAGAAACACAAGACGCCGCCTTTGCCTCTGGGACGAATGATGCTGGACCATCTCATAGATTCACTCGCGCACTCTCCCGCCCGCGAAGGCGTATTCAACCCCTGGCGGGATATGGACCCGGACAATGACATCGGCCCGGAGGCGCCGGAGATCCGGCGGCGGCAACTCCTGCAATATCTTTCGGAGCGCGCCGGCAAAACGGTTTATCTGCTGGCCGGCGAGGCGATTGGCTATCAGGGCGGACATTTCAGCGGCATCGCCATGACCTCGGAGCGGATTTTGCTGGGGCATCTGCGCGACAAGGGGATTTATCCCGAGCATGTGTTTTCCGGTCTGACGCCGCAGCGCACCAGCCGTCCGGAAATCAAGCCGCTGGGATTTTCCGAACCGACCGCCACTATAGTCTGGGGCCAGATCGCCGCTTTGGGCGCCGATCCGAAAGCGTTTCTGATTTGGAACGCGTTTCCCTGGCATCCTTTCAAGCCGGCGCAGGGGCGGCTGACCAACCGGACGCCGGGGGACGACGAGATGCGCGCCGGGGCGGAGATATTGCATGAAGTGATCGCGCTGATGCGGCCGCGCCACATTCTGGCTATTGGAGAAAAAGCCAAATTCTCGCTTGATTGTCTCGGAGTCTCTGCCGTGAAAATCCGTCACCCGGCCAACGGCGGCGCGACGCAGTTCCGCGAGCAGTTCATGGAGTACGTGACAAAAAACAACTGAGGATCGTCCCATGGCTCAGCTTTATTTCCGATATTCGACCATGAACGCGGGCAAATCCATCGAGGTGCTGAAGATCGCGCATAATTATGAAGAGCAGGGCAAGCGCGTCATGCTGTTCACGCATTATTTGGACAACCGCTATGGAACCGGACGCATCGCCTCGCGCATCGGCCTGTCGCGCGAGGCGCATACGGTTTACGATGGCACGGACATTTTCAGGATGGTCCAGGACGCCATGCCCATCGAGTGCGCGCTCGTGGATGAAGGGCAGTTCTTCAGCGAGCGGCATGTGCGCCAAATGTGCCGGATTGTGGACGAACTGAATGTGCCGGTGATCGTTTATGGATTGAAATCGGACTTCAAGAACAACCTCTTCCCCGGCAGCGAGGCGCTGTTGCGCTGGGCCGATAAAATCGAAGAGGTCAAAACGGTCTGCTGGTTTTGCGGCCGCAAGGCGATGATGAATTTGCGCGTCGCCGGAGGGAAACCGGTGCGCGAAGGCGATCAGGTCATGATCGGCGGCAATGAGAGTTATCTGCCCGTCTGCCGCAGGCATTTCCTGGATGATTCGCTGGTCATTAAAGAGTTCAACTTCTTCAATTCGCCATTGGGTTAGAGGGACATGCGCTTCGCCGCCCCAAGGGCGGCCAAGGCGGGGAGGAATTGCATGACGCAAACATTCGCGGTTTTCAGCGCAGGGACATGGGGCGTTACGCTGGCGTGTCTGTTGCGCAAGAAGGACTACAATGTGCAAATCTGGGAATATGATTTGCGCGTGGTGGAGCACTTGTGCAAAACCCGCGTGCCGGCCAAGCTGCCGCATCTAAAGGTTCCTGAGGACATCCTCATTACCAATAATCTGGACGAAGCGCTGGAGGGAGCGTTTCATTGGGTGATCGCGGCGCCCTCGCACGGCGTGCGCGCGTTGGCCGCGAACCTGGCAAAGTCTTACGCCCGCCAGGCGCCGGGCAGCATCACCGTCTGTACCAAAGGCATCGAGCCAGACAGCGGCCTGACGATGACGCAGGTGATCGCGTCGGAATTGGGCGAAGGTTCGAGCCGGCTGGCCGTGGCGCTTTCCGGACCGAGCCATGCCGAAGAGGTTTCGAGTGATATGCCGACGACCATCGTGGCCGCCGCGGCAGACCCCACTTTGGCCGAGCGCGTTCAACAGCTCTTCAACGCGCCGCGCTTCCGCGTCTATACCAGCCCGGACATTCTCGGCGTGCAACTGGGCGGAGCGCTCAAGAACGTGATCGCGATTGCGGCGGGGGTATGCGACGGAATGGGCTTTGGCGATAATACGCGCGCCGCGCTGATCACGCGCGGGCTGGCCGAGATCACACGCTTGGGCGTGTGCATGGGCGCGCAACGCGAAACCTTCGCCGGACTGGCGGGCATCGGCGACCTAGTCGTCACCGCCACGTCGCATCTCAGCCGCAACCGCAATTTCGGGGAACTGCTGGGGCAGGGCGTACCGGCCGAGGAAGCCCGCGCGCGCATCGGCATGGAAGTCGAGGGCATCTATGCAGCCCGCTCGGCCAGCCAGCTGGCTCAGCGCTATCGCGTGGAATTACCCATCTCGCGCGAAGTCCAGGCCATTCTCTATGAATCGAAGTCTCCCGCCGCCGCCGTGGACGATCTTCTCGCGCGCGACCTGAAGCCGGAGATATACTGACAGATATTCCGATTGGCTTTAATCTCTCTATGCGGCGGGGAATGGCGCCAGCTTTTGGAGTAATGTGGCTTGCCGCCTTTTTTTTGGCGTTTCAATGGCCTTGGCGCAAAAA
>JAPLSP010000029.1 GCA_026398575.1 Candidatus Sumerlaeota bacterium | reverse complement strand
TTTTGCGCCTGGGCCATTGAAACGCCAAAAAGAAGGCGGCGAGCCACCTTACTCCAAAAGCTGGCGCTGGTCCCATCCGCATTAAATAATTTCGTTTATAAATATCGGCGCCAAGCCCCTTGCCTATGCCGCTTTTACTTGAAATGAAGGGCATCTCTAAATCCTTCCCCGGCGTGCGCGCGCTGCAAGGGGTGGACTTGGATTTGAGCGCGGGCGAGACGCTGGCGCTGGTCGGCGAAAACGGCGCGGGGAAAAGCACGCTGATCAAGGTGTTGAGCGGCGCGCATCGCCCCGATGGTGGTGTCATCCGGATCGCTGGCGCGGCGGCTTCCATCGCCGGGCCCGCCGACGCCCAGCGCGCCGGCATTGCGGTCATTTATCAGGAATTCAATCTCGTGCCGTCGCTCTGCGCGCGCGAAAATATCTTCCTCGGACACGAACGCACGCGCGCGGGATTCGTGCGGCGGCGCGAGGAACAGCGCCAGGCGCGCGAGCTGTTTCAACGCATCGGCGTCGAGATCAATCCCGAAATCCCCTGCCAGGAATTGACCACCGCCCAGCAGCAGGTGGTCGAGATTGCCAAGGCGCTGTCGCTCAACGCGCGCGTCATCGTGATGGACGAGCCGAGCGCGACGCTGACGCCGCAGGAGGTCGGGCGGCTTTTCGGCGTTATCCGCGACCTCAAGGCGCAGGGCATCGGCGTGATCTACATCAGCCATCGCCTGGACGAGGTGTTCGAGATTGGCGATCGCGTGATGGTGATGCGCGACGGCTGCCATATCGGCACGCTCCCCGTCTCGGAGGTCACGCGCGAAAACCTGATCGAGATGATGGTCGGGCGCAAGTTGGATCATGAATTCCCCAAGCAGCCGGCGCCGATTGGCGACGAGATTCTTTCGGTGAGCAATCTGAGCCGCGGGCGCCATGTGCGCGATGTATCCTTCAACATGCGGCGCGGCGAAATCCTCGGGATGACCGGTCTGGTGGGCGCCGGGCGGACCGAAACGGCGCGGCTGATCTTCGGCGCGGACCGTCCGGATTCGGGAACGATCCATCTGGAAGGCCGCCCGCTGCCGCATCGCGGACCGCGCGAGGCCATTCGCGCGGGAATCTGCCTGCTGACGGAGGACCGCAAGAGCCAGGGGCTGGTTCTGGCGCGGTCGTGCCGCGAGAATTTCGGGCTGCCGAATCTGCCGGGGCTGTCGCGCTATGGCTTTGTCCGCATGAGCCGCGAGCGCGCGCAATTCGGCCATTACGTCCAGGCCTTGCGCATCCGGCTGCGCGATCAGGAGCAGGCGGCGCAGGACCTTTCCGGCGGCAATCAGCAAAAGGTGGTGCTGGCCAAGTGGCTCGAACGCAACTCGAAGGTCATCATCTTCGACGAGCCGACGCGCGGCATAGACGTCGGCGCGAAATATGAGATTTATTTGCTGATGAACGATCTGGCGCGCCAGGGCAAGGCGATCCTGATGATCACGTCGGAATTGCCCGAGGCGCTCGGCATGTCCAACCGGATTTTAGTGATGCGCGACGGCCGCATCTCCGGCGAGGTCACAGATATGAAAACCGCCACACAGGAGCAACTCCTGCATCTGGCCGCGCGCTAGTGTTAGTAGTTCGTTAGTAGTTCCAACTTTAGTTGGCGCTTGTAGTTCCAACTTCAGTTGGCGCTGAGAGAGGCCGCGGAGATTGGAGGGCAAAGAAGATGGAGGCTTACAAAGCAAAGTACCTGCTAAACGAAGATGGAAAAATATTGTTGGAAGAGACGCCCTTTCATAAAGGCGATTGGGTGGAAGTAGTCATTTCTTCAATTCAAGAGGACGTTCAGCAGACGAATTGTTATCCATTGCGAGGAACTCCATATAGATTTGAAGATCCATTCAGTCCCGTATTTCCACTGGAAGAGAAATAACAATGCCGCCATTTTCCTCCTTATCTTCCCGCTTCCTTTCCGATTACGGCATGTTGCTGGTTTTGCTGGCGCTGTGCGGATTCTTCAGTTGGGCCACGATGGACGAGCAAAAGCCCAACGGCGCGGCGGCGGGGGCGCATCTGGCGCGCGAGATTCTTGCGGCTGGCGGCGCCAGCGCCGCAATACCTCAATCTGCCGAATCTCAAAAGCCGCGCGTCTTGATCGTTGCGCGCGAAGGCGACGAAGACGCCGCCTTTGCCGATGCGCTTGCCCGCGATTTGAAGGCTTCCGGCGCCACCGTCGTCGCCGTGGTCAAAGGCCAGCCGCCGGACGCCGGTAAAGCCTTGCGCGCGCTCGTGGCCGAAGGCAAGACGGTGGATGTGATCGCCGGCAACGCCTACAGCGCCGGCTGGAGCGTCTTCGATAATCTGGGTGAAAAATATCCCTCGCTGGCTAAGGCGCGCATCGTTGCCCCCAAGTCCTACCGCTGGCCCAATTTCCTGAAGACCGACAATCTGATCAACGTCGCCAATCAGATCGCCGTCATCGCCCTTATCGCCATCGGCATGACGATGGTCATCATCACCGGCGGCATTGATCTTTCCGTCGGCAGTCTGATTGCGCTGTCGGCGGTGGTGGGCGCGCGCCTGATTCGCGACGCGGGCGGCGCGGAACACGCCGGCGCGTTTTCGATGATCCTGTGCAGCCTGGCCGGAATCGCCGTCTGCGCCTTAATGGGGCTTTTTTCCGGCGCCATGGTCAACTGGTTCGCCATCCCGCCCTTCATCGTCACGCTCGGTATGATGATGGTGGCCAATGGCGCCGCCTATATCCTTGCCGAGGGGCAATCCATCTATCAAGTTCCCGAGAGCTTCGTCTGGCTGGGGCGCGGCGCGGTTGGGATCGGGCGCGGCGCTGGCGGCTTCGGAATCCCCAACGCCGTCCTGCTCATGATTATTCTCTATATCGTGGCCCACGTCCTGATGAGCCGCATGTCGCTGGGGCGATATATCTATGCCGTCGGCGGCAACAAGGAGGCGGCGCGCCTGTCCGGTGTTCCGATCAGCTTCGTTCTGCTTTTCGTTTATGCGATCTGCGGCGCACTGGCCGGATTGGGCGGCATCGTGACGGCTTCCCAGCTCAAGAGCGGTTCGCCGACGTATGGGTTGATGTATGAGCTCTATGTGATCGCCGCCGTCGTGGTGGGCGGCACAAGCCTTTCGGGCGGCGAAGGGCGGATTTTCGGCACCCTGATCGGCGCTTTTATCATTGCGGTCATTCAGAACGGAATGAATCTGACTGGCCTCGGCAGCTACACGCAAAAAATCGTGCTCGGGCTTGTCATCCTCATCGCAGTCTTCTTGGATACCATCAAGAAGAGTGGATTTTGGAAACAATTAATCCGGGCTATGCGCAGGCGGCAGGCAGAATAATTCAGGCTGTTATGCGATAAAAAACACCCTGCCGCAATCGGCGCTTGCGCGTCCCCGAGACTCTGAATAATATCCCTTCTTTCTTTGACACCACCCGCGGAATGGCCATCCCCTCATGTTTTTTAAGACACTTGAAATATATGGATTTAAGTCCTTTGCGCATAAGACAACCATTGAGTTTATGCCTGGCGCCACCATCATTGTCGGTCCCAATGGCTGCGGGAAAAGCAATATCCTGGATTCGATCCGCTGGGTCTTGGGCGAGCAGCGGGCGCGCATCATGCGGGGCGCGCGAATGGGCGACGTGATTTTCAACGGTTCGGCGTCGGTCAAGGCGATGAATATTGCCCGTGTGTCGCTGCTGTTGAATAATGAGAATAACCTGCTGGGCGTGGACGCCAGCGAAATCCAGATCGGACGTCAGCTGCTGCGCACGGGTGAAAGCGAATATCTGATCAACCGGATGCCGTGCCGCGCGCGCTCGATTCATGAAATGCTCATGGACACCGGCGCCGGCGTCAGCGCGTATTCTATCCTCGAACAGGGGCGCGTGGATCAGATCGTGACGGCCAAGCCCATCGAGCGGCGCGTGATCTTCGAGGAGGCGGCCGGCATTTCGCGCTACAAGCAGCGCAAGGTCGAGACGTTGCGCAAGCTCGAACGCACCGAGGCGGATCTGGCGCGCCTGGCCGATATCATCCGCGAGGTCAAAGGGCAATCCATTTCGCTCAAACGCCAGGCCAACCGCGCCCTGCGCTACAAGGCGCTGGACGCCGAGCTGACGCAACTCGAAATGGCGCTGATCAGCCTGACGTACGCGCGCGAACTGGCCAAGCGCGAAGAAGAGAAAGCCCTTCTGGCCAAAGAACGCGCCGCGCTCGAAGCGCTCGATACGCAGTTGCTCGCTTTGGAAGAGCAGCTGGAAAAAGAGCGCGCGGGCGCCGAGGCGCTGGAGGCGGCGATCCGCGCTTTGCAGGCTCAGCTGACCGCCGAGCGCGAGGCGGCCTCGCATTGCGAGCGCGCCATTGCGCTCTACGACGAGCGGCGCGCAGCCTACGAGAATCAATCGAAGCAATTGGCCGAGGAGGCCGAAACGTCGCGCGCGCACGCGGCCAAGATCAGCGCGCAGGTCGGAGAGCTTCAGGCCCAGAGCGAGGAATTGACCCGCGAAGTCCGCCGCCTGGAAGAAGCCCGCGATGAGAAACTTGAGCGCCAGCAGGCCTTGCGCCGCGAACAGGAGCAGCATCGCGCGGAACTGCGCGAGCAGCAAAAAGAGCTGGAGCAGATGCGCGAGCGCCAGCGCCGCCGCGAAAACGAGGCGCGTCTTTCCGCCTCGCGCTGCGACACCGTGGAAGCGCAGATCAAGAAGTCCCGCGAACAGCAGGCCGTCTATGCCGAACAGCAGACCGGCCTGGGCCGCCGCCAGGAGGAACTGGGCGCCGAAGTTGGACGGCTCGAGTCTCAGATCGCCCGGCAGCGCGATCATCTGGATCGAGAGATGCGCGACCGCGCCCAGAATGAGGAAACCCTGTCGCGCATGTTGACGGACCTGGAGTCCATCATCCAGCTGCACAGCGAAAGCAGCTCGCGCCTGAATGCGTTGCGCGAACTGGAGCGGCGCTATGAAGGATACGGCGGCGGCGTGCGCGAAGTCATGCAGGCCGCGGCGGGCGGGCGCCTCGAGGGCGTGCGCGGCGTCCTGGCGCATTTGATCCGGTCGCGCTCGGAATACGAAACCGCCATCGAGATCGCGCTCGGTTCGAGCGTTGAAGACATCGTGACGGACACAGCCGGCGACGCCGCGCGCGCCGTCGAATTCCTGCGCAAGAACGAACTGGGCCGCGCCCGCTTCCTGCCGATGAACTCGATCTATACGCCCGCCAATGACGGACGCTTTGACGAAATCATCCGCCGCGCGGGCGTCATTGACATTGCCTCGAGGCTCGTCGAGTGCGACGCCAGCCTGCGGCCCGCCGTCGAGGCGACGCTCGGTTCGACGATCCTGGTCGAAGACCTGGACGTCGCGCTGGGCTTGCAGCGCGAGGGGCATTGGTATCGCTACGTCGCCGTCAAGGAAGAGATCGTCGTGTCGCCCGAAGGCGCCATCACGGGCGGCGACATGCTGCCCAGCCGTCTGCTGGGGCGCGAGCGCGAGATAGACGAGCTCAACGAGCGAGAGGCCGAGCTGCGGGGGCGGGAGGAAAAGCTGCGCGAGGCCGTGTATTCGCACCGTGAAATGCTGCGCGACGGCGGCGAGAAGCTCAACCAATTGCGCGAAGAAACGCATGAGCTCGACGTTGAACTGGCGCGCGGGCGCAACGAGCGCGAGCAAGTCGCGCAGGCGCATGGCGACCTTGCCCGCCGACTGGTCGAGGTCGAGGAGTCGCTTGGCGAAATGCAGGAAGACCTCAAGCACACGCGCCAGCATATCGAAGGCCTGCTAGAGGAAGCCCGGCAGATCGCATCCAGGGCCGACCAGATGGCGGCGCAGATCGAATCGCGCCAGGCGCAGGCCGAAGCTGTGGATCATGCGCTGGGCGAAGCGTCCGAATCGCTGAATCAGGCCGGCATGGAATTGGCCGGCTCCCGCGAGCGCCATTTCGCTCTGCGCGACCGGACCGCGGCGCTGCAGTCCGAGCGAGACCGCGCGGTCAGGGCCGCCGAACAAAAGACGGCCCAGATCGCCGTTCTGGATGAGCAGATCGCCTCTGCGCTTCGCGAACAGCAACAGGCGCGCGCAAAACTCGACGCCGCCCGCCAAAAGCGCGACGCCACCGAAGCGCAACAGGCCGAAACAACCGCGCAAAGGGAAAAACTCATGGGCGCGATCGAAGACATGCGCCAGAACCAGCAGACGCAGTCGCGCGAACACGGCCAGATGCAAACGCGCGTTCATGAAGCCGATTTGCGGCTGCAGCAGGCCAACCTCAAGCTGGAACAGTTGGACGAGCAGTCGCGCGAAAAATTCCGCAAAACCGCGCAGGAAGTCGCGGCGGAAACGGCAATCCTGCGCGAGAAACTCGCCGAACGCAAGCGCCGACAGGAAGAGCAGGCGCGCGCGCAGAGCGAAGCGGCGCAAGCGCAGAGCGAAGCGGCCCAGGCGCAGACTGCGGCGGCCGCCGCCGGTCAACCTGCCGGTCAGCTCGCCGCCCAGCCCGCATCTGAATCTGCGCCAGCGCCAGCGTCCCGGACCGAAGGGGAGGAAGCGGCGGAAGATGAAGCCGAACCCGTGCTTGCGGCAGAGGAGGAATTGCTCTTTGACCTGCCGGAAGACGCCCCTGAATTGCGCGCGCGCATCGCGCCGCTGCGCGAGCAAATCACCCGCCTCGGCCCGATCAACACCGTCGCCATCGAGGAGTACGAGCAACTGCGCCAGCGCTATACCTTCCTGCAAGGACAGGAGAAGGATATGACCGAGGCGCGCGAGTCGCTCATCAAGACCATCAAGACGATAGACAAAACCTCGCGCGAGATGTTCGAGACGGCCTTCAACGCCATCAACGCGCATTTTCAGGACATGTTTCGCCGGCTCTTCAGCGGCGGCAAGGCGTACCTGAAACTGGAAGAAGACGCCGAGGACGTCCTCGAGGCCGGCGTCGAGATTTTCGCCCAGCCGCCCGGCAAGCAGCTGGCCGGCCTCAGCATGATGTCCGGCGGCGAGAAAGCGCTCACGGCCATCGCCGTCATGTTCGCCATCTTCCAATATCATCCCTCGCCCTTCTGCGTTCTGGACGAAATTGACGCGCCGCTGGACGACGCCAATTGCCAGCGGCTGGTGGACATGCTCCGCGAATTCTCCAAAACCGTGCAATTCATCATCATCACGCACAACAAGATCACAATGCAACTGGCGGACACCATCTACGGCGTGACCATGGAAGAGCCGGGCGTGACGCGCGTCCTTTCGATCCCGCGGCATCTGCTTAAAGATCCGAACGACGTCCGCCGTCACGCGCGCGAGCAGCGGCAAGCCCTGGCTGCCGGACAAAATTGACGCGCGGGATTCCGAAGAACGGCAAGAGCCCAATGACAGAACCACAAATAACCGATTCTCCTTACGCCATCGAAGACCGCTTCCGGCGGCTCGTGGCAATCATGGCGCGGCTGCGCGCGCCGGGGGGCTGCCCCTGGGACCGCGAACAGACGCACAAGACCCTGACGCCGTATTTGATTGAAGAGGCCTACGAAGTCAAGGAGACGCTCGACGAAGAAGATTTTATCGCGTTGCGCGAGGAATTGGGCGATCTGGCGCTGCAGATTGTTTTCCATGCGCAGTTGGCGAACGAGGCGGGGCGCTTCGATATTGACGGCGTCCTGGATGCGATTTGCGAGAAGCTCATTCGGCGCCATCCGCACGTCTTCGGGGAAGTCACAGTATCCGGCAGCGGCGAGGTTTTGAAGAACTGGGAAGAGATTAAAAAGCGCGAGAAAGCCACGAAGGCCGCGCAAGGCGGCGGGGGGAAAGCGCACGCGCCGGACGTGGCCCCTTCGATTTTAGGCGGTGTTCCGCCATCGCTGCCCGCGCTGCTCAAGGCGCATCGCATCCAGGAGAAAGTCGCGCACGTTGGTTTCGATTGGACGACGGTCGAGCCGATCTTCGATAAAATCCACGAAGAGATCGAAGAGCTGCGCGAAGCGCTGCAAGAGGCAGGGATCAGGGGGCAGGGGTCAGGGGGCGAAGAGGAGGGGTCAGGGGTCAGGGGTCAGGGGTCAGGAAGCAGGGAGGAAGGGAAGGATTCGAAGGGAACCGATGCAAGTGTGGCTTCACAATCCACAATAGGCAATCCGCAATCGTCAATCGTCAATCGTCAATCGTCAATCGTCAATTCGCAATCCGCAATCACGGATCCTTTGGCCCGCGCTCGCGTTGCGGGGGAAATCGGCGATTTGCTTTTCAGCATTGTGAATCTTTCGCGGCGATTGGGCGTTCCGGCCGAAGAAGCGCTCGATATGACGAACCGCAAATTCATGGCGCGCTTCCGCCGCATCGAGCAGCGCCTGCACGCCCTCGGCAAGCGTCCCGCCGATATGACGCTCGAGCAACTCGATGCGATGTGGGATGAGGTGAAGCGGGAAGAATAGCGCGATCTTTTGAGAACCTTGTTTGATCCTATTCCGGGCAAGGCAAAGCAAGCCTCTCTATTGACCACGCATTACATTTGCTATGGTTGCATCGGTGGCATCAACATCAATAATTAAATCGCCTCCCCGTTTCCCCACATAATCCTTGGGACCATAGTTGACCCGCCATCGCCATTTCTCGCCAAAAACTTGAGTAATAGTGATCAGGCTCTGGAGCGCGTCAACGCCCGATTCCCTTGCCCGCTTATTGGCAGCGGCCATTACTTGAGCCAATGAAACCGCCAGGTTATCTTGTATGACTTCATTTGATAATAAAGCCACCTTCTTCATGACCTCCGTAAAAACCTGGTTGCGAATCCAGCCACGCCTGCATTAAAGCATTGCGAACGGCCCAGTCGGATAAAATTGCAGATATTTTATCAACCATGAGATTCCGCAGAAATTTTTTGTTCACCAAGATATTCACGCAATCTATTACCGTCAGTATCTATTCATTGGAGCTCGGAGTCAAAGTGATATTTCTGACGCATTTGGAGTCGGGTGTGCCTCGCGGCGTAGCTGCTCTATAGGCACAAGGCCTTTGTCGTCACGCGATGAAATATGGGATCTATCCAGATTGGCGCCGAATGGTAGGC
>JAPLSP010000175.1 GCA_026398575.1 Candidatus Sumerlaeota bacterium | reverse complement strand
ACGCACTCTTGGTTCAACAGATTCCGCAAGCTCATACCGAGATATGAGAAGACGGACTTGTCACACGTCGCTTTGGTTACTTTGGCCGCTGCCATGATTGTGTTGAATAAGGTCATTGTTATTTATAGATAAGCACTAAGCAAAATCTGTTTTCGTATTATGGGTGGCGGCTCAAAAAAGCGAATGAAGGAAGATGCTGAACGGCATTTTGCCGGTGTGAGGCAAATCCTGCCCACAGCATGCCGATTGATGTTGTTTGATTATGATGATTCCGAAAAAGCATTTCACCCAAAGTCTGATAACCCTTCATTATTCGAATGGGATCGCAAGAATATCGAAAATTACCTGTTGGTTCCCAATGCATGGGAACGTTCCGCGCTAAAACGGCTAGAAAGCAATGTGGCAGAAACGAGCAATGCTCCTAAAGAACAATCCGCGTTGCAGCGGCTGGGAATAAAAGATGATTTGCTCGCGCAACCCATCAAAGACATTATCAATGAATTCTTTGCAGAGGAAAATCTTATGCTTCCTCCTCGGCAAACATGGCGATTTGTAGAAGCGAATATTTTTAAAGTTGTGGACGGCAAAAAACTGCTTTTCGAAAATGAAAAATCTCTATTTCAACGCTTACGCCACCACCAATCCTCTCTCGAAATGACGCGAGAAGTTGTAGCTCTCGCCATGAAGCCGGATGAGATTCATGAAAACGTCCATGTCTTCTTCAACAAGGTCAAAGAATTGTTAGTTTCAATAAGATGAAGTGGATTTGATTATTTTGCCGTAATATCATCGCTTGTATCCGGCTTGCCGTCGGGGCCGGGGCTGGAGAGGGCAAAGGATGGTTGATCGCGCCAGTCTTTGACGGGGTAGCGATACTGCCAGGGGCGGCCCCAGGGGTCGGTGGGCTGGCTGTTTGGGAATACTTCAGACAGCCGCCATCCCAAACGCTGAAGGGTATCGGGGTACTCGCCCGTGGCTTCGCGGTAAGCGCGGACCTGATCCTTGAGCGCGTAATATTCGCGCCAGGCCAGCGCGCGTTTGGAGTGTGATTGAATGCCTTGACCGATCCAGGCGCATAATAAAAGCCCGATCAAAACGCCTGCGGTCAAATGCATTTTCTTTTGGGCGCGCGGCAGCAGGAAAATGAAGTATCCCGCCAATGCCAATGCAAGCCCGATGATGAAGGCGCCCGCCAGCATCGAAATGCCGCCAGCGCCCAACAACAGCCAGCCCCAGAGGGTTTTCGGTTTTCGGTTTTCAGTTTTCGGTTTTCGGTTTTCAGTTTTCGGTTTTCGGTTTTCGGTTTCCGATTTCTGGTTTTCGGTTTTCGGTTTTTGGATTGCGGATTGCGGATTGGGGATTGTGAATTGAGTGGTGGCGATGGACGATTCGGTCTCAGGGATTGGCGATTGACGTTTGGCGATTGACGATTGGGTTTCGGGGATTGGCGATGGACGATTGACGATTGGCGGCTCTATTTCACGAATGGAGGACTCCGCCTTGCGCGTCATGGTTGGCGGTTCGTAGGTAGCGCCCTTCTGACCCCTGACTCCTGATCCCTGACCCCAGATCCCAGTGCTCTGTTCGCTGATCCCCAACCCCTGACCCCTGACCCCTACGCCGGCGCTCCCGCTTGTAAGGGACACTGCCGTCGTCGTCGCCGTCGCCGTCCGCTCTTGGTTCTTCGCGATCATTTCGTTGGTCTTTCTCATCAGGCGATCGTACCAGCCTTCCTGCGGGACGATATCCGATGAAAGGTAGCACTTGGCGAAATGCCCTCCACCAAGGTTGTTGTATCCCGGCTCGACCAAGCGGCAGCGCTCCATCACCGCCGGGCAGCGCGGATGAAACGCGCAGGCCATCGGCGGATTGAGCGGCGAGGGGACGTCGCCCTGCAAAACAATGCGCGCGGATTGCTTGTGCGGGTCAGGGTGCGGAATCGCCGACAGCAACGCCTGGGTATAAGGGTGCGAGGGCGTGGCGAACACCGCCTCCGTCGTGCCGATCTCGACGATTTTTCCCAGGTACATGACCGCAATGCGGTGCGAGATATGCTTGACCACCCCGAGGTTGTGGGCGATGAACAGATACGACAGGTTCATTTCCTCGCGCAGCGCGATCAGCAGGTTGAGCACCTGCGCCTGGATCGAAACGTCCAGCGCCGAAACCGGCTCGTCGCAGACGATCAACTTCGGATTCAAGGCCAGCGCCCGCGCGATGCCGATGCGCTGGCGCTGTCCGCCCGAGAACTCATGCGGATAGCGGTTGATCCACGCGCCCGGCAGCCCGACCTTGGCCATGAGCGCCACCACCTTGCGTTCCACGTCGGCGCGCGTGGCCAGGCCGTGAACCACCATCGCCTCGCCTACGATGTCCAGCACCGTCATGCGCGGATTGAGCGAGCTGAAGGGGTCTTGAAAGATGATCTGCATGTTGCGGCGGAAAGGGCGCAGTTCCTCGGACGACATCGCCGTCACGTCGGTGCCGTCGAAAATGATTCGTCCCGACGTCGGCTGCTCCAGGTACAAGACGCAGCGCCCCAGCGTTGTCTTGCCGCAGCCGGATTCGCCAACGAGGCCCAGCGTCTCGCCGCGCTTCAAGTCCAGCGAGACGCCGTCCACCGCCTTGACATAGCCCATGATGGATCGCAACAGGCCCTTCCTGACGGGAAAGTGTTTCACGAGGTTCTGGACTTTGAGGATGGAGCCGCTGCCCGTTCCGGAAGTAAGCCCGGCGGCGGTCATTCCGATAAAGCTGCTTGGTCCCTCGCCCGGGCCGCCGCTTGCGTCGCGAGAAGCTCTTCCGTTCATCAGGAGGCCTTCCCTTCGCCGGCGCCTGCATTCCCGGCGACGGCGAGTTTGTCCTGCCCGGCGCGGCCGGCAGCGGCCAGATAGTCGAAGTCCGGATGCAGCTGCGTGTGCCAGCAAGCCGCCACATGTTCCCCGGCGGCGCGGGAATCATTGCCAAAAGACATCAGCGGCGGCTCTTCGATCCGGCACCGGTCAAAGGCATAGGGACAGCGCGGATGGAACTTGCATCCAGCGGGAAACTCCAGCGGATCGGGAACCATCCCCTCGATGGGGTGCAGCGTATCTTCTTCGATATCCAGTTTGGGAATCGAATGGAAAAGGCCGGCGGTATAAGGATGCCGGGGCTGCTCGAAAAGCGCATAGACATTGGCTTTCTCCGCGATCCTGCCCGCGTACATGACCACGACCCTGCGGGCGATTTCGGCCACGACGCCCAGGTCGTGCGTGATGAGCAGGATCGAGCGGCGGAACTCTTTTTGCAGCGAGCGCAGCAGGTCCAGAATCTGCGCCTGCACGGTTACGTCGAGCGCGGTGGTCGGCTCGTCGGCGATGAGCAGTTTGGGCGAACACGACAGCGCCATGGCGATCATGACGCGCTGGCGCATGCCGCCCGACAGTTGATGGGGATACTCGTCCAGCCGCTGCCCGGGCGCCGGAATGCCCACGAGCTGCAGCATCCGCAGCGCCCGCTCGCGCGCCGGATCATAATCCAGGTTTTCATGCAGCATGACGGCTTCGATGATTTGATCGCCCACGGTGAAGACCGGATTGAGCGAGGTCATCGGTTCCTGAAAAATCATCGAAATGTCTTTGCCCCGGATTTGCCGGATGCGTTCGGCGCTGACCTGCGCCAGGTCTTCGCCTTCGAGCAGGATTTGCCCTGAGACGATCCGGCCCGGCGGCATGGGGATCAATCGCAGAATGGACATCGCAGTCACGGATTTGCCGCAACCCGATTCGCCGACGAGGGCGACGGTCTCCGCGCGCCCGACGTCAAAGCTGACGTCATCCACGGCCTTGACCACGCCGGCGTCGGTATAAAAGTAGGTACTCAGATTGCGCACGCTCAGAAGCGGCCCTTCGCCGGCGGTATCCGGGGCAAGAGGGGCGAGGCTGGCGTCAGATCTTATATTCACAGTGATTGGCTTTTTGGAATGTTATGAGAGTTCATTTCATGCAGCGCCTGCCAAGACAGCGCGCGGAGTATTTTGGACCATAATTGTTGGGTTGGATGCCCGTTGCGGAATCGGCAATCCTTCTTCTTTGAGCAGCCGCAGATGCTCTTGCATACCCCATCTTGCCTGGTAAATGCAGTCCTCTATCGAATGGCCTATGCCAGTAAAACCTTCCAAATCGGGAGAATAAAATCCGAAAAAATCCTGCTCTTCCGTGGCTTCAATGACTAAGGAGTAGGGTAGATCAATCATAATAATTGGCTCCTTTGCTCTTTCTAATACCCGCAGCTTTTAAAATAGCTGCGCATGTTCCTGTCGGTACTTCTTTTGATCCATGATAATCAATCCGAATAAGGCGGGGCCATCCTTCTCTTCGATAATATCGGTTAGACCCTCGTTCCTTTGCAATTGAAAAACCATTAGACTGAAGCAGTCGTATGAGTTCATTAAATGTCATTGAAATAGATATTGCTTTGAATTCGGTATACGTATTTTAGCTTCGCCTAATATCGCAGTTCGAGGTTCATTTTTGGCCTATAGCTGACGTTCAAACCATTGCCGATTCCCCCCAGATCGCGCAAGGGCAAACAGCCATTGATTCGCGCGTGATTTGTCTTATAGATTCGCTTCGTTATTTTTGAATCGGCGAAGATTTGGCGCGTCCGGGCGCCGATCGCGCGAAAGCCGGATGCCCGGGAATTGATGAAGGGACTTCTTCCAAGCCCATGAAGATCCTGTATCGGCTGCCGCTGAAAATTCTCTGGCTTCTTTTCCTAAGGCCGGTTCCGGGAAGCCGCCGCCGCTGGCGCTGGCGCGTGGTTTGGGGAGCGCGCGCGGCAGCCGTGGTGATGTTTATTCTGACGCTGATTTTCTTCAGCCACTATTCTCTTGGCAATATCGGCGATGTCAGCAGGGCCTTCAAATATCTGGCCAGGCATGAATGGCGCGAATGGACGCGGCGCCCCTGGCCGTTTTCAGGTCCCAAAACCGATATCAACCAGTTGGTGCGCGAGGCGGCTCAGCGCCACAAAGTGGATGAAGCGCTGATCCATGCGGTGATCATGGCCGAATCGGAATATCATCAGTATTCGATCTCCCGGACAGGCGCCTGCGGTTTGATGCAGCTCATGCCCGGAACGTTCGAAGGAGAATACCGGCAGCTATGCGGCAAGCTGGGAAAGAAATTTGAAGACGGCAATCCCTTCGATCCGCAGGATAATATTCAAACCGGAACCAGCTTCCTGGCCTTTTGCCTTAGGCGCTTCAAAAGTGTGGAATTGGCCGCGGAGGCCTACAACGCCGGTCCCGGGGCCGTGGCGAGATATAACGGCATTCCGCCTTATGCGGAAACGAAGGCGTACGTCAGGCGCGTCGTGGCTTATTATCAGAAACGCTTGCTGGCGGAGCAGGCGAAGCAGTGAATCGGGGTTCGGGGTTCGGTTTTCAGTTTTCGGTTTTCGGTTTTCAGTTTTCGGTTTTCAGGCATTTTTTGGAGGTGACGACATGGGAAAAATAGGCTGCTGGATGGTGGCGGCGATGCTTTGTTTGTTTGGGATGCGTCCGCAGGTTTTTGCGCAAACGTCATCCAGCGCGGAGGTCATCACTTCCGCCTCCGCGCCAACCGCCGAGCAAAAAAAACTCTGGATTGCCATCATCCCCCCCAGCAAGAAAAATCCATTCTGGCGGCAGCTGTGCGCCGGCGCCATCAAAGCCGGCGACGAGTTGGGCGCCGGGGTTTTATGGCAAGGCCCGGCCGACGAAGAACAGGCTGGCGAACAGGCCGACACGATTCGCGTATTCACCCGGATGCGCGTCGAGGCCATCGTGTTGTCGCCGCTGCCGGACGCCGGCGTCGCGCAGAGCATCCGTGACGCCGAGCGCCGCAACGTCAGGGTCATCCTCATCGAGTCGGAGCCCAAGGGCGAAGATTATACCAGCCTGATTGCGAGCAACAACTACAAGGCCGGCGTGGAGGCGGGGTCGAAGATGGGAAAGGAGCTCGACGGCAAAGGCAAAGTGCTGCTGCTGCGATACAGCCTGAAGGCTTCGGACGCCAAAGAGCGCGAGCGCGGTTTTCTCGACGTCATGCGCTCCAAGTATCCAACGCTCGAACTCGTCTCCATTGACCAATACGGCGGCGAAACAGACGAAGCGGCCCAGAAAAAAGCATACGAGTTGGTCAAAAAATATGGCGCCAGCCTCAACGGCGTCTTCACCTCCCACGAAATCACTACATTTGCCCTGCTTCACGCCCTGCGCAAAACGGCCAAATCGGACAAGATTTGTTTCATCGGCTTCGACGCCAGCCCCTCGATTCTCCAGGCCGTGGAGTCCGGCGAGATGACGGGAATCCTGGCGCGCAGTCCGTTCCTCATGGGCTATCTCGCCGTCAAAACCGCCGTCGCCGCCGCGCACGGCGAGACGGTCAGCAAGCGCCAGGAGTGCAACGCCTTGTGGCTGACGAAGAAGACGCTGGAAGACGCGGTCCTTAAAGACGTCTTCATGCCCGATCTCTCCAAACTCCCGAAATAAGCTCCCGCATGCGCGGTTTTAATTAAAAGCGAAAGTTTTCGCTTTTCGAGATTGACACGCCCCAAGGCCGCTGGCATAAGAGCGAAAGAATTCGCCGCAACGCCGCTTCGCGCTGCGGTTTTGAATGGGGGAGAAAGCCCATGGCTCGACGAAAATCGAAAACGCTCACGGAACTGGAACTCGAAATCATGCGGATCGTCTGGAAGCAGGGGGAGACGTCCGTGGAGGACGTGCGTCTGGCGCTGGATGAGGCGGGCGCGCCGTTGGCGCTCCCAAGCATCCGGACCATGTTTGCCATCCTTCAGGAAAAGGGCTACCTCACGCGCCGCGCGGAGGGGCGGCATCACCTGTATCGCGCCAGCGTCTCCGAGCATGAAGCGCAGCGGAACATTTTGAAGGACGTCATCGAGCGGGCTTTTGACGGGTCCGCGTTGGGGCTTGTCGCCGCTTTGATTGACGCGCGGTTTGTTTCGAAAAAGGACGCCGCCAAAGCCAGGCAGCTTATTCTTCAAGTGGAAAGGAGAGAGAAATCATGATTGCAGCATCCGGATGGCTATGGATGGATCAAGCAGGTTTCGCGGTATCGCGGTATCTGCTATCGGCCCTCTGGCAGTCGAGCATTTTACTCCTTGCCGTGTGGGCTCTGACGTGGCTGTTGCGCAACCGGCCTCCTGCCGTCCGTCACGCATTCTGGCTTACGGCGCTGTTGCTGATGCCAGCGCTTCCGGCGATCACTGCCGGCGCCAGGATAGCGGGCGCGCCCCAGTCGCCAGTTTTCGCCATGCCCGCTTATCCCGGCGCCGCCGGGATGGAAAGCGCCAACCCTCAATCAAAATCTCCGGCGCGGTCTGAGTTGGCTGCGCTGCCTGCGCCCTCTTCGCCGTCTGCGGCAGGCATGGCGCCTGCGCAGAGCCCTGCCGCTTTATCGCCGGCCGAAAATGGCGCGGTGAATGCGCGCGCCGCTGTTTCGAATGCGGCAGTCGCGGCCGCGGCGCCCCAATCCTCATTCGCCTCGCCATCGCCGGCCATGCCAACGGCTGCGAGCTTCCCATGGGCATGGGGCCTTCTGGCGTATCTCGCCGGACTCGCATGTTTTTTTGCGCCGGCGCTTGTCGGGCGCTATCGTCTGCGGCAATGGGTCTTGTCGGCGATCCCGATCACGGACGAGCGCTCGCTGGCGGCGTTCCGGCGCGCGCGTGAAATGCTGGGACTGCGCCGGGAATCGCTGGCGCTGGAAAGCAGCTGCGCGCCGGCGCCGTTCTCGACGGGGATCCTGCGCGCGCGCATACTGTTGCCCAAAGGTCTGGCCGCGAGTCTTTCGGATGAGGAGTTGCAGTCGGTGGCCCTGCATGAAATGGCCCATGTCAAACGGCGCGATCCATTGGTCCTGTCGCTTGCCGCTTTAATTCGCGCGTTTTTCTTTTTCCACCCGCTGGCATGGCTGGCCGGCAGGCAAATCTCGACGCTTGCCGAACACAGCGCCGACGACGTGGTTCTCGATGCCACCCGAAAGCCGCTGCCGTATGCGAAACTCCTGGCGCGCATTGCCGAGCGGCTGCCGCGCGATTCTTTCACGGGTGAAATGGCCACGGGCTTGTTGTTTGGCAAGAGCGTTTTTCTGCGCCGCGTGGAGGCGATCCTCTCGGAACGGCGCAATCAGGTCCGCCGTCTCACGCGCCTGACCATGGCCGGCGCCATCGCCGCCATGCTGATCTCGGTCAGTCTGGCTGTGGCGCTGCCGCTGGGCGATCAGCCATCCTCAAAAACAGGCAGATCGGAAAACGGCGCCGCATTGCCTGTAAATGCTATCGCGGCGGCCGTAGTCGCGCCGGGCATAACGCTGACGCAACCCGGCGCGGGCGCGGTTCCATCGGGAAGCGCGGCGGAGAAAGAAGCCGGCGCCGCCGCCCCCATGCGCTATGGCTTCAAATCGGGCAAGAAATATGTGTATGAAGTCACGATCACGGCGAACGTGGATGAAACAACTGAGACACGACAGGGGCTCTCCATCTATGAGGTCAAATCATCCGAAGGCGGGAAGATCACGCTCAACCATTCGGGATCGCTCAAATTGAATCGCGCGTCCGCCCCGCGACGGACGATCCGCCCCAGCTTCGACTCCCCATGGCTGATATCCGATTCGGTGCTCTGGAATGCGGGAGATCTGACTATTACAGACCTGGGGAAAGTCATTAAATCGGATGTCCAGACGCCATTGCCTTACTTGTTGGGGGATTATGAAATTCTGGTCTTGGATGATTTGCCCCCTGAATCCAAAGATAAGTGGGAGTTCACGAATCCATTGCTCGTCACGCAAAAAGGCCGGTCCTCGTTCCCGCCGATTCCGCACGGGCCATTTGGCGAAACCGAAAGGTCTTCCGTGAAGCGTTCAGGCGAAGAGCGCGTCAGTTACGCCAAAGCGGGCGTTGTGGATGACGGTCTGCGCCTCAGGAAAACTTATGAGTTGAAAACGGATGAAAAATCAAGCGGCGGCGCCTGGCGCGAAATGACGGGAGAAGGCGAAGAAGTATTCGACACGAAGGAAGGCGTTATCAGATCCTGCGCGATGAATTACGAGCTTCGGCTCAATGAAAAAAACGTGACGGTCCGCATCCCGGTGCGCGTGGAATATCATCTGCTCGACCCGGAGGAATCCGCCAAGCGCCTGGCGGAGCTGGAAGCCAAGCGGGCGGAGGCGCGGGCGGAGGCGGCCAAGGCCAAAGAGCCCAAGGCGCTGGAACCGGGCGAGCGAGAGAAATTGATCAAGGAATTGAAATCGAGCGATCAGTGGACAGCGCGCGCGGCCGCCGACCGTCTGGCCCGCGTGCCCAAACCCGAAAAGCCGGACGACGTGGCCCAGGCGCTGGCGGCGTTGCTCTCCGATCGCGATGATTTCACCCGGACAAGCGCCGTCAAAGCGCTCGCGGTCTGGGCGACGCGCGATTCGGTTCCAGCGCTGATCAAGGCGCTCGACGATAAAAGTATTTTTGTGCGGGCGCCGGCGATGGAAGCGCTCGGACGGCTGAAAAGCAAAGACGCCGCCGAGGCGGTGGCCAAGCAGCTGCCCAATCTCCAGGGGCGCGGGGAAGCGGTGAAAGCATTGAAGGCGATGGGCGCCATAGCCGAGCAGGCCGTGATTCCATACCTGAAGGATCGCGATACTTTTGTGCGGAACGAGGCGTGCAAAATACTTGAGGAGATCGGCACGGCCAAGAGCGTTGCGGCGCTGGAGGATTTCGCAAGCAATGGGAATGTGTTTGATAAGCAGGCGGCTGAGAAGGCGATCAAAGCTATTAAGGCGAGGTAGGCGCCACCACCTGAAGGTGGGAATACAAACACCACCTAAAGGTGGGACTCCAAACACCACCTAAAGGTGGAACTCCAAACGGAGCCTTTTGCGTTGATTCGACGCGGGGGGGATCGGTAGGGTTTGCGCGAAGCGTTGCTGCGAACCATCATGATCTCATAATGCGATCCGGCGATCTCCTTGGCGATCAGGCGCAATTTTGGAACTCGGAAAAACGCAAAAGATATGAATGATATAAGATACTTGCTGCGATGGCTTGGCGCCGTATGCCTGTGCGCGGCTTTATGCGGCGGCGTGGCGGCCAAATCGGGCAAATCGTCAGCGAAGGGCGGGCGGCTTTCCAACGCGCAGCCCAATCCCACGCAATTTTTTGTTCCGAAAGTGACCTCCGAATCGGCGAGCGCAATCCTCCCGGAAAAGGCGCTTCTGGCGGCGGGCGACTTCGTCACGTCGCGCGGATTGTTTCGAACGCTGAGCAGCTCCGAATGGTTCACCTTCGGCGCGCCGTATGGCAAGGTTCGCCTTTCATCCGGCAGCCTGCGCCTGACGGCGCGAGGAGACTTCGATATGGGCGGGCACGCCGGCGCGATCTGGCGAAAGCCCATTCAGCGGCCCGCGAGCGGCGAACGCTACGTCTATGTCTGGGGGCTGCGCGATGGTTCCGTTTTGCGGCCTGGACGCGCGCACATCGTCCTGACGCCGGAAAATGAGGAGCTATCGGAGCTGGGCGCCGGCGATTATTTCGGGCTGCTGCTGGATGTTTCGCCGTCTCGCCGGCGATTCGCGCGGATGATTCAGGAAGGCGATTTCAGCGGATACCACAGCCTTGCCGGCCCTGACAGCCTGGACATCCGATTCGCGCTGACTCCCCAGGGGCAGCGGCTTGAGCTCAAGTTTTCGGGCGAGGACAA
>JAPLSP010000719.1 GCA_026398575.1 Candidatus Sumerlaeota bacterium | reverse complement strand
AGTGAGTGAAGCTCTTTTTGCACTTTCATCCGCATATTCATATAGCAGCGCTTTATAGCAGTAAAATGCGTTCTCGCGTGATTTCCGCAGGATTTCGCGTTTCAGATTGAGAATCCTGATAGTTTCATCCGCGCGCATATATTGGACAGTGCCTTTGGAAAATATTGGAACAAACTGAAATGTGCCGCACAGATCCAATTTCATTAAATCCATTGGATCCTCTTTTCTGGGATCAATCAAAGCAGGCTGGCCGGGATGAGGCCGAGTTACAGGCGCTTTTCGTTTCGGTGTCACATCTACAAGTTGGCCGGTAATCGTATCTATCACTGTGAATTTATCTTTTTTGGGGCCATTGCAGGGACCGCATGCATAGATATAATTTTCCCATACAAAAGTTAATTCGGGATAAAGGCTTTTGGGATGGACATGCTCTACTTCATCCGCGCAGGAGTCCTCACAATAACAGCAGCGGCAGGAGCCAGAGCACATCAGTTTCAGCGTGGTGCGCACATGCCTGAAAACAAAATTCGTTGCAGTATTTTTGCGCCCGAATAACTCTTTCGCGAATACAACCCGCGCAGCAAAGCCACGTTGCTTATTTACTTCTTTTTGAAAGCCGCGCAATCCGTCTTTGGCCGGCTTCGGCAGCGGAACCGAAGGAAGGAGTATCATTTCTTTACTCCTTCCCGCCTCAAGCCTGCGTCCATTGCCGTTGGGAATACGGATAGGAGATGCTTTCGCTCGAGCATTTCCCTAGCGCTGAGGCGCTTGTTGATGGATTTGACATTTATTTGGGCCAATCTATCCAGCATTTTCGTGGAGGAATCCGAACGGGTCACATCGGCGCCAAATAGGTCCGTGCCATAGGCCTCGAGAATGCTTCCATAAACCAATCGGTCCAATTCAAGTCCAGTGATCCGGCGCGGTTTCTCTTCACCGCCCGGCGCCGGCAGGCGCCAAATGGACCCACACTCTGCTGATTGGCAGATAATGGGGCTGTGTGTTGTGACGATGAATTGGATCTTTGGGAAATACCGGCGGAACCATTGGCCGATGCGCTTTTGCCATGTAGGATGCAGGTGCGCGTCGATCTCATCAATCAAGACAACCCCTGGAAGATTTATTCCCTTTTTCTTCGCTATTCCAGAGAACAAAATATCTGGTTTTTTATAAGCGTATATCATCTGACGGATCAGCTCAAATGTCATGCTGAGAACGGAACGATAGCCATCGCTGAGCTGCTCGGCGGGAATCTGGCAGCCATTCCCGTCTTCGAAAATCACGGACTCAGATGTGATTTTTTTGAGTGTCGTGTTGTTGGGAAGCATCCCTCCGTCGTTTATTAATATTTTCATATATTTCGAAATTTGAGCGGGCGATGCTCCGACGCCGCTGAAATCACCATTCGACTTCTCTAGCTTTCCTGTGTGGAGCCAGCTTATGCTTTCGCTCAAAGCGGCCTGCTCTCCAAACACCGTCAAATGCGATGCCAGCTTACGATTGGACTCGTACATTTTATCATATTCTTTATCGCCTCCGCCAAACCGGCGAAACGGGCCGTAGGATGCGCTAAACCATCCCGGACGATATCCCCATAATGATCGCGGCTTTTCTTTATCATTTCCTTTCAAAGATGCCGGCTCATCCGTCCCTTTGCCTCGTGTTATCGTCAAGGCAACCCGAAAAGCTCCCTCTTGATCGGCTGCTTTATTGCTTCGCTGTTTTTTTCCATCATCATGCGCTGAATTTTGGGTTGCAGACCTTCTCTTTATGGGCGGGATCGTGTTCCCATAATGGTCGCGGTCTTTGTCAGCGATGATTCTCAACTCGACAGAGCCTCCGCTGCTGCCTTTGCGAATCCATTCATCCCAATTTTCACGCAGCGCCGGGGCTTCCAAAGGCCCTACTAGCGCTAACGCAATCGCTCGTGCGACGGTAGTCTTGCCGGATCCGTTATCGCCCAGCAATACATGCCATCCTGCATATTCATCTGGGTTGAAGGATAATTCAAACTTTTCGATAGAACGGATATCTGTGATTACAGCGGATTTTAAATACACAATTGCGCCTCCTCAACAAACTTCGGAAGAGCATCTTTTTCATTTGAGCGGATTTCAAGTGATAATTCAACGCCCAAAGCGACACATTGGGAAACAAATCACCGGAACGAAACCCTGTCTCAGCTCTTGCTGGCAATACCTCGGTTGAGTTCACGATTTGCCGGGTTGTCGCTATCCCAAATCTTTCAGGATGATTTCCGCCGCCCGCTGGCCCGAGAGCAGCATGCCGCCGAAGATGGGTCCCATGCGCGGCGAGCCGAAGACGCCGTTGGCGGCCATGCCTGAGACGTACAAACCCGGATAAACGCGCCGCGTGTTTTCAACGGTGGCGCGCTCGCCTTCCTCGGCCCACATCGGCTTTTCGCCCATCAGGTCGCCGGTTGGGGTTTCGAGGCGGATGCCTGCTTTGCGCGCAGCCTTCGCCGTCAGTTCGGCGTGGTGTCCGGAGCCGTCAAGCACTGCGTGCGCCGCGACTGTCAGCGGGTCCACGTGCAGGTTGGCCAGCAGGATTGGCGTATAGTTGATGACCACGCCGCAAATGCGCCTGTCCTTGAACATGACGTCCTCGACCGAGACGCCGTTGAAGAGGCGCGCGCCGGCGTTAACCGCGCGGTAGATGAGGCATGAGGCCAACTCGACCGAATCGGCGCGAACCATCCGGTCGTTGAGGCGCTGGTAGCGGATGCCAAGTTCGTCGAGGAAATGAACGGCTTCCTGTTGGATGACGACTTCGTTGAAGAGCATGGCGCCGCCCCAGACGCCGCCGCCGGGCGCCAGCTTCTTTTCGAAGATGACGGCCTTCTTGCCGGCTTTGGCGAGGTAGTAAGCGCACAGCAACCCCGACGGCCCGGCCCCAACGACCGCCAGATCGCAGTCAATGCAATCCTCGAGCTTGGCCGCATAGCCCTGAATGATGGCGCGGGAAATTTCCTGTTCCATTTGCGGTTCTCCCTTATCAGGATATCGTTGTTGGAGGCGGCGGAGATGTCCAGCGCTCCGGGTTGGTCAGACGCAGCAGAGCGGGGAAGTCAGACGCGTCTGACGGCGCGGTTCGCGGCGATGAACCCGGCGTTGTCAAATGAATGCAAATAGGGGCAGGGCGGAAGCTTGGCGCGGACTACCTGCAATATGCAGGAATAATGAATCCGCGTTTGCATGGGCCCGTTCCCTACGCCGGCATTATCCGGATCAGGTTCAATGGGTGGCATCTCAGCTCGAAAGCGCCCCAACGGGCCGGCAATTGATAATTGACCGGCGGCGCCGAACATCGGCGCTTGGTTCGTTTGATGTCAAGCAGGAAACGACAAACGTCAAGCGGTCGGGCGCATCCCGACCTATAGCTATTCGCCAAGCTTCAGGAAAGACTCAGCGCGTCTGTCAAAGCTGGCGCCGGATGGTAGGCCGCTCCGCTCCGTCGGGCGGCC
>JAPLSP010000104.1 GCA_026398575.1 Candidatus Sumerlaeota bacterium | reverse complement strand
TGGCCGTCCGACGGAGCGGAACGGCCTACCATTCGGCGCCAAGCTATAGGGTGGGATATGCCCGAAATAACCTACAGACGGACGCCTTTACAGATCAGAATCATTTTTATCGGATCATCTTTTGAAGCAAAGCAAGAATTCCCGCCGCCAGATCAAGAATCGGAACCGCAAGCGCGAACGCGAAATAGGCTAAACCGAAACCTGGCGCCCATGATTGCAGACAATCCCTTCCCATAAACTCCAGGAGCCTTCCGGCGCAAATTTCGCGCGGGAAGGCTCCCGAAAAAGACAGCGGAACTTGCCGCCCCTTCGCCCTCTTCCGCTCTACTTGCGAAGCGTCAGGGTCGGGCTGGTTGGATGCAGAACGTCAATGAACTCATCCGCAGGTTTGCCTTCAGCCGGCTTGACCGTGATCTTATTCTTTGAATATCCCTTGCCGACGATATGGCCCCACCATGAGAGCGGCGTGATCGCCGAAGGCAAGGTCAACTTCGGCTTGACCTTGACCAGGCCGACGGAACCGAGCGGCGCGCTCGTCGAGTCATCCACTCCCGCCAGGAAGACGCCGAAAACCCCAAGGTCCGCATAAACGTTGAGGATATTCGGATCGGGTTTTGCGAGCGCATGATCCCCGGCGCGCACTTGCATCGTCACGCTGGAAGTCGCCGCGTCGCTGTATTTGTCGGGCACGGCGCCCACGCGTCCGCCAATGACGACCTTGCCCGAGGCGCTGTTGAAGATCAGATACTTGGACGAAATCTTCGGAATAGCCCCGCCGCCGAAGATGCGACCAGGCGCAATGATGCCGCCCTTGGCCGTCACCTGCAGGGTCTTCGCTCCGCTGTCAATACTGAACGGACAAATATCGCCGGAGAAGAAGCGCTTATCCGTGCGGCTCAGGCTGAGGACCTGGCCCGTGGCGTTAACCTTGAGCAGCAGCGATCCTCCATCAATCAAGAAAGGCGCGACGGGCCCGCCATTGGCCGTGACCGAGGCGATAGCCTTGGCTATCAGGGCATGGGAAGTGTGTTCTTCCGGCGACCGCAGGATGCCGCCGAAGCTCAGGCGTTTGGGTTGTCCGCGCAACCCGGTGACCTTGGTGTTGGCCAGAACGGCGCCGACGTTTTGTTTCGGCGCGAACAGCCGTTGCAGCAGGACGCCATTCAGCGTGATGGAGGCCTTGCCCCGTCCGCCGGCGTCGCCCGCCACATTGATGTTTGCGACGGCGAAGCGAGTCCGGTCGTCCAGCGGCAGCGTATAGACAGGCGCCGTCCAGCTCGTCAGCTGCGAATCGAGGTTGGCCGTCATCCGGACAATGCCCAGGCCGCCGGTTGTAACCGAGACGCCCTCGACCCACGCGCCGATCGCCGTCAGGTTCTTAAGCGTTTGAGCGACGGTCACCTGCCGCACCATCGCCTGCGTGCCGAGTTTCTTGAAGCCGCCGGCGCTGGACTGGATATAGTCAATATACGTGGGCGGCGTGGATGGATTGACGCGTTTCTTTTTGAGTTTGATATCCAACGTGTCCAAGGCGCCCGCGTTCGCCGGCAGGATGATGCCGCGTCCGTCGGCCGACAGGATGTTGGAAGTCGGCACGGCCTTGTCCCGGCCATTGATCTTGTAAACGATATCCCAATCGTCGGTGATGCGGGTTCCCGGCCAACTGTAAACACCAAGGAACGTAAGGGTTTGGTTCTTGGCCAGTATCTGGGTGACAGTGGCGGGAACCGGCAGGAAGTAGTTGGGTATTTCTTTCCACGTCAGAGTGACAGGACCGATGGGAACATTGGGTATTGTCACGATGGGATTGCTCGTGGCGGGCTTTTCATACAAGACGCCGGCGCTGTCCACGAAGGACCACAAGCCCTCCTTGGGATCAACCACGACAACGACGGTTCCCAGCTGTCGCGCATAAACGCCCGCAAGGGTTATCGAGCTGCCGATGGTCAATATCTTGGTATTGGTGGACGGCGCATCCCAACCCGCAAACGGCAGCCACGTAATGCTGTAGGCGCCGGTGGGCGCGCTGAGGATGGTGGTCGAGCCTTTGTCCTGCAGGCTGAATCCACCGGGCCCTGTCAATTGCCACGTTATGCTGGAAGCAATGCTGACGGGTCCCGGCGCGATGACAACCATGCCGGTATCGCTGATATAGACGCCGTTGAAAACGGCCTGGCCATTCTTGGCAAGCGCCTTGGTTTCGGGATTCGGCGCCGGGCTTAGATATTGGGTGAGAGGATTCCACGTCAAAGTAATATTGCCTGTGGGCACGCTCGTCACCGCGGCGTCGCCCGCGCCATTATGGATGGCGCCGTCGCCGTCCGTGAAGGACCACGTGGCGGCGTCAGGCTCGACGGAGACAACCACGGTTCCCAACTGCCGTTGATAGACGCCAATGAAGCTGATCACACCGTTGCGCGTCAGCGTCTGCGTTGCGGTGGACGGCGTATCCCAGCCATTCATAGGCGTCCAGGCGATCGTATAATCTCCCGATGTGACGCGGATGATGGTGGTAGAGCCCGAGTCAGACAAGCTCAAGCCTTCGGGACCCGAGAGCTGCCATGTGCCGCTGCTGGGCGCTACGGCGATGACAATCGTCCCCACTTCGCGCTCCAGGATGGCGGTCGTGACGCGGGGCTGATCCATCGTCATCAACAGCGAAGGCAGCAACTCCATGCCCGCCGGCACATCGCCAATCCACCGAGTGAAAACATAACCCGGCTTCGGCGTCACCGACACGGTGACGCTGGCGCCTTGCGCCTGCCAGCCTGAGTCTCCCGTGATGACGCCTCCCACAGCCGGGTCGGCGGCGGCGCTCAGCAGGAACTCGCGTCCCCAGGCCACCGTGACCGTCGTGCAGTTGGCCATCAGCGCATTGCCGGAGGCCGGATTGGCCACCCAGCGGTCATCCGAGGCGATATAAATCGGCGACGTGACCGACCAAGGCGCGTTGGTCCCGGCGTTATACCATGCCGATCCCGCCGGGGCGCCCCGGGGCGAATCAACCAGCAGATAGAACTGCTCGGTCCAGGGAATCGTGACCGTGGTATGGCGGTCCATATAAACCTGGCCGGTAACCTGCGCCGTCACCCACCGAGAGCATCCGTCTTGCGCCCACGGACTGGTGACCGACTAGGTCGCCGTCGTGCGCGTCTCATACCAGCCGGCGCCCTGCGGATTGCCCTGCGGGCTTACGATGGCGAGATAATAATAGGGGATCGTCTGGAAGGTCCAGACCGGCCCCGTCGTCACGGCGATAAAGTTATGCGCCAGGATTTGCCACGAATAGGCCGTCGTATGATCGAGATCATCCGGCGGAATGAATGAGGCTGAAGTCAGGCCCGTTGAAGTCGGCGTCGCCGGTTTGGCCCCGGCCGATTTCCACAGGAAGATGTCATAGGAGGTCAAGGAACCCGTCGTGGACCAGCTGAACGCCACATCGAGCGGCACATCTATTGCGCCGTTGGGCGGATTCGGATTGAACGGCATGCCCGGACGGCTGACGCCGAAGCCGGTCAAACTGACCGTCACGGTGGGTTGCGCGTCGTCGCTCGTGGTGATGATCAGGTTGGCGCTTTCCGTCGTCTGCGTGACCGGAGCAAAGTAAACTTGAGCGATCGCGCTGCCGCCCGGCGCCAGGGTGGCGGTGCTGGGCATGACGACCATGAAGACGTTATGCGTGTCGCCGGTCTTGAGGATGCCGGCGCCGGTGAAGCTCAGGGCATTGGTCCCGACGTTGGTGATTGTGACGTCGAGCGGACCGGCCGGACCGGCCTCGATATCCACGCCCGTGAAGTCCACCAGAAGCGGCGAGACCTGGACCTGCTCGTCAATGCCGCTGCCTGCAAGCGCGATGGACGTCAGAGGCTGGTTCCTGTCGTCCGTGGCGATGAGGAGCGTCGCGCTCTTGTCGCCGACGGAGGAAGGATTGAAGACCAGGGCGACGTTGACGGATGCGCCCGGCGCCAGCGTGGCCGTGGAGGGCGCGCCGTCGAAGGCGAATTGATCGGCGTTGGCGCCGGCAATCTGGATGCCGCCGGCGGTGAAGCGCAGATCAGCGGTACCGGTGTTGATGATGGTCACAACCATGGGCGCGGTTGGCCCTTCGTCAACGTCTTGATCCGGGAAGGTAAGCGACGTTGTGCTGACGGCGATCTTCTGATCCAGACCATTGCCGCTGAGCGCGACGTTCGAGTCTCCGCCGTCGGTCGTGATTCGCAGGAAGGCCGTCTTGAATCCCGGCGAGGTCGGATCGAATTTGACGGAAATCGTGGGCGTCGTTCCGGCAATGATTGCCGAGCCGGTGGACGGCGCGTTTGAGATGCTGAATTCGCCCGGATCGGCGCCCGTGAGGGCGATCCCGGCGCCCGTGAAGTGAATCGCAGTCGCCGTCGTGTTGATGAGGCTCACCGCCTGGGCGGCGGTAGGCCCGGCGTCCACCCGTTGATCGCCGAAGAGCAAAGGCCCTCCGGTGACCATCAGCGGCGTATCCATGCCCACGCCCGTCAGGCTGACGGTCAGCGAGCTGTTGTTGATGTCATTGGTGGTAATGAGCAGGGAGGCATTCTTGGTCCCTGCCGTGGAAGGATCGAAAGTCAGCGTGACAATGAGGCTCGATCCGCTGGTCAACGGCGCAAGCGGCGGGCTATTGGCGATCTGGAACGAGCTCAGATCCGGCCCGGTAATCGCGAGGCCGTCGCCCGTGAATTCGAGATCGGCGCCAAACGCGTTCGTGATCGTCACCTGCAGCGGCTTGGACGGTCCTGCCGCGATGTGCTGATCGCCGAAATCAAGCCCCGGAGGCGAGGCGAGAACCGTCGGGCTGGGAACAAAGGTAACGGTGTCGGGCGCCGAAGGCGCCACCTCGACGTTGCCGGTCAAGTCGCGGGCGATGCTATAGAAGGCATAACTGTGCCCGATGGCGCCATAATAGTAGCCGTTGGATTGGTTGGTCGTGTCAATGGCCACGCCCCACGGACCGCCGTCTTCCGAGACGTAGATGGTGTAGTCCGCGATGCCCGATTCGCTCGTTGTATCGGCGCCGGACCAGGTCAGGTTGATATTCGGGTTGGTGGACAGCGCCGGCAGCGGATCCACCGCGCTTTGCGGGGCCGTAACGTCGAGCGTGTTGAAGATTTCATTCGTCTCAATGGGCGCGTTGGTGTCGAAGACGATCGTCGCCTTGTTGGTGATGACCGAGCCGCCCGCCGCCGTGCCCAGCGGACGGATCAGGAAGATAACGAGGCCTTCGCCGTCGTGCGTCGCGGGATCGTTGACCGGCAGCAGGCCCAGCGTCGGATCGGTTGTCAGCTGGCCCGTATTCTTATCCACGGCGTTCATCTTCCATTTCACTTCGCCGGTGATGATGTTGATGCTGGCGTCCACCTTGGCGCGCAGGCCATTGGGCATATCCACCTGGCCGTTATAGCGCGCGCGTTGAGGCGTTCTGATCGTCGTGCTGCTTACGGTCACCTCCACAAGGCGGAACGTCTTCCAATCCAGCAACGGAGACAGCTGGTCCGTGACGGTGACGGACTGCGCCGGCGCGTTGGCCAGAGCCGGATCGTTTTCGAAGTGGATGGTGATTTCCATGTCTTCGCCGCGGCGGATGAATTGTCCCAATCCGGCGCCCTTCGGCCCGACCTTGATGTTCGGGTCGCGCGAATACAGCGGATCCGGATCGTACGGCGCCGGCGGACCATCGGGAGGAGGAGGAGGAGGAGGAGGAGGCGTCGGGCCGGGCGTCGGCGTCGGCGGCGGCGTCGGCGAATGCGTCGGCGTCGGGCTGGGCGTCGGCGTCGGTTTGGGCGTCGGTGTCTGCTTGGGCGTCGGCGAATGCTTGGGCGACGGCGACGGGCTTTCGCAAGCGCACTTGGGCGGGAAGAACGGCACCGAGAACGAAAGGAGGTCGCGCTTGACCACCGGCGCGGCGGCCGGGCTTGCCTCGACCAGGGATATGGTCGTTGCGGCCGACCAGACGCCGCCGGCATAAACCGAGCTGAATATTACGCTGGCCTCGCTGATGCTTGGATCGTTGAGATAGTCATTTGCCGTCTGCGACCAGACCGCCATCGTCATCGTCGTCGAAACCGGCGCCAGCGAAACCGCGCTTCGGACCGGCCCGGAAGCCAGGACCGTCGCGGTCGTCGGCCAGCTCATGGTACCGCTGTTCCATTTCATGGCCAGAAGCATCTGTTGGAACGATCCAACCGCCGTTTGCTGCGCCCAGATCATCCATAGATCGCCTGCGGCGTCCGTGGAAAGAACCGGCCAATGCGACGGGCCGCTCATATCCGTCGTGATCGCTTGCGGCGTGGACCAGGGGCTAACCGCGCTGGCTTTGCGGGCGTACCACATCTGCGTCCGGTTACTCGCGTCCATGACGGTATTCACGTCGGAAGCCGACGTGTAGCTGTCCGCATTGCCCTGCGGCCAGACGGCGATCATCGCGCCCGCCGAGTCGGCAGCCACGGCCATACTTTCGATAAAGCCGCTCGAACCTGGAATCGTTTCGACTGCCGTCCAGGCCGTTCCGTTGAACCGCGCCGTGCGGACCGTATCGGCCAGCGTCACCGATGGATCTTCCGAGGCATGCGACCAGAGCAGATGGATCGTGCTCCCATCCGGTCCCACGGCCAATGCCGGTTCGCTATCGTCAGCCAAATCACTCGCGACATCGCTGAGGACGGAGTTCGACCCCCAGACGTTGGCGCGCCCCTTCTTGGGATCCATGACGACCGTCTCTGTGATCTTCTGCCGGTCAGTCTCGAGCATCGTTGCCCGAATCGCAGCGTCCAAACTGGCATACCTTGGACCGCGTTTCGGCGGCGCATCGCCATACGGATAATCCAGTATTGGGTCGTCGCCGCGGTCCGGATAGCGTGCGCCGAACGTGAACTTCCAGCGCTTCCATTTGACCTCGACCTCGATGGAGAAGAACGCGTCTGAGATGGAAATGCCCGTCTTGTCCAGAGTCACTTGCAGGTTGCCCGTGCCGGTGACGGTCACTTCCACGCCGCCGATACACTCGAACAGGCCATAGAAGCCCAGTTTGAAGTCGCCCACCATCTTGCCCGACGGAATCAAGCCGCCGCCGGCCTTCCAGAACAGCGTGCCGCTGATCTTGCCGCCGACGATGATGCCGACTTCGATCTTGGCCAATGTGCCAATGAACGGAATGCTCGGCGTCGCCCAAGTCAGCTGCGGAATCGGGAACTTGCCTTCGGCGCCCGCAAAGCCCGTCAGGCTGGCCTCGTCCCAAACATACTTGCACGTCTTCTTGTCAATCTTCCAGACCACCTCGACCTGGCCGCCGGCCTGACCCGTTACGCGCCCGCCGAGAAACTCGAGCGCGCCACTGACATTGCCGGAAACTTTGGCGCCTATCAGGTTCGCTTCGCCGGCGATCTGCCCGGCCACTTCCATGTTGTTCCGGCCACCGATGTAGGGGATAAACGCCGGCACGTTGCCGTCTTTCTTGAAGGAGAACGTGATATTGAACGACTCGGCCCATCCTTTGCAGTTTTCACGGTCGCGCACGTAATACGCCGAGCCATCGGCCATGATGAAGACCGGCGTGCCTGCCGGCAGCGTCTCGCCCGTCGCCAACTGGACGGGTTTGTCAAGCAAGAGGATGCCCTGCATGCTGTCCCACGACACATCCGCAGGATTGATCTGGCCGTTCTTGTAATAGAGATCCGTATCATCCTCGATATCGGTCATATCGCGCATCTGCCAGACCGAAACGACCTTGCCGCTGGCGTCGGCCGTCACGGCCTGCTTCATGCTGGCCACCGTGCCGCTGGTGTAAAGCGCCGGCTGCGACCACTGCCAATCGGCGCCGCTCTTGCGGCCAAGCGCATACTTGATCGCAATGTCATTGCCGCTCCAGCCTTCCTGCCAGAACAGCGCGAGGCCTGCATCGGTCCCGCCCAGCAGATTCGGCGAAGCAATCGCCTTGACGTTTGTGCCCTTCACGTTGGGTACGGCTTGCGGCGGCGTCCAATCCCCGCCCGAGCGCAGGGCGTGATAAACTTGTCCGTCGCGGATGTAGATCAGATGCGTCTCGCCATTCAGGGTCAGGATCTGTGGCGCTTCGTAATAGACCTTGGGCGGGACAACCGGCACGGCGGCGGGAATCTTCGTATGCACTTTCACATTCGTGACGGCGCCCACGCCCGCATGCGTGAGAACGACGGGCGGATCCACTTCGCGGTCCGCCACCAGGATTTCATACTGATCGCGCACGATCCCGCGGAACGTGAAGGCGCCATTCGCCGACGACGTTGTCGTGCGGATGATGCCGTCGTTGTAGGAGGTCCAGAGGATGACCTGGACATTGCCGAGCGGCGTATTGGGAGTCGTGACCGAATCGTCGTACACGACGCCGGAGATCGTCCCTTCGCCCACGCCAATGGCGCCGCCCATGAAGTAAGCCCACATCTCCTTGACGTCCGCCGTGCGCAGGTTGATATCGCCCATGCGCGTGGCCACTTTGGCCAGCGCGCCGACGTAGCTTCCCCACGACGTGCCGACGCGCATCTTGACCGCCTCGAAGGCGCCCGGCCACAGGTTCGGATCAACGTTCGACGGCTTGATCTGCAGCTCGAGCGCATCCCAGTCAATTGGCCGCGCGTCTTCGGCCTTCGTCAGATAGGCGCGGAACTTCATCGGCGTCGAGCCGGACATGTAGTAGATCGGAACGCTGAACTGCTGGCCAGGCCGCAGAATGCCCGCCGGGCCCTTGTCATAATTGATGCCCAGAATTTGCAGAGTGTCCGCTGATGCAAGATTATTGAGCTTCACCCCCATCGCCGTATTGGTCGGGCTATACAGCGTGATCAGCGGCGCCACGGCGTCCGAATCGCCGATGTTGGTGTAAGTGGCGTAGAACGTGTAAATGCGATCCACACGGACCACGGACGGCCCGTTGAGCGCCAGGGTCACGTGCGGCCCGACGCCTGGCGTGATGGTGAACGCCGCAGCCAGTGTCGCCGTGGTGTTGTTCGAAGGCAATTCCTCCACAAAGCGCACGGCATACAAGTCGTACGACCCGGTATCCACGCCCGTCAGATCGAAGGTGGCATAAACCAGCGCGCTATTCACGTAATGGACGCTGGAGGCCACAATCAGCGTGGTGGGTCCGTCGTACTTGACCGGCTTGACGCCCATGCGAATCTCATCCAAGATGGGAGCGGGATTGCCGGCGGGAACGAATTGGAATGTAGTCGTTGGCGTAAAGCGCGCGCCTTGGATTTCCAGGGTGATCTGCCCGGCGTTGCCCGCTGTTTCCGGATTGATGTTCCGCATGGTGAACGGAATCAGTTGCGCGGAAATCGAATAGTCCGCCGCGCCGCTGATATTATCGGCGTGGATCATGACGTAATAGGTTCCCGAGGTGGTTCCCGGGACCACCAGCGTTTGATCCGCCGCCCAGTTGTCCTCATTCGTCAGGTCATAGTGTCCGCGGTCGGGAACGGTCCCATACCGCAGATACAGATCGTTGAAGGCTGTGTTCTGCCCGCAATCCAGCGACACCAGCAGGTCCGCGCCGGACGGCACATTCGTGATCTTGTAGAAATGCTCGACGCCATTGCTCAATTGATGCGTCGTATCGGTGGTCCCAAGCGGCAGCTCCCAGCAATCCACCGTGATCGTTCCCAATGAAGCGGTGGTGTTGTTCAGTTCGCCTTCGGCCGTTTCACGCACTTCGTTGAAAACATCCGTGCGCAGCAGGACGTGATACAAGCCGGGCGCCATCGGGGGCACAGGGCTGAAGAGCGAACCGGCGTAGGAACCTCCCGGATTCAGGGTACCCTGATGACGCGCCTTTCCGACTTCCAGGTCATTGATGTCCAGGTAATTGTCCGCCGACAGATAGACGGCGTCGGACCAGCCGCCAGAGGCTTCGGAGGCGCCCACATTGTCAACCGTCCAGTCAACCGATAGATTTTCGCCAATGATCTTGGCCGTGCCCGGATTGGCCACCACGATACTCGCCCCATTCACCAGCAGATCCGCCGGAGGCGGCAGCGAGATTTGGATGGCCGTGGCGTTGGCAAGCAGGTTGTTCGATTCGTTCGCTTCGGTCACGGCATTGTTGCTGTCCGTGACGACAATGACATAATAGGCCCCGGACAGACCGCTGGGAACGCGAATCGTCTGCGCCACCGTATAAGAGGAGCCGCCGTCCAAAGCGCCGGTATGGGTGTAATAGCCAAGGTAAACGTCCTGGGTCGGGTCGAGGTATGGATCGCGCGACAGGTAGAGGGCGTCATACCAATAGCCAGCGGTCGCAGGGCCGCCGCCGACGTTATTGACCGTATAGGAGAAGGTCATCTGCTGGCCCGAAGCGGCGGTGCTGGGCGCATCTATACTGGCCACCGTCAGATCCGGAGCGTCGGGGCTGGTATTGAGCCGCAGCACGACCAGCCTCGTATTGTTGGACTCATCGCTTTCATCGAGCGTGTTTTGAGCGTCGGTTTGCACAATGATATAGTATTCGCCCGTCAGGTTGGGCGGAATCGGCACATTATACAGCGCGCGCGAGTAGGCAGCCTGATAACCGAGCGGACCGCTGCGCGCAAGTGTCCTCAAGACCGTGTCGCCCGCATCCAAAATCCGGTCATTGGAAAGATAAACGACATCGGACCAATACTGGGATGCATCAATCTGACCATTGCGATTTTGAATGGTCCATGAGATATTGATCGCCTCGTTGACGGGCGTGCCCTGGCTGACCCCCACGTTCGTGATCACCAAGTCCGGATGCGGCCATACAATCTCGAACGGCCGGGACAGACGGGTGTTGTTGGTATTATCGCTTTCGTAAACGGAATTTTGCGCATCCGTGACCACGATGATGCGGATTTGAGCGCCGACATAGTCAATCGGGATCGTGACAATAGCCATGCCGTTATAGCTCGAGTTCACATCGAGCTGGCCATTATGCGGAACCGTCGCCACCAGACGGGCATTGGCGTCCACGACGCCGCTGTCGCTCAGATAAATGGCGTCATTCCATGACGTGGCGTTCATGAGGCCGGTTCCCATGTTCTTGACGGTCCAATCCACGCGCAGCGTGCTGTTGGATTCGACCTTGACCGGCGCCGAGCCGCCCGCAAGGACCGTGAGCTTGGTTATCTGCAGATCGGCCGGACGATAGGCCACGATGGTCGCAGTCGTGCCCGAAGCCGCGTTATTGCCCTCATCGGCTTCATAGAGCTGGCCGGCGGCGTCGGTCACGACAAAGAAGTAATAGGAGCCATTGGCGCTTTCAGGCAGGAGCACGTCGGCGCCCTTCGTATAAGAAGAGCCCGCGTCCAAAACGCCGCCGGGATAAGTGGAGGATCCCAAGAGCACATTATCCGCCGCAGTGCCCAAATCATTGTCCACCGACAGCCAAATCCGGTCTGACCAGGAAGCCCCGCCCCACGTCGGAACCGAGGCGATGTTCTGAACGGCCCAATCCACGTGGATCATCTGACCGGAGATGGCCTCGGAAGAAGCGTTCACCGATGCGACCGTCAGGTCCGGCGCGGTGATGACAATCGGATTGGGCGAAGAGGTTAGATTGTTATCATCATAGGTGTACTCATAAACCGCGTTGTTCACATCCGTTTTAACGAAGACCCAATACGTGCCGCTGATGTTATTCGGGATCGGCACGTTCATCTGCGCCGTATAAGTCGAATCCAGCGTCTCGAGCACGCCATAGTGCGGATATTGGCCGACCAGAATATTACCGGTGAGGAAATTCGGGTCTTGGGTTAGATAGACGGCGTCCACCCAATAATTGACGTGCGTTGGCTCGGCGGATGCATTCCGGACCGTCCATTGAACGTTGACCGGATAACCCGTCACGCCTTGCGTGGAGTTATCAACGGTATCCACCATCAGGTCGGACGGGAACGGCGGGTCAATCGTGACCGGCAACACTCCAAACGAGCGCTGGTACGGCATCCAGAGCGGCGGATCGGGCCAGACAATGATATTCCAATCGCCCCACTTGTCGAAAGGCAGATTGACCCGGACCGTGACGGAAGTGCTTTCTTCGCCAACCGCCAGATTCGCAATGCTCATGACTCCGACGTGATAGTTGAAGAAATAGTCATCCCCCGTGCTGATGGATCCATCGCTCGACAACAGAATCGCGAAATCCAAATGGAAATTAGTGGCCGGCTGGCCGCCAGTGTTGGTGATGCTCCATGAGACATCAATCGGGGCGCCCGCGACGAGCGCCGTCGGCGTGGTTTGGACATGAGTCACGCTGATGATCGGCGGAATAATCACCTGCACGTCAATCGTACCCGCGCTCAGGGCCGAGTTGTTGCTCTCGTTGCATTCATCCAGGTTATTACTCGCGTCGCAGACAACGACGACATAGTATTCGCCGACCAGGCCGGTGGGAACCGTGAAGCTGCCCGTACGGTGATAGCTCTCGCCCGAGGCCAAAGCCATGGGATTCTGGAAATCAGGCGTGATATGGATGTCGCCTGAATCCCACGCCGTGTTGCGCGACAGATAAATGCGGTCGTTCCAGAAAGGCGCATCCGTGGCGACGGCGCCGATATTCGTCACGTCCCAGTCAATGTATGCGGTGTCTCCCGGATATACCGACGCGTTGAGGATTTGCACATTACTGATCGAGAGATCCGAGCACGGCGACACAATGATTGTGATCTTGGAGGTGAGGGTCGTGTTGTCGGTCTCATCCCTTTCGGGCAGATTGTCATTCGCATCCGTCTTGACAACGAAATAATAGTCGCCGCCAGGCAGGTTTTTGGGAATTGTTACGGTCGCGCTGCGGGCGTACGTCTGCCCCGGATCCAGAGTGACCGGCCGTCCCAGGCTGAGCAGTTCGATGTCCCCGCCGATCACTGCGTCATTCGACAGGTAAATCTTGTCCACCCAATCCCCGACGGCGGCCACGGTGGAATCGCACTTGACCGTCCAGCTGATCAGAGACTGCCGTGCGGTGTATCCCACATCAGGTTTTTGAACATCCGTGACCAGCAGATTCGGGCGCGTAATGGCGATCCAGCCGCTGGAGGTGGCATTGTCCGCCAGGGTTGTTTCCGGCAGTCCGCCATCTCCATTGGCTACGACCAGGACGAAGTAGTTCCCTTCGACGACCGTGCCGGGAATCTGCAGGCTGGCCGAACTCGTATAGTCGCCGCCCACCCCCAAAGTATCCGCATGCGGAATCGAGCCAAGCAGAACGTCCGGCGTGGTGGTCATATAGTCCGACAGATAGATTTTATCCGTCCATGGCGCCACCGCCGGATAGAGACTCGGGTTGGAAACCTGCCATGTGACCTGAATGTTGGCCCCTGTGCCCGCGGCGGAGGGAGCGGTCGCCGTCAGGATCGCCAGATTCGGCCGCGAAACATGAACGACCATGGACGTGACATTATCCGTTTCATCGCTCTCCATGATTACATTGGCAATGTCAGCCTTGGCCATGAGCCAATAGTCGCCCTCGGCAACGCCCGGGATGACGACGGAAGTGTTATTCGTATAGTCATTGCCCGGCAGGAGAACCGACGGACGCGTCATCTGCCCGATCAGCGGGTCGCCGCCGTTAAACTGGCCGTCGGCCGACAGGTAAACGCCATCTTCCCAGTCGCGCAAGACGCCGACCGTTCCGTGGTTGGCCACTTTCCAGCTGACGTCCACGCGCTGGCGCGTATAAGCGCCCGTAACCGCTGCGATATCGCTGGCCACCAGGTTCTGCGCATTGATATGGATCGGCCCGGCCACGCGCGTATTGTTGTTGTCATCCTTCTCCGTCAACTCGCCGTTGACATCGGCCTTGGCGACAATAAAGTAGTCGCCCGGCGCCACCGCCGGAATCTGCACGTTGACCACGGCTGAGTAGTCGCCGCCCGGCGCCAATTCGCTGGCGCGCAACCGCTCGCCATCGGCCAGAGCGATATCGCCGCCTGGTTGATCGTCGGCGGATAGATAAATCTTGTCCGTCCAGACGCCCAAAGCCGGCCCGCTGAGCGCATTATGGACGGTCCAGCTGACGCTGAGCTGCTCGCCGATATTCAGGGTTGCAGGCAAAGGCGTCAGGGCGCTGACCGTCACATCGGGCCAATCATACGTCGTGAAGCTGTAGCACATGCCGCCATTGTCATCCACCGCCACATTGCCGGCCGCGTCGGTCGCGGCGACCTTGTAGTAATAGGTCGTCGCCGGCAGCAGACTCGTCAAGCGCCCCTGGCGATGCGTCGAAGCGCCATTGACCGCCAGGATCATGATCGTCGAACTGCAATCGGTCCCGTAGCGGATTTCAGCCGGATCCGCCTCATTCAAGTCAAAGGCGATGGTGGCCTCGGTAATCACGCGCTGCGCGAGCGTGACGCCGCTGATGATCGGAGGCGCGCAGTCTATCTGCGCCGTATCCGTGCGGATTTGGGTGGCCGTGGTACCCAGCTGCGTGTCCATGTACTGAACGCGAATGGTCTGGCCGTCCGCCACTTCCAGGATGTGATCGCCCACGACCGCCGCCGCTCCGGAGGTGTTGACATAGCCGCTGAACTGGCCCGATCCGGCCGGCGTTTCGACCAACGTCAGGGTTTCGGTGTCGGATACCGTATTGGTGACGGTGACCGTGGTGATGCCCTGGCCGACTTGATCCACGTCCGTCAATTGAACGCCAACGATGTCGCTGCAGTTATAGAGATCGGAATTGAATTGGAGGATGCCGACGCCGCAATCCGCGGCGGCGCCCAGGTTGCTTTCGACGAAGTCCGGCGCAAGGCCCTGGCCCTGCGACAAGCCGACGATGCCGTTTTGAGTGCTCATCGTCAGATAGGTGATGCGGATGGCGCCGTTGAAGAACAACTCGATCTGGAAGCTGTTCGGATCCCAATAATAGGTGGGCACGCCGCTGAACGTCACCACCGCGCGATCGGGCAGTTCCTGCCACGAAATCACGCCGCCCGTTTCGGGATTCAGATTCGTGAACAGCGCCGAGACACGCGGCGCGTTGAAATGATTGCCGTACGACGGCGCGCTCTGCGTATCGGGCGCCGTAAAGGTGATGTAGCCGTTGCTGCCGATGTAGAACGAGTTATAGGCCTGTCCATACAGCAGCACGGACGTCCCCGTGCTCAGGGTGATGAGAGCCGAGTCATCGTTGGCCAGCGAAATCGGCGTGGCGCTCGTCGGATCCACGGCGAACTCCGTAATCGGACTGCGGCAAACCTGATAGAAGCTGGCCGAGCCGTCGGGCATGAACGTCAGGATGGAATCGGACAGGTCGAAATCATAGCTGTTGAACCACTCGGTGTAATAGTTGATCGTCGCCGGCGTCTGGAAGGAATAGCACGCGCCGTGGTTATCATCCTCCACGCCGTTGCCATAAGGATCGGTGGCCACGACCGTGAAGAAATATTGCGTGCCCGGCGTCAGGCTGTTCAGGAGGATGGCCTGCTGCGTCGTTCCGGCGGCGCCGGCCTTGGTCTGAGTCAGCGAGCCGCACGCCAGCCCGTAGCGAATCTGCGTGGCGCTTTGCTCATCCGTGCTGAAATTCACGATCGCCTGGTTCGAGTAAACGCCGGTGATCGTGACGCTCGAAATGACGGGCGCCCGCGCGTCCACCAGCGCCGTGGCCTGGACCACGCGCGGACTGCCTGTGCCGTCGTCGGCGTCGTTGTAAGTGGCCGTGATCGTCTGGCCATCCGCCACTTGCAGCGTCAGATCGCTGGTCACAACCGTCGAGACCTGCGTGGGCATCTGGCGGATGAAGACGCCGGAGTTCGCGGGCGTCTCGATCAACTGCACGACTTCGGAATCTCCGCCGCTGGTCGCGACGCCGATCAGCAGACGGACGATCCCCTTCAGGTCGGAATCGGTCACACGGATGTGGACCGTGTCATTGCCCGAATAGACGGACTTGTCAAAGAAGATCGTGCCGCGGCTGCACGAGCCATAGCCCGACAGGTTGCTGTTGATGAAGTCGGGCGGCACGCCCTGTCCGCGCGACAAGCCGCACAGCACGCTCGCATTGTTGGATACCGCCAGCTGCGTGATAGTGATCGTGCCGTCGTAATAGAGCTCGATCTGGAAGCTGTTGGAATCGCTGAAGCCCCAGCGCGGCACGCCGTTCCACGTCACCACGGCGCGGTCGGCAAACTGCTTGAAGGTCAACGCGCCGGTCGTGGGCGCCAGCCCCTCGAACAGGCCCGAAATACGCGGCAGGTCGAAGTGATTCGTGGGTGAGGGGGTATACTCAATATCGCCCGCGCCAAACGTGATGTACCCGTTCGCGCCGATATACAGCACACTCGTCGTCATGCCATAGAGCGAGACGGTCTTGCCGCCCGTCAGCGTGACCGACGTGAAGTCGTTACCCACGAGCCCAAGGTCAACGCCGCCGGCCGGATCGGTCGGGAAGGCGCTGGTTGCATTGCGGCAGATCGCGTAGAAATTGTTCGATCCATCCGGCGTGAAGAGCAGCGTTTGATTGCTCAGGTCATTGCTGCCGGAGAACCATTCCGTGAAATAATCGGCCCGCGCCGGCGCTGTGAGGGTATAGCACACGCCGCCGTTGTCGAACACGCCGACGTTGCCATTGGCGTCATGGGTTTCAATGCTAAAGTAATACGTCGTCTGGGCGTAGTAAAGGTTCAGGACAATCGCTTGATGCGTCGTGGCCGCATCGCCGCTGGCGGACCAGTAGCGATAGCACGAATTATAATAATAATAGACGTAAACCGCCGACGCCTTCTCGTCCAGATCGAAGGTAACCGTGGCTTGGTTCGAATACAGATTCGTCACCTGCACATTGCTGACTTGCGGCGCATGGCAATCCGTATGCGCAATGGCCGTCACGTTGGCCGAGCCGCCCAAACCGGTCAGAGCGTCATGATAAACCGCGCTGATCGTATCGCCATTGACGACTTCCAAGACGCCATCGCCCGGCACGCGCACGCCGCCGGATAGTTGCAGTGTCCCGTAGAAACTGCCGGAGTTGATCGGGAGTTCCGCCAGCTCGACCAGCTCCGAATCGCCGCTTTGCGCGGTGACCGTCAACGTGTAGTAAAGCGCGCCGGCCAGCCCCGCGTCCGCCAGCTCGATTGCCATGTCGCTCGAGCAGTTGTAGATCGGCTTGTCGAAAGCCACCGAGCCGGTCTGGCAAACATAAGCGGTCAGATCGCTCTCGACGAAGCCCGCCGGCGTTCCATGACCATCCGAAAGACCCGCCAAACCGCCCGAGATTCCAATGCCCAGATACGTCAGACGGATCGTGCCGGCCAAGGTTCCCGTCGTGAACATCTCGATCTGGTAACTGGTGTTCCCGCCCAGATTCTGATAGGTCACAACCACGCGGTCGGGCAGCTCGTTCCACACAATCTGATCCGCTGAGCCGATGCCGAATTCATAGTACAAACCCGAAATGCGGGGTTGGTTGAAATGCGAAGCAAAGCTGGGAGACCAGTAGGTGTCCCCGGAATTGAAAGTAATATATCCGTTGCTGCCGACGTAGAGCGTCGTATAGGACGTGCCATACAAGGAGACCGCCAGCGTCGTCGGCACGTCCACCTGGGCATAAGTATCATAGCCGGTCATGCCGAGCGAGACGCCGCTGGCCGGATCCACCGGGAATGCATCCACGGGCTTGGCGCAGACGTTATAGAAGTTGGCCGAGCCATCCGGCGTGAACGTGATCTGCGTGTTATCCAGATCGTTGTCGCTGTTGGAGAAATATTCCGTGAAGTGATCCACAAAAACATGCAAGGTCGCAAGACGCTGCTGCTGCGCGCCGGAAGACAAGTTGATAAAGGTCGCCGCGGCGCTATAGATGGATTGCGTCGTCAGCAGCGCGGCCTGGCCGTTGAGCGCCAACGTCACCGTCGTGACAACGCCGGCGCCCAAATTACCCGAAGCGGGCGAAACAGCGAGCCACGGCGCGTCCACGCTTGCCTGCCAATTCAACGCCGCTCCGCCGATATTCTTGAGCGTATATTGCCGCGAAGACGGAGCAAACGGACCTCCCGGAGGCCCGGCGGCATCGAAGCTGAGGCTGGGAACAATGGACAGGGCGTCAATCGCCGACACGGGCGCTTCATAAACGCCGATGTCATAGGAATAAGCCGCGCCGGTCGCGCCGACGTTCGGGACGTCCACCGGACGCGGGTTATTGTCAATATCCACCGACGGCGCGGAATTGCTCGTGCCGCGGTCAATGCATGATGAGCCGCTGACGGTGCGATAGCTCACAAAGGTGTAAACCGATCCTTGCGGCGCGGCGCCGGTCCAGTCGCCGGCGACATAAATCACCGTGCCGGTATTGGAGGTAATGAGCGCTTCGCGGCGGCTGGAAGTATTGGGACAGATATTCCGACCCACCAAAACGCCGGGCGGGAATGAGGCGGTAGAGTCCGTCAGCGCCGTCTGGTAGTTGGCAGCGTCATAAACCGGCGCGCCGTCCCAAACGCCCGAATCGCTCAGCCGCAGCATCGGATCGCCATCCACGTTGCCCGTGGCGCCGGGGAACGATCCATTGATGCGCGCCGCTCCGACCAGGGTTCCATCATAAAAGTCGTAGTAGTCTCCGTCGGGGTTGTTGAAGAAGCAGCAGTTCATGACCGCCGATGGCGTTGTGGTATTGTCGCTTTCATAGATGGCGCCGCGCGTGTTACCGGTGAAGATCGTGTTGATCGCGCTCAAGTTAGCGTAATAGTTGAGATAAATACCGCCATAATAGCCGCCATTCAGCACGACATTGTTGCGCAGGAGGCAGTTGACGAGATTGACCTTGCCCCAATTCCCATAATAGTCTCCATAGCTAAAGATCGCGCCGCCATGATAACCCGATTCATTGCCGTCAAAGAAGCAGTTGACGGCAGTGAGGTTGCAATAATTGTTATAGATGGCGCCCCCATTGCCATAGGTGGTTTGGTTGCCAATGATCGTGCAGCGATTCATCGAGATGGTTGAATTATAGGCGTAGATTGCGCCGCCGTGAGAATAGGATCTATTGCTGGCGATGTGGCAATGATCCAAAACCGGCTGGCTATAAGAGATATAGAATGCGCCGCCATAATCGTTGGCATAGTTGGCCGCAATCACGCAATCTTTGATGAGCGGCGCGGAGGAATCCATGTAAATGCCGCCGCCATAATAGACGTTGCTGCCGGTAAATGCGCAGTTGATGATGCTGTTGCTGGCATTGGCCTGGGAGAAATAAGCGCCGCCACCCGACCCGCTGCCGCCCGTTCTCCGCAAGGTAAAGCCATCCAGAGTGGTTGTGGTTGTCTGGTTGAATGCAACCGCCGCAACAGAGCCGGGGCCGACAATCACCGTCCCGGCAGGCTTGAATTCCATGGCCTTATAAGCGCGCTGGGATGCAAAGAGCTCGGTTCCCACGAAGCTTCCATACAGCGCGACATTGCTCTGCATCACGACATTTTCATTATACACGCCTTGCTTGACCCAAACCTGCGTGACCGAGTAGTTGGCAGCCACGCGCAAGCCGGTATTGATGCTTCGCAGCGCATTGGTCCAGTCGGTTCCGAGTTCCTCGCCCGTCGCATCCTTATCCACATACACGCATGATCCCGCGAAGGTTGATATGACCAGCGTATCATCATCCGCAACCGCTTTCATGTCCTCGACGTTATTCGCATTGTCCGTGGCGATTGTGAAGAACCGATAGCGGCCGCTGCCACCCGTAATCGCCGAATTGAATGAAATCGGGCTGTTGGCATAAGTCCCCGGCCATTGGGTCCACGCGCCGCTTTCGCGCTGATACCACAGCTCCACGTATTTGACGTGGCTTCCTGAGTCGGACGCGACAAACGGCACGCCAAATTGCGCGGTATAGACTTCCGTCGGGAGATTCTGAACTCGCGACACGGGCGAGGTAACATCCGCGGCAGGCGTGAAGCTGGGCTGCGCTTCATCCGCGCCAATGTCCACCAAGCCGTCCGTCCCCGGACGCGCGTCCGGCGGCCAGTCAAAATCGTTCGGCGCCGCCGCTGCTACATAGCCGCGATCCAGCGCCGCCGACCCATCGGTCAGATGATAGTCCAAGATTCGGTAGCCGATCCCGCTCGAAACAAATCCCGTGCAATTGTCCGCCACTTCGATGGTCGCCGAGGTGTTCGAGAGGATCAGGGCCTGCCGGTATTGCGAGTTATTCGGATTGAGCAGCAGGCCTTTCAAGGCATTATCCGCAAAGTTTTTCGCTGTATCGAACAATGTCGTGCGATTGGTTATCGGGTCATAGATCGGGGTATTGGTCCAGGTTCCGCTGTCGCCATTCAGGAAGGAGGGATTGCCGTCCACGTTGTTCCACGCTTGTGGAACATTCATATTGATATTGTTGGCGCCGTTCAAATCACCAAAGGTATTCGAACGATAGTCGGCGTTGGAGTTGCTGTAAAACAGGCAGTGCGAAACCGTCGTCGGAACGCTGTTATACTCATAAATGGCGCGGGGGTTATTGCCTTCAAAGACGCAATTGACGAAACCGGGCGCGGCTGAACTGTCAAGAAACACAGTGCCATAGCCATAATATGGTGAGTAGGTGTAATTCGAGCTGATCACGCAGTTGATGAAATTGGGCGAGCTATTATATACATAAACGCCGCCGCCATAAGAATAATAATATGACAGGGAGTTGCCGCTGATGATGGTATTCTCGAAGCGGGGATTCGAGCTGTCGGCGATATAGACGCCGCCGCCGGCGTAGTAGGCAATATTGCCGCTGATGAAGCAGTCGCGGATGGCGGGCGACGCGGCGGTGAGATAAAGGCCGCCGCCGTAGCCGTTGTTGACGGTGGCGTCATTGCCCACCAGCTTGCAGTAGGCGATTTCGTTGCCGCTATCGAGGTTCGAGCAATACACGCCCGCGCCATAATTGCCCGTCGCGCCGGTCGTGGTCACGCCGCCCGTGACGATGAATCCATTGAGCGCGGCGGTCGTCACATTCGAGAAGGTCACGACGTGCGTGGCCGGGGCGCCGTTGGCGGCTTTCGAGCCGTCTATGACCGCCGGATTAGAATACGGATTGCGCTGGGTCAGCAGCGTTTCATTGACAGGAGCGCCCTGGAATCCGCCATAGACGGCGACGCCGTTCTTCATGGTAATGACTTCAAAATACGCGCCATCGGCCACCCAGACTTGTCCCGCGCCTTTGGCCGCGGCCACTTCAATGCCCGTTTGAATTTTGCGGTAGGCGTTGGCCCAGGAAGTTCCCAATTCGCTGCCGGTGGCGTTGAGGTCCACATAGGCTTTCGTGCCGCTGAAATTGGCGGCGACGACCGTCACGGCTTCGACCCTCGGCGTCTTGGATTCGATGTTCAAGACGTTGTCGCGCGCGACCGTGAAGAATTCATAACGGCCATCACCACTGATCGAAGTGTCAAAACTGATGGGCGATTGCGTCGCCAGCGTGTACGTTGTCCAGGCGCCGCCGTCTTTGCGAGACATCAGCCAGACGTCTTTCACGCCGCTTTCGGCGTCCGAAGCCGCAAAGGGAACAGAGAATATCGCATTCGATTGAACGGACGGCAACGTCAGAGCCTGGGAAACCGGCGCCTGCGTATCCGTCGGCGGGACATAGCTTGCGAGCGCCTCGTAAGCGCCAATATCCACCTTGGCATCGCTTCCGGGCCGCGCGGCGCCCTCGAGATCCGTCGAAGGCGCGAGCGCAGCGTCCGCGCGATCCAAGGCCGCCGAGCCGTTCTGCAAATGATAATCCGCCAACCGATAAACGGAGGCCGTCGGGACGGCGGCGGAGGCATCGCCAAAAACTTCAATCGAATTGGCCGTGTTGGAAATGATGTAATACTGTTTGCGATTCGCTGTATTGCCAACGATCATCTTCCCGGCCAGGGCGCCGGCTGTGAAAGGATTCGTGGAGTCGCTCAGCGTCGTTCTTCCCGTGCCGCTGTCATAAGTGGAATTGGTCCAGGAGGAAGAAGCGCCCATGATGAAGCTGATGTCTCCGCCCACGTTCGCAGTGGCGTTGGGCACATTCATATTGATCGCGTTGGCGCCCGTCAGTGTAAGACTGCCGGAGTATTTGTAATAATCGCCATCCGCGTTGCCCAGCCCGAAACAGCTATGCGTCAGGCTGGTTGGAGAGGCATTGGCCGAGGCTTCGTATATGGCGAAACGATTATTGTCATCCAGTATCGTATTTACCAGCCGGGGATTGCTGCTGCTGTACACATATATGCCGCCGCTCAGTGAATTTGCCACGCCGTAATTGGAAATGCTCGAATTGCCTGCAATCGTGCAATTGACAAACGAGGGAGAAGAACTATTGCAGTAAACGCCGCCGCCATAACAATAGGCATTATAGTAATTGCCTCCATTGGCAAGATTGCCCGTAATAAGGCAGTTTTCAAAATAACTGTTTGAGGAAGACAGATAGATGCCGCCGCCGTACGAGCCATAATAGTTGACCCAGGTTTTGTTCCCGCTGATGACGCAGGAGCGGAACTGCATGCTGCCGCAGCTGCTAAGATAGAGACCGCCGCCATAGCCGTAATAGCTGGCATTGCAGAAGTTATCAACAATCACACAGCTGGTCACCCGCGAACTCGAATACGCGCCATAAAGCCCGCCGCCGTAATTGCTATAATAGTAATTGGTGATGTTGCCGGCAATGAAGCAATTATCTATTGGAAGCGCGGAACTGTACAGATAAACGCCTCCGCCATAATCCTCCGTGGTGTTTTGGATGATGCGGCAATTGGCAAGGGCGTTCGTATTATTGCAATAGCTGATATAGAGACCGCCGCCATAGCTCCCGCCGGAGCCGCCCGTGATCGTAAAGCCGTCTATGGCGCTATTCACCAGCGAACTCATTGTCACAACGCTGCTGCCGCCACGCAAGGTCGTTACGTTGGTGTTCCAGTTGCGCTGCGACAGACGCGTTTCACGCGAGCCTGCCGTGCCGGTGAAGCCTCCGTAAACGTGAACGTTGGAAGACAGCGTGAAGGGGCCGGTATATTCGCCGGCCGCTACCCACACCCATTTGCCTTGCGAGGCCGCCGTTGTGATCGCATCTTGCAGCGTCACGTATGCGTTATCCCAGGTGCTCCCATCGCCCAACCCCGTCGCATTTTGGTCCACATAAACAACACCGATGACCGTCAATTGCAGCACGCGGCTGGTCGCTTCCGAAACGCGGGTGTTGTTCTGGAACGTCAGCACACTGGTGGTTACGCGCGGCGTCAGATTGTCCGCCGTGGCGTCGAGGCAGAAATTCACCGCCGTCTCCGCACCCGCCGCCAGCAAGCCGCCGGAAGGACTCGGCGCCTGAAGCCACGTTTGCCCTCGGGTTGCGCTCCAGCTGATCTGGCTGGTTCCCCTGTTCTTGATCGTATAGCTGACGCAATTGGGAGAGAAAGGACCGCCCATGATCCCCTGGAGCTGCGAATTGGTCGCAGGCGTCACCTGCATCCACTCATAAACCTTGAGATGCACGGGGATAAGCTGGGCCATTCCCGTCCGGCCGCACGTGATCGTGACCGCCGCGTCATAATCGCCGACCGCGAGAGCATTGGCATTGGTATTGATGCTGACTGTCAGCGTTGTCGAGGCGCCGGCAAGCAGCGTTCCGCTATTGGAATTCAGGCTCAGCCAGCTGGCGCCTGCCTGGGCCGTCCACGTGGTCGCAAGGCCCGTCTGGTTGGTGATTCCATAGTCCTTTGACGCGGGGGTGAAAGGACCGCCTGCGGGTCCAGTGGCAAAAAATCCCTCATTCAGATTCTGCGTCGCCAAATCTTTGGGCCAATTGGCCATCGAACCCCACTCGGTTCCATTGATTCCAACGAGCGCCGCCGGCGGCAATGCCTGAAGGAAATTCGCGTTGGCGGCAGCAGCCGCCGCGTTCAAGTTCTGGCCTTGGAAATGCATGAAAACGCGGGTGGAATGCGCCGGAATCGTAAAATTGAATTGAGTATAAAAATAGCTCCAACCCGGGTTCAGCGACTCCCCGTTCGGCGCTAAATATCCACCATTCCCCCACCAGTTCGAATTCAAACTGGGCGAGCTATAAAAATCCGTCGGATCCTCCGAGCAGTACCACTGATCCGTGGGATTCACAAATTGATCCCCGCTGGAACTCAGTGTGATGCTCGTATTGACATCGGACCCAAGATTTCCCTCCACATATAAGTAAGTAGCTATATCCACATCATAAGGATTCTCTATAATCTCCAGATATCGGACGAAATGGTCCAAGGGGGAAACATAAGCCTTTCGGGTAACCTTCAGCTGATTGCCGCCCATGGTTGCCGGTCCCCACACGAATTGCCGCCCATCGAGCTCGGTCGTGTACGGACTTGGAGATGAGAATCCCCCCCCATCCGCAGTTAAATAAAAAGCATAATCATAAGCATGATTGGAGCCGTAATAGAGGCGCCCGCTCCAATAATAAAAATCCCAGGTGTATCCCTGGCCATCCACCAGAGTTTGCGCCGGGGCTGAGGCAGCCATCGAGACCCATAGAGCCAGCGCAAACAATGACAGCAGTCCCCTCCATTTCTTTAAGACGTTCAGAGCCGGAAGAAGATTGGCGTATGAACCCGCTTCGGTTTTCGTTGTCTTGGAATTTCCAAGACGGGAACTGACCATGATAGCATTGGAATTCATGGCTGCTTCCTTTTTATAAAGTCTAACCCTATCCACACACATGGCTAGGTCTTGCGAAATTGCGAACGTTTGATTTCCGAGAACTTAATGAAACAGTCATCTATGATAAAGCTACAAAAATATGGAGATCAAGCGCAAATTTTACCAAATCTCAAGTTTTTTTCTCGACAGGACGGATGGAATCACGGCTCGGACACAACCACGCAGTCCAAACCTGCGAAGTATTTCGCTCCCCGCGAAGATGAATTGGCGCCGATCACTTCTTCGCGCAGAATGAACTTGCCGTCCTTTGGCTCGAAAACACCCAATTCGATCGGCCCGGATGAAACGACCTTCGGATCATAGCCGTCGAATTCTTTTCCGCTCTTCTTGCCGTTGACGCTGAAATTCACAATGCCATAATCAACCGCCTTCGTGGCGTAAAGGGTCAGCTTCTTGGGGCCCGGCTTGCCGGCGGCAAAGCGAACCTCGACGAAAGAGCCGATTTTGGTATGCCTTTAGCCGCCTGAAGTAGGTGATGAAAATAATTTTCATAAACCCGAAAATTTAACTATTGTGACGTGAGGCCTTTATGTAATGTCCGTCTCATGACGGAACAAATCACCGAGCACTACCTGCTGCAGCTGAC
>JAPLSP010000218.1 GCA_026398575.1 Candidatus Sumerlaeota bacterium | reverse complement strand
CAGGTCAATATCATCCACGCGATCGGGCGTCGCGTAGAAGCGGGTGATCCGCTCCACTGTTTGAATGTCGCGGTGTTTGGCCTTGTAGTAGTACGTCCAGGAGCCTGTGACTTTCTCGCTGACCCATTCTTGATCCAGCGCCTCGAGCGTTTTGCGGATATACGGCAGCTGGAACGCCGGACACACCACCACCATGCCGTTGAATTGTTTGGGGTCTTTTTTCAGAAGGCAGACGTCCGCGTCTCCGCCCTCCTTGCGGCAGATGGTTCGCGCCAGGCCGCGCAGTTCGCGCGCGCTGGCTTTCTTCAGCGGGATAAACTCCGTCACAAAGTCATTCACGAGCGCCTTCTGGTCGGTCCGCAACACGCGCACGATCCCGCTGTCAGGATTGATGTTCACCTGCTCTTCCTGATAAAAATAATCGTTGATATGGCTCGCGGCCGTGTCCGGACTCGTGTCCGTAACGTTGTTGACTCCCGCGGCGAAATCATTGGTCACATAGCCATACGCCCCGCAGGCCAATGCAGCCGCCAGCGCCGTCATCGCCATGATTTGCGTCCATCTTCCGTTCATTGTTTTTCTCCCTTTATGTATGAGATTTATTCGCATCTGGATGTTTCCGGCCACGACTGCCCCGTCACGGCAACACAACCACCGCCTCGCCCTTGGCTTTGCACTCGATCAGCTTGTCATCCGGCCCTGTATTGTCGCTCTTTTCCACAAGGCGGGGGCTGACCGTGGTGATGATCAGCGTGTCGCGCATGATCGCCTGTTCGCCTCCGACCAGATAGCCAATGACCGGCAACGAGCCCAGTACTGGAATCTTGCGGGTCATTCCCAGATTCCGCTTGCGCGCCAAGCCTCCAAAGACGATTTCGTCGCCGCTGGCCACCGCGGTCGAGTTGGTCAGATTGCGCCTGCCCAGGACCGGCGCGCCCGAGGCGTCATAGCCGAGCACGTTCGTGATCGCCAGATTCAAATCCAGGTTGATCGTTTTTTCGCCCACCGTCGGCGTCACGCCCAGCGTCACGCCCGTGTCGGCGGCCGCCAGCGTTCCCTTGACTTCGCGATCCGCCGCCACTGCGCCCGTGGCCGGGTTCAGCGTGTTGATTTCGGTTTCCTGATAGAACAGGATGCGGTCGCCCGCCACGACCTGCGCCTGCGCCTTGTTCATCGCCATGACTTTGACGCTGGACAGGATTTTTGCTTTTCCTTTTTCAGTCAGAAAATCGAAAAACGCCGTCGGATAGTCCAGGTAAAAACCCTGCGCGTTCGTGTTGGCGCTGATCGAGCCGTCGCTGCGCGTGTAGGCGATATGCCGCGCTTTGTTGGCCAGTTGATACAAGACCTTGCCCGGGCCATTCTTCCACGCCTCGAAGTCCAGACCCATGGCGCCGTCGCTGCTGACGGCCACTTCATAGATCTTCACCGCCACCTCGACCTGCGTCAGCGGCTGGTCCAGTTCCTCTTTCAGTGTTTTGGCGAGGCTCTCCGATCCCACCGGGGCGTCTTGGAAGTGGATGGAATTGGTTTCCACGTCATTCACCAACAACGCGGAAGAACCTGCGTAGTATCCCAATACCTTCATGAAATTGGGGTCAGCGATGTTGCGATAGCGCATCCGATAGTAGGTATAGGCCGTGCCCGGGGAGGAATTCATATCCTCGCGGTCCAGCTCCTTGGCCAGGCGGCGCATGGATTCGAGCTGATATTCCGGGCAGATCACGGTGATCAAGCCGCTTTTGCCGTCTGGATTTGCAAAGGAGTAAATGCCTCCCTCTTCGCGGCTCGTCATCGCCCAGAAGTAATTGACCACGTCGAAGGGGTTGATTTTCTTGAATTCATAAGCCTCGCACACAAAGCGGCTGGTCTGACCCTTGTTGCTGGTGCGCAGGATCTTTACCACGTTGTCTTTGCCGGCTTCAGGCGCAGGGACAGCCGCTTTTCCCTGACCCAGGGCCATCAGGCATAACGCCATGAACGCCCCCGTCATCGCTACGACTCTTGCCATTGTCCAATCCCCTTTCTAAAATGTTATTTCTGGCTTTTATCGCTCGGAAGCGCCGGCGGGACCATGCCCGGTTTCCTGACGGCGCCGCTGGTTCCATCTTTAGCGCTTTCCGCGCTGATGGCGTTCCGCTTTTTTTCGCGCAACTGCTCCACGACTTTGGAATTGGGCGGAAGGATTTTTTCCGGCTGATCCTTTGAGAAGGGCTTGGCTTCCTTCCAGAACGCTCCCAGGTAGGGATTGATGAAACAGGACTTCACCACGGGCGCGCCCTGGCCGTCCTGGCCGCGCAGATTGATCCACCACTTGTCGAACCCCGCTTCGTCCACGATCAGCTTGGCCTCGGAGGAATCCGCCTTGAACCGCGTCCACTCCCCGGCCAGACGGATCGCTTCTTCTTTCGTGATCAAGCCGTTGAGGTAGCGATGGAACGCCACGGGTTCGTCTTTGACGGTAAAGGCGGCGGCCTTGGCATACGCGCGCCGCATCAGATCGGGGTTCTTGCCGCTGTGCATTGAATAGACGCCGTAGAGCATCCAAGGCCCGCGCTCGAAGGTCAACTGGGTGAACACGAAGGTCCGCGTGAATTCCTCGCCGGCGCCGATGCTGTATCGCTTGCCGGTTTCCTCTTTTTCCGAGAAGACCGGTTCGCTCACGCGCTGTTCGTTCAGGCCTTTCACTGTCCGGGGATAGAAATAGAACTGCATCGTGCCGTGGTCGAGCATGACGCAGACTTGTGTGGCGGCAGAGTCATTGCGCAGGGTCACCTCGCACAAGACCGCCTCGCCCGGCTTGCAGTCTTGCTGCTTGAAAGCGATCGCGATGGAAAAGGGCAATGCTTCCGCCTCGCGCGTCTCTTTACCATGAGGCAGCGCGGCGCATCCGGCGCCAAGGGACAATAAACACAAAAAAATAAAATATCTCATCTAGGGAGTATTCCTCACCCTCGAGGAGCCTATTGCCAAGCTGGGTATTAGATTAAAAGCGCAAACATTTGTAGCAAACGGGGACGTTTATTGTCCAGCCGATAATTTGATTTTTTTAGTAAATCGTCATCTGGAAATCGCCCTGACGCGTCGTGAGAGCGCAGACGGCGATATAATACGTCTGGCCGGCGGTGGGAGCGAAGGTGATCTTGGTTGCCTTGTTCAAAGTGGTGGCGGTGGTGGAGACCTTCAGCGTCAGGTTTGCCAGCGCATCTCCCGCGTAAGCCGCGAGCGTGCGGGGATAAAATGTGAACGGCTTGATGATCTCGAAGTTGATGCTGCTGGAAGTCGGCGCCGTCCACTTGTACCATACCGAAGCGGTCTGCAGCGTGGAGGACAAATTGGCCGCCGGCTCGCCTGCTTCCATGGTTGCGAAGCGCGTGGCGCCGTTGACGATGGCCAGGCCAGTGACATTGATGGCGGCGGCAAAGGCGTCATTCGGCGGAGTTTGGCCATATTCGCCGTTCGTCACGTCTATGACATATTTCTGCTCGCAAACCCCCTGAACGAAACTGGTCTGCGGCCAGACAATTTTCGGCGCCGCCGCCAGGGTGTTCCACCATCCTATGCCGGCAATGCTCGGCAGGGGAATGCCGCCATAGGGGGCCTCGAGATAGGGCTCGGAAGAGCCGACGGTATGAAGGGCGCCCGCGCACGAAGGCGCCACCATCGGGATGGGACTGTTCAAATAAGGCGCCGCGCCGGCGGCCAGTGTCACGTTCACGGCTATATCGCCATAAACTTCGCCGATATCCTGCGGGCCGATGCTCAGGGCGGCGGCAGAGGCCGCGCTTGACAGACCGTTCATCGAGCCGACGCCACTCAAGCCGGAAACCAGCACGCCCGACAGTGTTCCGCCATGGCCATTTCGATGCAGCGCGCGCACCGACCCGATGGAGCCGGCGGCCAGGGAATAAAGCGAGATATTGCCGCCGGAAGCGGCGATCGAGCCTATCGTGTTGCTCGTGTAAATGGTCGCGGTGATATCGGCGTTCAGGGTCAATGAATTCCTGAAGACGGTTCCATCCACATAAGTATAAGCGCTGGTCAACGGCATTGACTTGGTTAGCGCCTGGATTGAAGCGCCGCTCTGCTGGGCCATGCCTTGAATATTGCTTTTGATTCCCCCGCCCGTGATGTCCAGTTTCCTGATGCTCCCGACGCGCAGATCGCCCGATAAACCGCCATAGCTGGCGTAAGCGGGAATGACGGCGCGTCCGCGCATGGATCGCGAGACGATCTTCGAGTTCATCGAAAGCGACACGGCGCCGTTGAAATCGTTCATATAAATATTCTTCATCCCGACGCCCGAGAGTTTGATCGTTGGCGACCACGTGCTCGAGGCCGCAACGAGCGAGATCGAAGTCGTTGCGATGGATTTATTCACTTCGCCGGGATCGGCTGAAGAGATGCCGGCGCCGAACAGCCGCCATGTGGAATTGATGGCGTTCGACATTTGGACCTTGTTGAGAGCCCACGCTTCAATCTGGCGGACGTGGCTGTTGACGCACGTCAGCGTGTCCAGCCCGCAGGTCGTTACGTTCAGCATGCCGACGGTTACGCCGTTGATATAGATTTTCTTGATGGGCGTCAGGCTGGCCGTTTGGAATTCAATCAGCGGGACGTCTTCGATATATTCGGCGGCGCGATTTTTTTGAATCGTCAACGTATCCTGGAGCCCGCTGCCCGCGATCGTGATCCCCGCCGTCGTGACTTGGGGAATGCCCGGGCCGACATAGAGGAATGTGTAGTCCGCGTTCTGCCACTGTTTGCCGTCGCGGCCTTTGGGCGCCCATGGCCGCTCCGGCGTGACTTCCTTCGCCACGAAGCCGATGGAATCGGTCAGCCGCCAGGCTTCGATCGCGAACTGGCGCACAAAATCATAGCTCAGCCAGACGTATCCTTGCAGGCCCCATTGCGCTCCCTTGCACGCGATGGCTTTGAAGGCGCCTTTCCCGAAATTCTGCTGGTCGTTGTACCCGACCACGCACAAGGCGGGATAGCCTGTGATGATTTCCTGCAAAGGATTGCCCGTATAGACTTCCGGATTTCCCGCATAGGTATCCCAAAGCGGCCCTGCCGGAATGCGGATGCAAAAGCAGTCGCCCGGTTTGCCATTGCGGCCGGCCAGGTATTGCCTGAGCGCATTGGTGTCGTTTCTGAATACATGCCGCAGATAGCCGCTGCCGTTGAAAGACACCCGATTGACGAACAAGCCCGCAAAGCCGAGCGCCTTATACGGCCCCGCGCCGTCGTTGCGGAATCCGCCGATCCGCGTCAGCGCTTCG
>JAPLSP010000153.1 GCA_026398575.1 Candidatus Sumerlaeota bacterium | reverse complement strand
AAGGGCTGAACAACAAGGCGAAAGTCGCGATGAGAAATAGCTATGGATTTTCGACCTTCAAATGCTTGGAAATTGTGCTCTATCATAAGCTTGGCAAACTACCGGAACCGAAATTGACCCACAGATTCTTTTAAGGAACCTCTTTTTCATGCAAGACCGCGCTACACGAAAGATATTGATTTGTGGGTGGAGCCAACAGAGGAGAACATCAAACGTGCGAATATGGCTCTGACAATATTTGGCAGCCCGCTATTGCTATCATGGGATAAACTGACCGAGGTGACCATGATTGGCGTTCCGCCGTCGCGAGTGGATTTTTTGCTCAGCGTGGAAGGAGAGGATTTCGCCGAATGCTGGAATCGCAGGATTCAATCTCGGTATGGCGACACAATGGCAAACTGGATTGATTTCGATACGTTGTTGCGCATCAAGAGCGGCATTAACAGCCCAAAGCATCAAGAGGACGCACGCATACTTCGTGAGACTAAGGCCGAACGGCAAAGAAACGACGGCAAGCGCTGAACCCATAAAAACGAAACATAAAGTGCGCCGTTTGGGCCGGCCTTAGATGGTCTGATTATTCCTCGTACGCTGTTCCTGCCATGCATAATAAAAGCATACGATTTGCATTTGCGCCTGATCAGTGGGCGGAGACCGAGCGCCTGCTTCGTAGCGGGATGAAGAAATGCGCGCTGTCTGTTTATTTTGATGATGAGGAATTTGAGCTCTTCTCGCCTTGGGCGCCGTCGCCTCGCGAAGCAACGATTCCACTGCGATCAAGAGAAAAACCAACCTTTGGCATTTACGAGTCGGGCGGGGCTTCTTGTTATATTGACCTGGATATAGAGACGCTGTCGTTGCCCGAGATCAGCCTGCGCTCGGGTTCGGGCAATGAAATTTTGATTTGCATGGGCGGGCGTCCGCTGTGCGCGCGAGCCGATACGAAAACAAATTGGGTCAAGCTGGATACCACCGTGCCGGTGTTGTTCGGCAATGGTTTGCGCGCGCCCAAATCCGCGGCGGCGCTTTCGCATCTTCGGCAACTGAGCGTTGTGAAATCCGATCCTGCATGGATCAATATAATCGCCAAGCTGACAAACATGGAAGACTTGCGATTTCGCGACGAGAACCTGCAGGACATCTCTCCTCTCGCGGGTTTGACCCGCTTGAAGGACTTGAGCCTGCGCGAGTGTTGGAGCCTTTGCGATATCAATGCGCTGGCGGGATTGAGCGATCTCGTCAATCTGAATCTTTCCGGCACACAATTAAAAAGCCTTGAGCCGTTGAGTTCCTTGAAGCATTTGGAGTCGCTGGATATCGAATTAATTCGAGCATCCCGAAGAGGCATCCAACCGCTGGCTGCGCTCTGTGGACTCAGGAAGTTTTATTATGACCATGATCGTTCGCGCCGCGACTTGGAAACGCTGAGCGGTTTCACCAATCTCGAACGCCTCCAAATGCATTTCTCGCGCTCACTTCAAGACGCCGAGCCTTTCGCCCGAATGAAGCGTCTGCGGTATTTGGATCTGAGTTGGTGCCGCGCTTTGCGCAACCTCGATGCGCTGGCAGGATTGAAGGAATTGCGTGAATTGGATTTGTATGGATGCCGGTATGTCGAAAGCATCGCGCCGCTCGCCTCTTTGAAGCATCTGCGGCGAATGGATGTTTCCGGCGCTCGTTTTCTCGATGACCTGTCTCCGCTTGAGACAACCAGTCTTGTTGATTTATGGATTGGGCCGTGCAAGGCGATTCAGGATGGTTTGGGGCCGCTGGGACGCTTGAGGGGATTGACCTGTCTTGGGATTGAAGGCTCGCGAGACATCAAAGATGTGTCCCCACTAGCAAAGCTTGCGCAGTTACGGCGTCTGAAAATTTCGGGTTGCAAATCGCTTCGAGACCTTGAGCCGTTGCGCAAGTTGCGCTTTTTGGAAGAGGTGGAGCTACGCAACTGCGGGGAGCTTCAATCATTTACGCCGCATAAGGGCTGAGATTTGTCATGTCACGATTGCTGCTGCTAGGTTGTTCCCCTCTTCCCTGCGAACGCGAACGCGTGGCGCGGGGGCCGGGGTTGCGGGCTTGGCAGTTTTTGAAGCCGCTGCGCAGGGCGGGGCATGACGTGCGGTTTATGGCGCTGCGCAATGAATCGGATTATCGCCTCGAGGTTCCGCCGATTGTCCGCCATCATCTGGAGGATGGATTTTCCTACGAAGCGCTGAAGGTGGATTTTTTCTGCGATCCGAAACTGCTGATCGCGCAACAGGACGATTGGCGACCGGACGCGGTGCTGGGCGTGGGGTCGGTGATGCCCGCGCATATCGCCGTCTTGGCGGCGGATTTGGCGGGATGCCCTTCGTGGGCGGATTTCTTCGGCGATCCGCTGGCCGAGCTGCAGGCGCGCGACGCAGTGGAGCATAATCCCGCAATCGCCGACCGCGACCGGCTGCACGTCGGGCGGATGATGACGCGCATCCTTGCGCGCGCCGACCGCGTCTCGGTTCTGATGCGCCGGCATGAAGACGCCGTTTTGGGGCAACTCGGCTTCGTCGGCCGCCTCAACCGCCACACGGTTGGATACAAGATGACCTGCTGCATCCCCTGCGGCGTTGACCTCGACAGCCAGACAATTGACGATTTACGATTGACGAATGACGATTCACGGACTGGGATTGACGATCTACGATTGACGATTCACGATTCACGAACTGGGATTGACGATTTACGATTGACGAATGACGATTCACAATCTGAAATCGTCAATCTGCAATCCGGAAACCGAAAACCGGAAACCGAAAACCGAAAACTAGAAACCGAAAACCGAAAACCGAAAACCGAAAACCGAAAACCCTTTACCTTGTGTTTAGGCGGGTCGTTCAATACTTGGATGGATATCGAGACGCTTGCGGACGGATTGCAGCGCGCCATGCGGCGTTGCGAGCGCATCCGGTTGTGCGTCACGGGTGGCGGCATGGCCGGCTATAGCGAACGGCTTTATAACGATTTCGTCGCGCGCATGACGGCAAGCGGATTGATCGAGCGCTGCGATCTGCACGGCTGGGTTCCGAACGAGGCCGTGCTCGCCATTCACGCAGGGTGTCAGGCCGGGCTCAACGTGGACCGCTGGACGCTCGAAGGCGTCTTCGGCAGCCGCAACCGCGTCATTCAATGGCTTCATGCCGGCTTGCCCGTCATCACGTCGCTGATGACCGAAGTGACCGAGGACCTGGCTGCGGCGGGAGGCGTGATCCCTTTCCAGATGGGCGACGCCGAATCGCTGGCCTCGGCGATTCTTGACGCGGCGGAACATCCCGAGCGACTTTCGGAATCGCTTCAGCGCGGACGCGAATACGTGCGGCGCCATTATAATCTTGACGAAACCGTGCGCGACGTTCTCGCGTGGGCCGCGGCGCCCGCCTTCGCGCCCGACCGCGCCCGCCTGGGGCGCAACACCCCGCTCAACTCGCTCCATGCTTCGTTCCTGGATTAAGCGGCGATCCAGCCTCCCGCCAGGAGCAAATCGTCTTGATAGAGCGCGGCAGCCTGGCCGGGGGTGATGGCGGATTGCGGTTCGTCAAAGACGATGCGCAGTCGGGCGCCATCGGGATCAAGGGGTTCGGCCATCGCAGGAACAGCGGCATGTCGGTATCGGATTTGGGCTTCGCAGCGCAACGGCTTGTCCAATGGCGGGATTGAGACGTAGTTCACGTCTTCGGCGACGAGGGCTGAAGAAAAGGTGGCCTCGCGCGGACCTACGATGACGCGATTGCGTTCCATATCTATCTGCGTGACGTAAAGCGGATGTGGCGCGGACACGCCCAGCCCTTGACGCTGGCCAATGGTGAATCGCCAGGCGCCGCCGTGCCGCCCAAGGATTTTTCCTTCCAGGCTGACAATGTCGCCTTCGCCCGGCAGCCGGTTCGCGGAGCGCTCCTCAATGAACGCTTTATAGTCATTGTCGGGGATAAAGCAGATATCCTGGCTTTCGCTTTTTTCGGCGACGGGAAGGCGCCGGTCACGGGCCATCTGGCGAATTTCCGGCTTCGTCAGGCGCCCCAGCGGCGTCAGGAAACGCGCCAATTGATCCTGACGCAAGCGCGAGAGATAGTAGCTTTGGTCTTTGGCGCGAAACGTGGCGCGCCGCAACGTCCAGCGTCCGCCTTCAAATTGCACGCGCGCATAGTGTCCGGTCGCCAGCGCATCGGCGCCCCACGCAAGCGCTTTATCGAGCATCAGTCCGAATTTGATTGCCCGGTTGCAGCCGACACAAGGGTTCGGCGTCTGTCCGGCGAGGTAGGCGGCGATGAATGGCTCGATGACCAGACGGCGGAATTCTTGCCGCAAATCCAGTTCGCGCAGCTCGATCCCAAGCGCCGCGGCCACTTTGCGCGCATCCGCGGCGGCTTCGCTTGCTTCCGGCGCAGCGTCTTTGACGTGCATGTGGACGCCAAAAACTTCATAGCCCTGTTCGAGCAACAGCGCGGCGGCCATGGAACTATCCACCCCGCCGCTCATCGCCACGGCCACGCGCTTGAATTGGCTGCTGCTCAATTGAGAAACCATGTTGAAGAATTCTTCATGCGCCGTCTGGAAAAAATTTGATGCTTCGCAACCTGCCTTCGTCAAGGCTTAACCCGCGTTATTCACCAAAGCCACTGTCTCGCGCCCTGAAAGGGCCAAAAGAAAACAGCCCAGGGCGACGCCCTGGGAACGGCCGATTCCCATTTCATTTTGGCAAACGCCGGTGGGAAGTGCGGGTTCAATCGGCTGACGCGGAACCGTACGGGTATAATTTCAAAAAGATGATTGGAACGCAGGCAGAATTATTGAGGGCAGAATCATGATGATTCTGCCTGCAAGCCGTTTCAAGACTATCATTCTGTTTTTCATCATTCTGCATTTAGTTTAGGCGGTGGATTAAGTGGCTTATCGTTTGAGGATAGCGCAAAATGAAAATGCCCCGTGAAGAGAAATCTCTTCACGGGGCTTGATGATTAATTCCCCGGCAGCGTGCTACTCTCCCACGCCAGAAAGGCGCAGTACCATCGCCGCAGCAGGGCTTAACTTCCGTGTTCGGAATGGGAACGGGTGTGGCCCCTGCGCCATGGCCACCGGGAAAACTCTAAAACTGAAGTGAATCGTGGTTTTCGTATGGTTTTTGGTTTTCGGTTTTCGGTTTTCGGTTCGTCCTTGTTTAGAGGGCTAGAAACCGTAAACTGAAAACTGTGAACTGAAAACCAGAAACTGGTAACCTGCTTATCGAGTATCCAGTGAGCGCTTCGAAGCACTCACAGCAATAAGCCTCACGACCTATTAGTACGGGTCAACTGAACGCATTACTGCGCTTACATCTCCCGCCTATCAACCCGGTAGTCTTCCGGGGGTCTTTAGTGTCTTGCGACAGGGAAAACTTATCTTGAAGTTGGCTTCCCGCTTAGATGCCTTCAGCGGTTATCCATTCCGAACGTAGCTACCCGGCGATGCCCTTGGCAGGACAACCGGCAGACCAGCGGTTCGTCCATCCCGGTCCTCTCGTACTAGGGACAGCTCTTCTCAATTTTCCTTCGCCCGCAGCGGATAGGGACCGAACTGTCTCACGACGTTCTGAACCCAGCTCGCGTACCGCTTTAATCGGCGAACAGCCGAACCCTTGGGACCGAATACAGCCCCAGGATGCGATGGGCCGACATCGAGGTGCCAAACAGCGCCGTCGCTGTGGACGCTTGGGCGCTATCAGCCTGTTATCCCCAGAGTACCTTTTATCCGTTGAGCGACGGCCCTTCCACAAGGAACCGCCGGATCACTTTGACCTGCTTTCGCACCTGCTCGACTTGTTTGTCTCGCAGTCAAGCACCCTTCTACCAATGCGCTCTACGCACGATTGCCGACCGTGCTGAGGGTACCTTCGTACGCCTCCGTTACATTTTTGGAGGCGACCGCCCCAGTCAAACTACCCGCCTGACAATGTCCCGGACCCGGATAGACGGGCCGCGGTTAGTCTTTCAATTACGCAAGGGTGGTATTCCAAGGTTGGCTCCACCGAAGCTGGCGCTCCGGCTTCATAGCCTCCCACCTATCCTCTACATGCCTAATCGGAAGACATTATCAAGTTATAGTAAAGGTTCACGGGGTCTTTCCGTCCAACTGCGGGTAACCGGCGTCTTCACCGGTAACTCAACTTCACCGAGCCTTGGGTTGTGACAGCGTCCAGATCGTTACGCCATTCGTGCGGGTCGGAACTTACCCGACAAGGAATTTCGCTACCTTAGGACCGTTATAGTTACGGCCGCCGTTTACTGGGGCTTCGATTCAGAGCTTTGCCTTGCGGCTGACCCCTCCTCTTAACCGTCCAGCACTGGGCAGGCGTCACACCTTATACGTCGCCTTGCGGCTTTGCAAAGTGCTGTGTTTTTGCTAAACAGTCGACTGGACCATTTCTCTGCGACCCCTTCACGCTCCTCCCGCAGGGGATTCACGCTAATGGGGTGTCCCTTCTTCCGAAGTTACGGGACTAGATTGCCGAGTTCCTTAACCCAAGTTATCTCGAGCGCCTGAGGCTATTCGCCTCGCCTACCTGTGTCGGATTGTGATACGGACACGTCACGCTAAACTTAGAGGTTTTTCTTGGCTGTCGATGCCATCCAGTTGGTCGGCCCGAAGGCCTTCTTCCCGATTCCCCTCGGGTTAAAGGGCCGTGGATTTGCCTGCGGCCCACCCTACGAGTTTCGCCACACATCCGTCAGTGTGTAGGACTTTTCGCCAGCGTCACCCCATCGCACACGCAACGTGGCCCAGGAATTTTTACCTGGTTTCCATCACCTACGCCTTTCGGCCTCGGCTTAGGGTCCGGCTCACCCTGGGATGATTAACATTGCCCAGGAAATCTTAGGCTTACGGCGAACGGGTTTTTCACCCGTTATATCGTTACTGATTCCGGCATACTCTCTTCTATGGGCCGTGAGTGGTCCTTGCCGGTCCACCGTGTATCTCCCATAGAATGCTCCCCTACCAACCCCGCTTGGAAAAAAATTCCCAAGCAAGATTCCCAAGCTTCGGCGCCTGGCTTGAGCCCCCGTACATCTTCGGCGCGGAATCGCTCGACCAGTGAGCTGTTACGCACTCTTTCAAGGAATGGCTGCTTCTAAGCCAACCTCCTGGTTGTCTCTGAAACTCCACATCCTTTCACACTTAGCCAGGCTTGGGGGCCTTAGCTGTGGGTCTGGGTTGTTCCCCTTTTGACCGCGGGCCTTAGCGTCCGCAGACTCACTCCCATGCTTGGCGTCATGGTATTCGGAGTTTGATTGGGTTCGGTAACCTTGTAGGGCCCCTAGTCCATTCAGTGCTCTACCGCCATGACGGAACACATGAGGCTGTTCCTAAAAACATTTCGGGGAGAACCAGCTATCACGAGATTTGATTAGCCTTTCACCCCTAACCACAGCTCATCCAACTACTTTTTAAGGTAGATTAGTTCGGGCCTCCATTGAGTGTTACCTCAGTTTCGCCCTGGCCATGGTTAGATCATCTCGCTTCGGGTCTACACCCCGCTACTCGACGCCCTATTCGGACTCGCTTTCGCTTCGGTTGCGGACCTTAAGTCCTTAACCTTGCAACGGAATGTAACTCGCCGGATCATTATGCAAAAGGCACGCCGTCGCACGGGCCCGAAAGCCACACGTGCTTCGACAGATTGTAGACATACGGTTTCAGGTACTATTTCACTCCCTTTATTAGGGTGCTTTTCACCTTTCCCTCACGGTACTGGTTCACTATCGGTCGCCAGAGAGTATTTAGTCTTGGAGGGTGGTCCCCCCAGATTCGCACGGGATTTCACGTGTCCCGCACTACTTGGGAACGAACTGATCCGCTTCAATCGCTTACGCATACAGGGCTTTCACCTTCTTTGGCCAGCCTTTCCAGGTCTGTTCCGCTTTACGATTGAATCAGACGGGAGGTCTGCCCCTCCCTAAGTCCGCCCCGCAACCCCCGTTATCCAACGCTGGCAGGCTTGACAGATAACGAGTTTGGACTGTTCCGTTTTCGCTCGCCGCTACTGGCGGAATCTCGGTTGATTTCTCTTCCTCGGGTTACTGAGATGTTTCACTTCTCCCGGTTCCCTCGGCACGCCTATGTATTCAGCGGGCCGTGCTATGGCTTCACCATAGCGGGTTGCCCCATTCGGAAATCTCCGGCTCAAAGGCCGCTTGCGCCTCCCCGGAGCTTATCGCAGCTTACCACGTCCTTCGTAGGCTTCTGGCGCCTAGGCATCCACCGTACGCCCTTAGTAACTTATCGCCTTAACGAGCGCCTCAAAGCGCTCACCGGCTACTCAAGAGCTGGTTACCACTTTACTAATAACCACGATTCACATGTCAAAGAACGCCGGCGCTGCTTGCGAGAGTGACTGTCTCGCTCTGTCGCCGTGACGCGCGGAGGCTTTCCCGCGCTTTCCCCTCTTCGCGCCGCACGTTCGCAGCGCGTCAAAGGGAGAAAGATTTTCTACATCAGGGGCAGCCTCGTCAAGGGCAAAAAATCAAAAAATGAACTTTATTTCACTTTTATTTTTTGCTCGTTTGGCTGGTTCCCCGTTCAAAAATCTTCATTTTTCTTTTCGGGTTTTGCTTGCCGTGTCAGCAAGCGGGTTGAGAGAATAGGCGCCCCGCCCCCCCATGTAAAGCGGAAAATAACATAACCTGAAAAAAATTCTCAACCCAGCCTTTCAGCGGAAAAAAGGAAGCGAATACTCTTGAATTCGCACTCGACATGGTGGGACAGCCAGCGCGCCAGAGCCATGACCAAGCCCTTGGTTTCGGGCGAATCGTCCGTAACGCCGCGGATTTGCCGCCAGGGGCGCGCGGCGCAGGCGGCCAGTAGCGGCGCAACGCCTTCTTCCAGGCTGACTCCGGCGGCGGCGCGCGATGACCCGGAATGCATGCCGGACTCGGCGCCCAGAGCTTCGGCGGCCATCTGGCGTCTGCAATCGCCGCACAGCAGGCCGCCCGCTTCGAAGTCCAGCCATTGCGCGGGTTTGCGCGCGCCGCAGCCGACGCAGCCTTGAGCCTCGGGACCGAATCCCAATGCCTGCGCCGCGCGCATCAGGCCGTGCCCCAGCAGAAAAAAAATCTTCCGCTCGCTTTCGGTGTCCAGCGCGCGCAGAAACGCGGCGCCATAGCGATAAAGCCGCGGATTGGCAATGCGGGGCTCGGCGCCGCGATCCATCACTTCACACAACACGGCCGCGGCCGCGAGGCGTGTGAGGTCTTCGCGCAAATGCGGAAATCGTTCGACGGTTTCGGCCTGCGTGAGCGTTCCCAAATCGGCTTCGGGTTTCAGACTGGCGAATACGCGCGCGATCATATAAGGCTCGATCACCGCGAAAGACTGTCCCTTCTTGGATTTCGCGCCGCGCGCCATGAGCGTGAACCGTCCCTCTTCCCCTGAAAACACCGTCAGCCGCCGCGATGTCTCGCCGCTGGGCGCCGATTTCAGAATGATGGCTTCGGTGTCAATCATGGGGGGGCAGGGGTCAGGGGTCAGGGGTCGGGGGTCAGGGGTCAGGGGTCAGGGGTCAGGATGCGTGACTCGTGATTGGTGATTCGTGGTTCGTGACTCGTCACTCGTGATTCGTGACTCGTGGTTCGTGGCTCGCATCACGAAACACGAAACACCAATCACGAATCCCGACCCCAAGCCCCTGACCCCTGATCCCTATTCCTGCAACGTCAACAGCAATTGGGCCAGGCGCAGATTGTGGCGGGCGTGATCGTTGGCGGGATTCAGTTCTAGCGCTTTGGCGCATGCCTTGGCGGCCAGCTCGGGCAAACCCATCTCCAGATATTTGACCCCCAGATTATAATGCAGAACCTCGTTGTTGGGCTGCCATTTAAGGAGTTCGATAAAGTCCTCGACCGTCATATCGCGCACGTCTTTTTCGGCGGCGTCTTTGGCCACGGCCAATCGCATGGCCAGCATCGGGTCCGACAGCGCGGCCATGACGGATTTATAGGCGTGCTGAATGCGGGTGAATTCGCGATGGGCCACGGTGCGAAGTTTTTCGCCCAAATGCGCCACGCGGTCGGGATGATATTCCTTCACGCGCTTGCGATAGGCTTGCACGACTTGCTCGAGGCTGGCGCCGGGCGCAATGCCCAGTACCTTGTGGGCGTCTTCTTCGTTGAACAACTCGTCATAGCTTTCCTCGACGGCCATGCTCTTGCGGCCGCCGGCTGCGTGGGTTTGGACCAGCGCGCGCGACTGAATGACGGCGCTCTGGAAGTTGACCATCGCCTTGCGCATCGCTTCATCCAGGTCCACGCCCGATAAATCCGCCTCGTCCACGTTGGCGCCGTCCAGCGCCGCGCCTTTCAGGTTGGCGAACCGCAGATTGGCGCAGCGCAGATCGGCCTGGCGCAGATTGGCGTTAACCAGATTGGCGCCCACCATGTGCGCCCCGCCCAGACGCGCGCCCGTCAGCTGCGCCCCCTCGAGATTGGCGTCCACCAGATTCGTCCCCTGCATGTTGCAGGCCGAAAGGTCCGCCTGCGTCAGATAAGCGTTGGCCAGGTTCGCGCGCCGCAGATCGGCATACGACAGGTTGCTGTGCGACAAATCCGCGCCGGTCAGATCGGCGTTGAAGAGGCGCGCGCCCGACAGATTCACCCGCGTCAGATTGTAGTCGGCCAGGCACAACTGCGACAAATCCGCGCGCGTCAGATCAATGGCCCCCTGCGACGAGCGGAAGCGGCTCCATTCAGCCGCCCCGCCGTTGTCAATCGTCTTCATCAAAAAATTCAGGACATTGACGTCCGGCATTACGTGTCACCTCATGTGGGCATTTGATAGGGCGCCCGCTCGCCCGCCTGCAAGCCTATTTCTTGTGAATTTCCCTTGGAGCGCGCGGCCTCAATCGCTTGCCTTGTTTTGCAGACGGCGCACAAACCAACGATGAACGGGCGGGACGAGCAATGTCCATCCCACAAAATCCGAAACAAAGCCGGGAACAAGAAAGAGGAATATTACAAACGCGCATGCTTTGTGTTCAGCCATGAGGTGGCCTAAATCAGACTCAGATGCGCCATCGCGCATATAGAGTCCCATGACCTGTGACAGACGCATGCATAGTTGTCCGAAGTTTCCCAGGATAGCAGATTCAGCTGCAATACCACAGCTAGTGGAAATCGCAACTCCCAGAATTGTCCATGCAGTGCCTATGCTGCTTCCGAGAACAATCAGGAACATCGCATCACAGACCGCAAGAAATAAGAGTATGATGAGCAGCAAGTTGATTCCTTTGCCCAATCTCCTTTTTCTTTCGCGGTCACTCGCATCCTTTCGCTCAGAAGGGGGCAAAGCAACTTGTTTCTTAGTAGGAGTCATTTGGTAGGGAACCTGACTTTCATGCAATCTCGCGGTAGATTTCCATCAACCGCTGAATCGTCTTCTTCTGAGTCATTCCGAGTTCCTCCAGGCGTTTGCGGCCGCCGACGCTGCGCGGCTTTTGCATCGCTTTCGTAGCGGCTTCGGCGATGGACGCGGGATCGTCGCCGCATAGATACGCGCCCTCGATCCCCTGCAGCAGCCGCTCGGCATCGCCCACGCGGCGCGCGACGATGGGACGCTCGCAGGCCAGCGCCTCTTTCAACACCATCGGCGAGGCTTCGTAGTCGGAAAGCAGGATCACAAGATCGGCGGCGTTGTAGTGCAGCGGCATTTCATCGGGCGGAATGTCGCCGCCCGTCACGATGGCCGTCTGCCCGGCGCGCTTGCAGTAGGCCGCCAGCGCGTGCGACGCCAGGTCGAATCGCTTCTCGGGGCGGAAGGGATCGGCGGGAAACAGCCAGCGGGGCTTGTCGGGCGGAATCTTGTCTCCCAACATACGCCGCGCCTTTGCCTGCTCCATCGGCGTGAACTTGTCCATGTCCACGCCGCACGGCAGGCAAATCACACGCGCGCCGCGAATCTGGTGATCAGGATTGACGGTGATGACCAGACTGGCTTTGCGCGCCACTCGCAGCCGCCAATACCGCGTCAGGCGATGCCCCAGGCGCACGCGCGTTCCTTTCGGCGCGAACAAATCGCCGTCATGGAGCGTCACGATCAGCGGCGGACGCTGCGCGCGCGGCATGGCCCTAAGGCATCGCAGCGCCACCCATCCCGCATATCCATGATGCGCGTGAACCAGGCTGTAGGATTTTTCCGCCAATTGCGCAGCGATGGGCGTGGCCGAGGACCAGTACTCGAAAGGCCCCTTCCAGCCTTCGATGACTTGCACATCCACGCCAAGGCCGGCGGCGCGCAATGCCTCGACCTGTTCCTGCACAAATATCCCATACCACGGCGCATCGGAGCGCGGATACATGTTGGTTATAACGAGGATGCGCATATTTCTTAGTCTCGTAGACAATTATATTGAAGTCACCACAGAGACACCGAGGCACAGAGAAATCCACAAAGAGCATTATTAATGTATTTCTCTGTGCCTCGGTGTCTCTGTGGTGACTTCATCATTATATGGCTAATTGCACACTATAGTTTATATATTTCTATATGTATTTTATTT
>JAPLSP010000195.1 GCA_026398575.1 Candidatus Sumerlaeota bacterium | reverse complement strand
AAGGGATAAATTCCGCTTGATTGCTGCGCAATAAGGGGCTAATAACACATGCGTTTGATGGATAGAGAGAATATTAGGAAAAGGAATTTCTGAAAATAGGACCACTCCAATGAAAAAAAAAGAGGTTGAAAACCGCATCGGAGATTGGCTGAAACGGTTGAATGAACTGTATGATCGCGTGGACTACTGGCGGCAGTCCCTTCCGCAAACGGAAGTATTGCCAGGTCAGATTTCCCAACGGGAAGAAGAGCCCATGCGGGAATGCAAGGTCAAACCACGCCCCGTTCCAACCTATACCGTCCTTATGGGGAAGAAACGCCTCTCATTTGTTCCTGCCGCGCTATGGATTCTGGGCGCCAATGGGCGCGTGAATGTTTCAACGAACAAGGGTCATTACATGTTGGTTGACCTGAAGGGTGAGAACGATGCCCAAAGTGATTGGCGCATCGTGACTCCCAACATCAACAAGATTCATGCGCCTTTCAATGAGAAGACGTTCAAGCAGTTGCTCCTCAAAGGATGACCTCGCGGGGCATGAGCTATATCCGGCACATATACGCGGCATATCTGCATAGCGATGCGGCCTTTGATGAGCAGGAAGCGCGCGCTCATTCCACTCAGCGCAAAGAACAATGGACGCGGAAAAGGGAGTTAAATAATTACGCCTACTTTATCCTCCTATTTACTCAGTTGGAAGACCATATCAATGAGGAATGCCGCAAACTCATCGTAAGAAAAAGCGCCGCTGGCACTTGGCGCGGCAAGCGTCTATGGGACAGCATTGAACTGGAGAACTTGAACTTCAAGCAACGAGTCGCGCTACTGGCTGAAAAAGGCGGAACTGATTTTAATAAAATCACGGAATACTACAAGGTTAGATGCGAAATCGCGCACGGAGACTCTTCGCCGCGCAGGACCTTCCGTGGCAGATTGATTCATATTCCAACCATATTCGGCGATATGACCGATTTCCTAAAGCGATTACGGGCATGATGAGGCAAGAAGGAATTCATAGCCCAATCTTCAACCCATATTGTTCCCTGATCGCCAGCAACGCCTCCGCGTTCCCTCGCGCGTCGTCCACTGGATTGTGCGTGTGCTTCGTCTTGCGCAGATGTTTAAAATTCTGCGAGGTATCTCGGACGATGCCTTTATACAACGAGCCAAGATTCGTCGAGCTGTGTCCGAAGGGATTGGCGCCAAGAAAATGATGGAAATACCAATTGACGAACTGCCAATCAAATCCATTGTTGTCCGAGATGAACATCAGCTGTCCCGCGCAGTTCGCGTGAAGCCAATCGCGAAACGCGCTCATGACTTCCTTGGGATCATCAAACCCAAGCGTCTCCTCCCGCGAAAACCCGCTGACCTTCAGCGCATCAGGAATCCATCGCTCCGAAATCGGGCGCAGCCTGCCATAAAAGGTCTTAGACAACCCCGGCTCCACAACCACGGCGCCGAAGCAGATCATGGAGTAGTCGCCGGGGATAGGGCCATCGGCCTCGATGTCCGTCATGACGTAGCTCATACGGATTCTTTGCGCGGTTCCCTATGGCAGAATTCGTCCTTCATCTACTTGGGCACATCAGACTTCCCAATGTTTAGAGGATGCAATCTGTTCCGGGTTTCGAGTCTGCGCGGCGGTAGTCTGACAACCGGATGTCCGCATGTCGCCTGATGCCTCTTAATATCCTCAACGATTGCATCCAGATCATTCCCGAACCTGAGCGCGTGTTCCTGCCGAGCGCGTCTGACTTCCTCTACGATAGGATCTTTCATATCGGTTCTCCTAGCAGCTCATCGGGCGAGCAGATCTCAGGGCAGACAAAACCTGCGTTTTCCACAACCTGACGAATCAGCATTTTTGTGAATGGATTATTTATGTGGCTGAAATTCCATGTGACAATGAACCCCATGCCGTTCATTGCGGCTGTTGCGATATGCAAAGCATCCTCAGGATTCCCCTCTGGCACCGCTTTGTTGTATACCAAATCTCTTGCGAGCGCCTTTTCCTCATCACCAGTATCCAGCACTACAAATGACGCCAGCGCCTCTATGCGTTCCTTCGTTCGCACTGCGTCTCCACGCCCTGCTTCCTGCAAGACCAGGTCCGATACATATACGTCGAATCCATCCAAACGTTGCCAGAACTTGTGCGTAGCAGCCTGGTGGCCGGCGACTATCGCGTTACTCGATAAACGAGCGACAAGGTAACTGACCACCGAAGTTTCGATGTAAATTTTCTGTCTCATTCTTGGTTCCTTCGCCAGCTATTAGCTTCCACTCAAACTCCTGTCGTCAAGAGATTAATCGCCCAAATATGCTTGGATTCTAGTGTTTCTTCTACTTCATCTCCAGAATCACCACAGCCTTGGCCGGCAGCGCGATGTTCAGTTTTCCGCCGCTGAGTTTGGCGCCGTCAAAGGCCGCGGGGCGCACGCTATCCGGCTTGTCGAAGGTGTTGTGCGCGTTCATCTCTGGAGCGGTCAACACGCGCCCCGAAACGGATTTGGGCGTTATTCCGTTGATGGCACAGATCACTTGCGCCGCTGCGTTTGGGTTTGCGTTGACCAGGGATAGATGGACAACGCCCTCGCCGTTGCGCGTCGCTGAGGCGCTGATCGAGGGCATCTCTTCGCTCCCGAGCTTATAAGGCGGCGCCGTCACATCCACCGGCAGGAACGTTCCGCCTTGATGGACCTTGAACATCTCGAAGACGTGATAGGTGGGCGTGCGGAGCATCTTCTCCTTGTCGGTGAGGATCATTGCCTGAAGCACGTTGATCGTCTGCGCGATATTGGCCATGGTGACGCGGTCGGCGTGGCGGTGGAAGATGTGGAAGTTGAGCGCGGCCACGAGCGCGTCGCGCAGGGTGTTTTGCTGATAGAGGAAGCCGGGATTCGTCCCCGGCTCGACGGCGTACCACGTCCCCCATTCGTCCACGATCATGCCAACGCGCTTGCCCGGATCGTAGCGGTCCATGATGGCGGCGTGCGTCGTGATGAGCTCGTCCATCTTCAGCGTGCGGCGCAGAATCGTGTGCCAGTCGGACTCCGCGATTTGGGTGGCCGGGATTCTCTTGCCGCCGGTGTTTGTGTAGTAGTGGAGCGACAGCCCCTGCATTTTCGTGCCGGCGATGCTCATGAGCGCCTCGGTCCATTTCGTGTCGCCGCCATTGGCGCCGCAGGCGATGCGATAGATCTGGTTGCCGGAATAATTTTTCACGTAAGTCTGGAAGTGGCGATAAACGTCGGCGTAGTATTCGGGTCGCATGTTGCCGCCGCAGCCCCAATTCTCATTGCCGACGCCGAAGTATCGCACGCGCCAGGGCTTGTCGCGCCCGTTCTGGCGGCGCAGATTCGCCAGCGGCGAGTCGGCGTCGGAGGTCATGTAGTCGATCCACTCGCACATTTCCTGCGGCGATCCGCTGCCGACGTTGCCGCAGATATACGGCTCGCAGCCGAGTTGCTCGCATAGATCGAGGAACTCGTGCGTGCCGAAGTGGTTGTTCTCCACGACGCCGCCCCAGTGCGTGTTGATGATCTTCGGGCGCTTTTCGCGCGGGCCGATGCCGTCCTTCCAGTGATACATGTCGGCGAAACAGCCGCCCGGCCAGCGCAGGACGGGCAGATCGAGCGCCTTCAGAGCCGCGACCGTATCGTTGCGGATGCCGCGCGTGTTGGGAATCGGCGAATCCTCGCCCACCCATAAGCCTTCATAGATGCAGCGCCCCAGATGTTCGGCGAAGTGGCCGTAGATATTACGGTTCACCTTCGGACCAGGCTCGCCGGCGCGAAGAACGAGGCTGGCCTCGAATGCCTCCGCCGCGCGACTGAGGGATTGGCACGCCATGAAAATGGCGGCAAGAGAAAGCAAAAATCTCCAATGCTTCATTTTTAATGCTCCTTCGCGTGATTATTTCGGCCCTATACGATCCGAGCCTCCCGCGCTTTATAGCCTCCAGCGCTCTATTCATTCCAGCTAAAACTTTGCAGCCACTGGGTGCCACTGGGAGCGCCACTGGGAGCGCCACTGGGAGCGCCAGCATCCTGCCGGCGTGTAAAAGCAGCATATAAAATCAGCGTGTAAAATCGGGCGTTATGCGCGGGCGAGATACCGGGCGATACGCGCGGGCGAGATACCGTGCGTTACCCGCCGGTGAGATACCGGGCGATACGCGCCGGCGAGATACCGTGCGTCACGCGCCAGCAAGATGCTGGCGCTCCCAGTGGCGCTCCCAGTGGCGCTCCCAGTTCCTCACGTCGAATGCTTCCGGGGCAGCTAATCCGCTTGACGCTCCCGCGCATCAGGGACCATACTACTTTAATATCGCATGGCAAGCGCGCGAGGTTTTGCGCATTTGAGTTTTTTTGGATTGTTTCACAATGAATAAGTTTAAGTCGCTGGCGCTGTGGGCCTTCATCATCGTTTTGGCCGTCGTTTTTTATTACCGGCTGCAAAAGAATGACAAGAGCGTCGAACTGGATTTCACGGCGTTCACCAAGCTCGTTAAAAAAGGCGTCATTAAAGACACGGTTACTGACCATAGCGGCGAATTGACGGGCAAATATCGCGATGAATTCGGCAACGAAAGGCCCTTTCTCACCCATTATCGGAACGGGCAGGAGGGATTCGTCGTCAGTCTGATGACGGAAAATTCCGTTCCCTATCAGACCAGGGAACCGTCACCCATCCTGATGCCGATCTTGAGTTTTATCGCGCCCCTGATCATCGTATTGCTCGTCATGTTCTTCATCATGCGCCAGCTGCAGTCGGGCGGCGCCAAGGCCATGTCGTTCGGCAAATCGCGTCCCCGCCGCGTCATGGAAGGCGAGACGGGTGTGACTTTCGACGACGTGGCTGGGTGCGACGAGGCCAAGGAGGAACTCAAGGAAGTTGTTGATTTCCTCATGAATCCGCAGAAATACACGCGTCTTGGAGGAAAAATGCCCAAAGGCGTCCTGCTGGTCGGGCCGCCGGGAACGGGCAAGACCCTGCTGGCGCGCGCGGTGGCGGGCGAGGCGCGCGTGCCCTTCTTCAGCATCAGCGGCTCGGATTTCGTCGAAATGTTCGTCGGCGTCGGCGCGGCCCGCGTGCGCGACCTCTTTGAGCAAGGCAAAAAATGCAAGCCCAGCCTGATCTTCATAGACGAGATTGACGCGGTCGGGCGGCAGCGGTTCGCCGGCATCGGCGGCGGACATGATGAGCGCGAACAGACGCTCAACCAGCTGCTCGTCGAGATGGACGGCTTCGATACGAACGAGGGCGTTATTCTGCTCGCGGGAACCAACCGGCCCGACGTGCTGGACAAGGCGCTGCTGCGGCCCGGACGCTTCGACCGCCATATCACCGTGGACGTGCCCGATCTGAAAGGGCGCGAAGCCATCCTCCGGATTCATGCGCGTCCCGTGCGGCTGGCCGAGACCGTGGACTTCGAGCGCATTGCGCGCGCCACGCCCGGCTTTTCCGGCGCGCACTTGGCGAATCTGATCAACGAGGCCGCGCTCATGGCCGCGCGCAAGGAGAAGGACAAAGTCGAGCAGAAGGATCTGGAAGAGGCCAAGGATCGCGTCTTGATGGGCCCGGAACGCCGCAGTCTCGTTATGACGCCCGAAGAAAAGGAATCCACGGCCTATCATGAAGCGGGGCATGCGCTCGTGGCGCATCTGAATCCCGACGCCGATCCGGTGCACAAAGTAACCATCATCCCGCGCGGCCGCGCCCTCGGCGTCACCTCCGTTCACGCGCTGGAAGACCGCCACAGCCATTCCGAAAAACAACTCAGAGCCATGCTGATCTATATGATGGGCGGGCGCGTGGCCGAGGAGATCAAATTCGGCGAATACACTACTGGCTCGAGCAACGACCTGCGGCGCGCCACGGATCTGTCGCGCCGCATGGTGTGTGAGTTCGGCATGAGCGAACGCCTGGGAGCGCGCACGTTCGGCAATCAGGACGACGAGGTCTTTTACGCGCGCGACTCTGCCCGCGAACCTCCCTACAGCGAAGCCACCGCCGCGATGATTGACGAGGAAATCAAGCTGTTGGTGGATGACGCCACAACCACGGCGCGCAAGCTGCTGTCGGAAAACCGTGACGCTTTCGAACGCGTCGCCAGGGCGCTCCTGGAGCGCGAGACGCTGACAGGCGATGAATTGAAGATGATGATCGAAGGCAAAGCGCTGCCGCCGCTGTTCCAGGCCGGCGAAGCGCCCAAATTCGCAGCCAAAGCTGAAGCCGCCGCGCCTCCCCCTCTCCCCAAAAAAATGCCGGCCGACATCCAGATCAAGCCTCAGCCGGGGCTTTCGACGCCGTAATCATGATTGGGGAAGACGAAAGGCCGGGACAAGCGAGGAGAAAATGGAAACCGCGCTAACTCAAATCAGCAAGCACTCCAAGAAGATACTCGAAGCTTTGGAGCGAAAAGAAACTGTCGCCGTCACCTATCGCGGGAAAAGGCGTGCGATTCTTATCTCTGCCGCCCCGCCGCGAAAGCGTCCAAAATCCAGTGAGCATCCTTCATTTGGCATTTGGAAGGATCGTTTATCGGATGAAGATGTGCCTGTGATGGTCCGGCGATTGAGAAAGAATCGCTTTGATGCTGTTTGACACAGATATTCTGATTTGGCATTTTCGCGGCAATCCCCGGGCTTCCTCCCTCATTGACCTTTCCCCGGAACGCTGTTTATCCATTATATCCTACATGGAGCTGTTCCAAGGCGCTAAAAACAGAGCTGAGCTGCTTGTCATCAAAAAATTCCTCGCCGATTTCAGTTTCGGGGTTTTGCCTCTCGGAAAGGAAATCGGGCAACGAGCCGCTACCTACATAGAGTCCTTTGCTTTGTCCCACTATTTGTTCCTGGCTGATGCGCTGATTGCCGCAACCGCCGTTGAGAACAATATGGCATTAGTTACCGGAAACAGAAAGCATTTCAGCTTCATTCAAGACCTGGAGATTAAGGTCTTTCGCCCCTGATGCGATTTTCCTGGGAAATGAGAGAATGGCGCGAATCCAGCGCCCTATCCACATTCATGGAGGCGTTTTGATGACCACGTCCCGCGAGCGGTTGCAGCAAACGTTGAATCACCAGGAGCCGGACCGCGTTTGCGTGGATTTCGGCTCGACCGCGGTCACCGGTATGCACGTCCGGGCCGTCAGCCGCCTGCGCCAAGCCGTGCTGAAAGACGATTCCTACCGCGTCAAAGTCATCGAGCCTTATCAGATGCTGGGCGAAGTGGACGACGCGCTGCGGCAGGCGTTGGAGATAGACGTGGCGGGCATCCTGGCGCCCAAGACGCTTTTCGGCTTCGAGAACAAAGGCTGGAAGCCGTTCGAGCTCTTCGATGGAACGCCCGTGCTCGTGCCGGAAGATTTCCGCGTCACGACCGACAAGAATGGCGACCTGCTGATTTATCCCGAAGGCGATCTGAGCGCGCCGCCGCGCGGACGAATGCCCAAGGGATTCCACTTCTTCGACACGATCATTTATCAGGAGCCGATTGACGAGGAAGGCCTGAACATCGAGGACAACCTCGAAGAATTCGGCCCTTACAGCGAAAAGGACCTGGAGTATTTCCAGCGTGAGGCCAAGCGGCTGATGAACGAGACGACCTGCGGCGTCATCGCTACCATACCCGGCGCCGCGTTCGGCGATATCGCCCTCGTCCCCGCGCCATGGCTCAAGCGCCCGAAGGGCATCCGCGATATTCAGGAGTGGTACCTTTCGACGCTGGCGCGGCGCGACTATGTGTATGCCGTCTTCGAGGAGCAATGCGAGATCGCGGTGAAAAATATCGAGCGGCTTGCCCGCGTCGTGGGGCGCGTGGTCCAGGCCGCCTTCGTCACGGGCACGGACTTCGGCACGCAGCACGGCTGCTTCATATCGCGCGATACCTATCGCGATCTCTTCCTGCCTTTTCACAAGCGCGTCAATCGTTGCATCCACGAAAAATCGAATTGGAAGACGTTCATTCATTCCTGCGGGTCGGTCATAGACCTGATCCCGGATTTCATCGAGGCCGGGTTCGACATCCTGAATCCCGTTCAGACTTCGGCCAAGGGCATGGACCCTAAAACATTGAAAAAAGAATTCGGCCAGCATCTGGTTTTTTGGGGCGGGGGCGTGGATACCCAACGCGTCATGGAATTCGGCACGCCCGACGATGTTTACGCCCAAGTCCGCGACCGTATTGAAATCTTCGGCGCCGGCGGCGGCTTCGTCTTCGACGCGATTCATAACGTCCAGGCCACAACGCCCGTGCCCAACATGCTGGCGATGTTCCAGGCCATCAAAGACAGCGTGAAAGGATGACACTCAAAATGATGCGATTCTTTGGTTTCTGCGCGGCTGGAATCCTGATGGCGCTGTCATTCAGCTGCCTGAAACCCGCGCCGCCGCCGCCTGGCGCCAGTGCGAAGCCTGAGACGAAGCCCGTGACGCAGCCGCCCGTGACGCAGCTGCCCGTGACTGGCGCAAAACCCGAACTGCTGCCTGTGACAATCGTATGCCCGGCCAAAGCCTCGGCGCTCGAAATGCTGGCGGCCAAGGAAATTCGCCGCTATGCCTATCTGCGCACCGGCGAACTTCTGACGATTCGGAAAAGCGACGACATCCCTCCGCAGGGCGATGTCATTATCGTGGCGCAGGCTGATCGCCCGATGATGAATGAGCTCAAAGCCGTTGCGCCTGCGGACTCGCTTGGGCCTGATGGCTATGTGTTGAAGTCGCTGGGGCGCCCATCGCAAAAGATCGCAGCGGTCACGGGCGCAGGCGGGGCGGGAACCTTGTATGCCGCGTATCGCTTCGCCGAGCTTCAACTCGGCGTTCGCTTTTATTTGCATGGCGATACAGTTCCCGAAGGACGGATCGCGTTGAGCCTAGACGGGCTGAATGAACGCGGCAAGCCGCTCTTCGACCGTCGCGGCATCCAGCCGTTCCACGATTTCCCCGAAGGGCCGGATTGGTGGAATGCCGACGACTATAAAGCCTATCTGGCACAGCTGCCTAAACTGCGCATGAACTTTTTCGGCCTGCATACCTACCCCGAAGGCGGCGTTGGCCCCGAGCCGGCCACGTGGATCGGATTGCCGGAGGACGTTGGCCCGGACGGCAAGGTCAAGTTCAGCAGCCAATCGCGCCACTTCGCCACCAGCGATCCGGCCTGGGGCTACGGCAAGATGAAGACGGGCGAGTATCTATTCGGCGCGGATCAGCTCTATGACCGCGACGAATATGGCGCCGAATACATGCGCGGAATGGCGCCCTGGCCGCCGACGCCCGAAGCGCGCAACGAACTCTTCAACCGTTTCGGCGCGCTGCTCGGCGACGTCTTCGCTTTCGCCAGGCGCCTCGAAATCAAGACATGCCTCGGAACCGAAACGCCGCTGATCGTTCCCAAGATGGTGCGGGAACACAATCAAAAGCCGGCGGTGAATGCGCCTGCTCCGACCTCTGCGCCTGCAACGGTTTCTGCTCCATCCGCCGCGCCGCTTGCTTTTGATGGCGGCAAAGAAGTGGCGTTCACGGCGCCCGTCGAAAACACGGAGGATAGCCCGCTCTATCAGACCGTTGTTTATAACTTGAAAGCGTGCCGCGTCAAAGTCCCCAATGGAACCTACGCGGTTACGTTGAAATTCAACGAGCCGCACTACGAGGAACAGGGCCAGCGCGTTTTTGGCGTCAAGATTCAGGGCAAACAGGTGATTGATAAATTAGACATGGTCGCCCAGTACGGCAAGAACCACGCCTACGACGCGGCATTCAAAGATATTGCCGTCACGAACGGCGAGCTGATCATCGAGTTTGTGAAAATCGTCGAATACCCATTCATCGCCGCCATCGCCATCGAAGGTCCGGCCGCCACACTCAAGTTCAACTGCGGCGGGCCGGACTACAAGGACTACAAATCGGCCATGCCCGGCGGCGGCGCCGCGCCCAAGGCGCCGGCCCAACCCCCGCTCACCACGGCGGAAATCCAGCGCTACTACGAGGGCATTTTCTCGCGCATCATGAAGACGCATCCGCTGGACTACTACTGGTTCTGGACGCCTGAGGGATGGACCTGGGGCGGCAACTCGCAAAAGCAGTTGGACGATACGATGGCGGATATGAAGGCGGCCATCGCAGCCAAGGAAAAAGTCAAAGCGCCCTTCACGCTCGCAACGTGCGGCTGGGTTCTGGGGCCAAACCAGGATCGTTCGTTATTCGACCGCGAGCTGCCCAAGGACGTGCCCTTGAGCTGCATCAGCCGCAAAGTCGGCAACGATCCAGTCGAACTTGGATTCAAGAAAATCACCGGACGCCCCACCTGGTCCATTCCCTGGCTCGAGGACGATCCTGGGTTGAGCATTCCGCAGCTATGGGCGGGGCGGATGCGGCGCGACGCGATGGATTCGCTCGAATATGGATGCACGGGATTGATGGGGATCCATTGGCGGACAAAGTGCCTTGGGCCCAACGTCTCCGCCCTCGCGCAGGCGGCGTGGGATCAAAAGGGATTCAAAGATCGTGCGGCGGCGGTGGCAACGGAGTTGACGGAAGGGGCCGTCGGCGGCGACAAGGCGAAGTTCAAGGACCCGATCGCAGGCACGGATGATGCTCCGCTTTATCAAGACGTGCTTTGGGGAATGGATGGCTATCGTCTCACCATCCCCAATGGGACTTATCAAGTGACGCTGAAGTTTTGCGAATCGAATTGGAGCGGCGCGGGACAGCGCGTTTTCAGCGTCAAGATTCAGGGCAAAGAGGTCATTGCGAAACTCGACATCTTCGCGGAAACGGGCAAGAACAAAGCGCTCGACAAAACGATCAAGGACGTCAAAGTGACGGACGGATGGCTGAAGATTGACTTTGCCGCCGAGGTGGAAAATCCGTGCATCGCGGCCATCGCCATCGAAGGCATGGCCGATCTTTCGACTCCGTTTCCCGCGCGGGCTTATGCGCGCAAGATCAACTGCGGAGGCCCGGCCTATAAAGACTACGAGGCCGATCTTAAATCAACGACAAGCTCCCGGCGCTATCTGGCGGTGGACGATTTCTACGCCGATTGGGCGCGGGCGGAATTCGGCGCCGAGGCGTCGAAGGAAATCGCGGCGATCTTCGCGAAAGTGGACGGCCATCTGCCGCGCCCCGCCGATTGGATCGGCGGTCCCGGCGGCGTCAGACTCGACAAGACGCCTTGGGAAAAGGTGGCGCCATCGTATGCCTTCGTGGCGGAACTGGAAGCCCTGCGTTCCCGCGTCAAGGGCAAGGCGAGTATCGCGCGCTATGATTATTGGCTCAATACCTTCCGCTATCTGCGCGCGCTGGGACAGATGCGCTGCGTCTGGGGCGAATTCGATTCCGCCATGGCCAAAGCCCGGAGCGAAAAAGACGATGTGGCGCGCAAGAAGATCGTACGCGAATCCGTGATGCCGCTGCGTAAAGAGATGGTTCGCCTTGCGGGCGATGTGTCGCGTTATCTTTTGGCGACGGTGGATACTCCCGGCGAGATGGGAACCGGCGCCAATATCCAGCAGCGCGCCTTCAAGTGGGCGCTCGTGGATCCGGGCAGGCAGATGGAAAACTGGCTGGGCGAAGCCTTGCCGCCGGATGCGACGCCCGCGAAAGAATATAAAGGCGAGCCGCGGCTGATTGTCCCGACCGTCCGGGGAAGCCTGGAGCCTGGCGAAGACTTGCGCCTTCGGGCCATGCCCCTCGGAACAACGCAAACCGCTGTGGCATTGCATTGGCGTGCTCTGGGCAGCGGCAAAGCTTTTGCGAAGTTACCGATGCAGTTGGTGTCGCGGTCTGTTTATGCCGGCGCGCTCCCTGCGCAGGCAATCGCTCAAGCCGGAGATGACATCGAATACTATATCGAAGCGACGGACGCAAAGGGTAAGACGTTGCATTTTCCAGTGACTGCCCCGATGATCAATCAAACCGTCGTTATCATGCCAAAATAATCGCTTGGTGTTTAATATATGGAAAAAATCCAGCGCATGTTGAAGGTATCCTAAAATTGAGTGAGCTTATCACGGAACCGCTTGAAAGTAGATAAATCGTTTAATCTCCCAAGATCTGGCAGTTTTTGCACAATCTTAATCGCATGATCTCGATCCACATAACGCCGGATACGCCTCCCTGATCTGCGGAAAAGATTGGTTAGCGCGCTCTTGGGATCGGGTATGGATTCCGGTTTTTTGTATCGTTTGACGGCAGCCGCATGCGCTCCGGTAGACAAAAACTCGGAAAGGGCGCGCTCATCGGCGATAATCCATGCTTCCAGCATCTTGTGGATGCAAATCAATCGAATGCGTCTGTCTTCAGGATTGAGCCCTGCGTTTTTCAAAGAGGTAGCAATTTCCTCACGATCATCGTGTTGACATCCTTTGCCTTCGTATTCCCCCCAGTCAGGTAGCATATCCCAAACAATCAGAACGCGACGGCATCCACCATCCAATAACGCCTTTGCCCATTTCCCACATTTCTGTTTCAGGATAGGCTTCTTATCCAAGGGAACTACATCCGGCTCGATCTTGGGCGCAAGAGCGCGCGCCAGGAACGGAATGACTTTTGTTTCAGCGCCTTGTGGGCCGCATTCGACAATAAAGCCGACTTTCATGGTTTTACCTCCCGCTTGAATCGGTCTGCGGTGTAAAGCTGGCCTGGCGCAAATTGTCTGGCCCATTCAACAATTTCTTTGCTATCCGAGGGACGCCAAAATATTGGGTCGCCGCCGTTCTCGCGTTCGACGAGGATGAGCGTTTGAAGCGGCAGCAGATCGAGTAGGTAGGGCGAATGTGTCGTCAGAATAACCTGGCTTTGGCCGCTGTGAACGACTTCTCGGATTTCATCCAAAATCATGTGAATGGTACGCGGATCCAAGCCGTTCTCGATTTCCTCCACGACGATCAGCGGTGGCGGGATGGGGTTGCGCAACACCGCCAACAAAGCTAATATTCGGATGGTTCCGGTTGAGAGGAGCCAGCCGGGAATCTCAAAATTCGATTCGCGCATTTGGATGCGAATCATGCGCTGGATATCCTGGCTCTCAATTGGCTCGAAGCTTTTGGCGTAATCAAGCACAAGCCGCATTGTTTCCACAATGTCATCAAATGCGCCGCTGTCTTGTTCGCGTATGTTCAGCAGGTACTGAGCGAGATTCGATCCATCGCGACTCAAATGAGGCCGCCCATTGCTTGCCATTTTTTTCGCAGATGGTTTTCCCATTGGATCAGGCGCCAAGCTGAGAAACTGCCATCCCCCAATCACGTTGCGAAACGCGCGTGGTAAGGCGCTGCGATCGGAATCAATGATTTCACTAAGTCCCACAATTTTTCCCTTGTTGTCTTTTACTATGGCCTTTCCATCCTGCAGGCGTCCCATAAAGCCTTTTGGCCAATCGAGATTTTCCTCTTGAATCCATATTTTACTGAAATTGGCCTTTGCGGAAATAGCCAAGTCTGTCTGATAGGAACCCCATTCAGCCCGGCCGTTCATCGCGAAGCGGATGGAAGCCTGGGACACGCTATTTTTGCCTTTAGTTTTTGGCTGTTTCATATTGCGCTTATTCCAAACGTGCTCAAAACCGAACCATTTTTGCATCGCGGAATCAAGCCCATCCATTACAATGCTTTGATAGGTTTCCATTGCTTCTATGAAACTGCTTTTCCCTGACCCGTTATTGCCGATAAAAACGGTTAAGGGAGTCAGCGAGACGGCCCGGCTATCCTGAATCGCTTTGAAGTTCTGAACGCGAAAACTCTTTAGGATGTTCTTTGGTTTCATTGGACGAATCCTTTTCAGTATTCGTATATTCCTGATACTGTTTTCAACGTGATATGGTTAGCGCCATCAGGGCTGATATCACATCTTCCAACAACGCGCGCTTCAACGCCAAAAGAACGCGCTGCCTCGATCACTCGCGCTGCATCCTTGCCCTGAACAAAAATTTCCAGCCGATGCCCCATGTTGAAAACCTGGTACATCTCGCGCCAGGCCGCGCCCGAGCACTCCTGAATCAGGCGGAAGAGGGGCGGCGGATCGAAGAGGTTGTCTTTGATGTAATGAATCCCGCTGCCGAAGTTGCGGCACTTGGTTTGTCCGCCTCCTGAGCAATGAACCATGCCGTGGATCGCGCTGCGCATTTCTTTGAGCAGCGCCATCACAATCGGCGCATAGGTGCGCGTCGGCGACAAGACCGCCTTGCCCACAGAGATCGGCAAATCGGCGACGCGATCTTCGATGCGGTATCTTCCGCAATAGACCAGGTTCTTCGGCGTCAGGTCATCGTACGTCTCAGGATACTTCTCCGCGTAGTCAGAGCAAAAGACATCGTGCCGCGCGGAGGTCAGGCCGTTGCTGCCGATGCCGCTGTTATATTCGGTTTCGTAGGCGGCCTGACCGAAGCTCGCCAGCCCGACAATCGCGTCGCCGGGGCGGATGTTCTGGTTGTCAATCACGTCCGCGCGCCGCATCCGCGCCATCACAGTAGAATCCACGATGATGGTGCGCACAAGGTCGCCCACGTCCGCCGTCTCGCCGCCGGTCGAAACCACCTTGACCCCGAAGCGGTTGAACATCTCGACTACTTCCTCGGTTCCCTCAATGATCGCCTTGATGACTTCTCCCGGGATGCGCTGTTTGTTGCGGCCGATGGAACTCGATAGAAGCATCCCGTCCAGCGCGCCGACGCACATCAAGTCATCCGTGTTCATGACGATGGCGTCCTGCGCGATTCCTTTGAAGACGCTCGGATCGCCCGTCTCGCGCCAATATAGGTAAGCGAGCGAGGACTTCGTGCCCGCTCCGTCGGCGTGCATGATGGCGCAGTATTCGGGATCGTCGCCCAGGAAATCCGGCACGATCTTGCAGAAGGCGCCGGGGAAAAGGCCCTTGTCTGTTTTCGCAATGGCGGCATGCACGTCTTCCTTGGTCGAAGATACGCCGCGTTGCTGGTAGCGGGATGCGGAAGAAGAGGAAGTCATTGTCATTCACGCCCTGAATGGCTTTGTTTGAAGTGACGCGGAACGATTGTTGAGAACGGCTTCATGATAATAGCGGAGCCATGGAAAAAGAAAGCGCCTTTTCTCAGCGATGCTTCTTTGAAAATTCATTTATCATTTTGTCAGACATTATTTTGTCAATGCATGAACAATGGAATCCACTCGCAGCCTTAAGATCTTCCCAAGATGATTTATGTTCGATTTTATGTGTTGAAGCGCTGGTCTCTAATTCTTAAGAATCGAGATGACCGTTCGCTTGCATGAAAGATGGCATGAGGCCCCCGATGGAGTCGCCCGCCGAAAACAAAATTTTGGAGGCCGACCGGGTAATCGAAACGGTCGAGCAATTGCGCCAGCGCATCGAAGAGCGTTTCGCCGGCTCGGGGCTTGGCCGCGTCTGCCAGACGCTCGTTGGCATCGCCCATCAGGCCAAGGCGCGCGTCTTATGGATTCAGTCGCCCATCATCCTGTTGCGGATCGCCATCGGCGCGCTTGTTCTTCTGATTCTGGCATTCTTTATTATTTTATGCTTCGGCGTCGAGACCCCCACCCGCCGCTTTGCGCTGCCCGAATATGCGCAGATGATAGACGCCGGCATCAACGACCTGATCTTCATCTCCATCGCCCTGTTTTTCGCCTTCACGCTCGAAGGCCGCATCAAGCGCCGGCGCGCCCTCGATGCGATTCATGAGTTGCGCGCCCTGGCGCACGTGATAGACATGCACCAGTTGACCAAGGACCCCTACCGCACCCTGACCCTGCCGCTTACGGGAAGCCAGACGGCCTCCTCGCCGCAAATGGAGATGACGGCGTTCAACCTGGTTCGCTATCTGGACTACTGCACCGAGATGCTGTCGCTGACCGGCAAACTGGCTGTGCTCTATGTCCAGCATTTCAATGATCCGGTGGTCCTCAACGCCGCCAATGAAATCGAAACGCTGGCCAACGACCTGTCGCGCAAAATCTGGCAGAAGATGATGATCCTCTATTCCGCCGAGCGGCATCCCCACGTCCGCGAGGATGAGTAGCGATTAGGGGCCCGTTTATCCGGGCGCTGGAATTGCCTTGACAAGTAATGATCGTTCGCATAATCGTTTTACGGAAGGGAGAACGATATGGATGCCGTTACCGTTTCGCCAAAATATCAAGTAGTCATTCCGCGCGCGGTGCGCGAAGAGATGCATATCCGTCCTGGCCAAAAAATGCAGGTGCTGGCCTTCGACGGAAGAATTGAGATGATTCCTGTGGAAGATTTAGCTCAAATGCGGGGCTTTCTCAAAGGAATCAACACCGACTTCGAGCGTGAGGATGATCGCTTATGAATGTCGTGGATTCATCCGGTTGGCTTGAGCATTTCACAGACGGTCCGAATGCCAGGCATTTCGCTCCCATTATCTGCGATACAGCTAACTTGATTGTTCCTACCATCTGCATCTACGAAGTAATGAAGGTGACGCTACGTGAGTCATCGGAGAAAGACGCGTTTCGCGTTTGCGCCGCGATGAAGAAAGGGACGATAGCGGATTTTACCATCTGGATCGCCGCAAAAGCCTGCAAAATAAGTTTGGCGCATCATCTGCCTTTGGCTGATAGCGCAATCTTGGCGTCCAATATATTGGACTTAACGGCGCAACCTTTCGCTCCCCGCTTGATCCACATGGACGAACAAGGCGTCCTGCGCTGGAACGACACAAACTCGGAGGTCGCGCTCTTCGGCGTCAACTACTATGCGCCGATGCACTGGAATTATCGCGATCTGAAGGCGATCAATGCGGACATCGAGAAGGTGATTGATGAGGACGTCGCTCACTTCGCGCGCATGGGACTTGGCGCGTTGCGGCTGCATACGTTTGATCGCCAGATCAGCGACCGCGAAGGAAATTTGCTCGACAACGAGCATCTGCGCCTGCTCGATTATCTCATCGCGCGCGCCGCCGAGCGCGGAATCTATACGGTGCTGACGCCGATTGCATGGTGGGGCGTTCTGGATACAAGCCCGGGATTTTCGACTTCCTATTCCATGCATCAGATGACGACCGATCCCAAGGCGCGCGAACCGCAGCGCCGCTATCTCGCGCAATTTGTCTCCCACGTCAATCGTTACACGAAGATCGCTTACAAAGACGATCCGCGCGTGATCTGCTTCGAGCTCATCAACGAGCCGCTCTATCCGCAGGGAACGACCGACGCGCAGGTGACGGAATACATCAACGCCCTGGCCGATGCGATCCGCGCAACCGGATGCCGGAAGCCGATCTTCTATAACGCATGGGGCAATCGCCAGGCCGCCGTTGGCGCTGCAAAGATCGAAGGCGCCACCTTCGGCTGGTATCCAACGGGGCTTGTCGCGGGCAAGGCGCTGCGGCGCGATTGTCTTCCGTCCGTGGACCAGTATCCCAGCGCGGGTGGCGCTGCGAAAACGATGCGCGCGCCCGAACTCGCGGCCAAGGCCAAGATCATCTATGAGTTCGACGCCGCCGACGTGCCCGGCTCGTACATGTATCCCGCCATGGCGCGCGCGTTTCGCGGAGGCGGCGCGCAGATCGCCGCGCAGTTCCAATACGATCCCCTCCCTCTGGCCGCTTTCAACAAAGGCTGGCAGACCCATTACCTCAATCTCGTTTATGCGCCCGGCAAGGCGATCAGTTTCCTCATCGCCGCCGAGGCCTTCCGCCGCCTGCCGCGTCATGGCGATTATGGCCGCTATCCGCAGAGCGCGCGCTTCGCGCCTTTTCGCGTCAGCTATGAAGAAGACCTGAGCGAGATGATCGCTGAGCGCGAGTTCTTTCATTCGAATACCACCCGCTCCGAGCCGCCCGCGCCCGACAAACTCACGCGCGTCATCGGCTGCGGATCATCGCCCTTGATTGAATATGAGGGAACCGGCGCGTACTTCCTTGAAAAGCTTTCCGATGGCGCCTGGCGGCTGGAAGTTTATCCCGATGCCGTCTGGGTGAATGACCCCTATGGGCGCGACGACCTAAATCGCGAAGTTTCGCGCATCTATTGGCGCGAGCAGCCGATGCAAATCCGGTTGCGGGATTTGGGGCCGCGCTTTTCAGCCGAGCCGCTCAATGAAGGCAACCCGCATCGGGCGCAGGCGCGCGATGGCCGGCTGCCCATTCGTCCGGGTGTTTTTATTTTGCTGCGTGAAGAACTGAAAAGCGAGGCATGGCGCGAGGCCAAGTTGCTCGCCATGATCGGCTTGCGCGAATTCCATGCGCCCGCGGGAAAAGCGGCGCCGCCGGCGGTCTGGCATGAGGCGCCGCGCGAGTGGCTGGAGGGTAAAGCGCTGCCGGTGTCGTTCGCAGTCGCCGCGCCGTGCGATCCCGAGCGCGTGACCGTGGCGCTGAAGACGATGGACGGCGAATCTTCACGCCGCCTGACGCTCGCGCGCGAACAATCCTATCGCTATTCGGGCGCAATTCCCGGCGATTGGCTGAAATCCGGACAGGCGGTTTATGCGCTCGAGGCGCAATGGCCTAATGAAAGCGCCTCTGCCGCAGCGATGGCGCAGTCCGGGCCGGGCGTCGCGCTGCTTGCTTCCTTAGCTCTCCCGTCGGCTTCCTGGAAGGTTGCGATCATAAAGCGCGGCGCTCCCGTCGCGCTCTTTGACGCTGGCCGCGATTCCGTCCGCACGCATGGGCAGGATGGCCATAGGAGCCGTCTTGTCACCGGAATGAGCGCTGGAAGAAAAGCGCTGCGAATCGAGGTTGATAAATTCAGTCTCCCGCCCAGCGCGGTATCCTTCCGCTGCGAGGCGGACGATCAACTCGAAGCGCGCCGCGACGATCTGTCGCACCGGCAAACGCTGCTCGTGCGCGCGCGCGCCGCCACATCCGCAACCAAAGCCATCGAGATCGTCCTCATCGAGCGCGACAATTCGCCCTGGGGAACAAACGTTCCGCTCACAACCGATTGGAAGGATATTCGGGTCCCGCTCTCAACGCTGCGATATTTCACTCATTGGGTCAACGCGGACGACACCCGGCTCGGCAAGACCCCCGCGAGCCTGCGTCCCGAAAACCTGTCCGCTGTCAACGTTTGCTTCGGCGCCTGGCTTTTTCCTGGCCACACCGACGAGCCGCACGGCATAGAGATCGAATCAATCACCCTGGAATAACGCCCCCCAAAAACCTCCAAGGTCTTCCGTCAGTGTCAGTCTGTGTTGGTCCGTGCAAGTCCGTGTTAGTCCGTGCCCGTCCGTGCCCGTCGGTGTCCGTCCGTGTCAGTTCGCCCTCGCCAAGTCCACCGCAACTCGCGCCACCCCCGCAGTGACTCGCGCCAGGCGGTCATAATCAATGACGGCGGGCGTATCCGTCGCTTGGTGATAGTGATGATAGCGGCAATACGCCGTGTCCGTCACCATGATGGCTGGATAGCCTTTCATCCAAAATGAAGAGTGGTCCGACAAAGCGATCCCGCGTATCCATGCCGGCGCCGCAACGCCCTCTGAAGGGAATTGCGTGTGCTCCCGGAAAGAGGCGATGCATTGCCGCACGAGCGCGCGCGAACCGAGATTGCTGACGAACGCGATGAAATTGCCCGTGTCGGGGTAGAAGAAGCTGAAAGGGAATGGATAGCGCTGACTGCCCTTTGCGTCCGAATAGCAGCCCATGGTTTCGAGCGCGATCATCCCGGCGATTTTTTCTTTTCGCTCACGGCAGCGGTTTGCATAAACCAGGCTGCCCATTTTTTTACCGCGCCAAAAATAGGGCTGCTCTTCGTTGACGAAAGCCACGAAGCGAACGGTCCGCCCGGGTTTGCTTCCCGCCATCAGCCGCGCGATCTCCAGCATCGCCGCCACGGCCGAAGCATTGTCATTGGCGCCGGGACTGCCGGGGACGGTGTCGTAATGGGCGCCAATTATGACGATCTCCTGCGCTTGCGCCACGCCGGGAATTTGCGCCTCCAGATTCGCCACCGTTTTGCCATCCACCTGGTATTCCTGTCGCGCGACCTCATATCCGATGCGCTTGAAACTGTCTTCAATATAGCGCGCCGCTTCCTGCAGCGACGCATACTTCGGAATATTGCGTTCGCCAATGTCCTCTGCAAGTTTCATAATATGCCGCTGAAGGCAGTCTCTAATTGCCATTTCTTCGCTGTGGAGCGGCGCCCGCGCGCCCGCGTAACTCTTTCCGGGCATGCTCATCATGCAGCAGCCCAACAGCGACAGGGCCATTGCTGCTATCACGAACGATCCTAATATCCACACCATTTTTCTCCGGATTGCGCCAACAGCTTTGCTGAAGCGGGATGGCGTCATCATACATCAAACCCCGGCTATCCGCTCGTGGATTCCAAGCAAAAGAATGATCGCATCCAAACACCATGCAAATTCGGCGCCAATATTTCAGAAATGAAAAAGTTCCATATTTCTATGAATTGTGGGATTATCATTGGGTTGACGCTTTGTCATGCATTCAAGCACAAACAAAGCATGCCATATTTCATTGCATATTTTGACAGAACGAAAAAATGCAAAACTATAAAAGACCGGCTAATGAGAACCAGTCTTGATCGGCATCCATCATGTGTCAGCCTTGCCTTCCTTTGCTAGTCCGGCCATAGTTCGCGCATCGCCTGCGTAGCAGGCGCCCGTAAATGAACTTGAAAAAGCTCGGAGATGGCCGTCGGCTCGGGGTTGATTTCTATGCACATCGCGCCGCGCCGCTTCGCCAGTCGCGGCAGGTCCGCCGCAGGATAAACCAGGCCCGACGTCCCGATGCTCACCAGGCAATCGCAATGTTCCATCGTCCGAACCGCTCGGTCAATCACTGCGGAATCCAGCGGGTCCTCGAACCAGACAATGTCCGGCCGCCAATAGCCGCCCTCCGGCGTTTTGCGCGACTTCAACGGGACGTCGAAATTTTCTACCGAAAGCGCAGCGCCGGAAAAGAAAACATTGCGCTCATATCGGCGCAGATCAATTAGGAGTGCCATGTGTGGATTCAATGCGTAACTGCTCGACATGGGTGATCAGCACGCCTATCTGGTCAAGCATTGCGGAACGGTTCAATGGTTCGTCGGTCCCATCAAAAGCTTCAGCTTCGTTCATAGATCACTACCCCTTCTCGCAGAGCTTGGGCGATAATATGATTGGAAGAGTGACGCCACTGTTCGACTTCTTCGGCGCTATACACCAGAATATCTTTGGGGATAGAGTAAGAGCGCAGCGCCTCCCACAATCGGGCCATCTCCTTACGGCGGCTGTGCTTCAGACCAAACGCCTCGGACTCGATGACAAGTAAATCAACATCGGAATCCGGAGTGGCAGCTCCCGTCGCGCGTGAGCCGAAAAGAATGATTCGCTCAGGCGCAGCTACTTCCGCGATGCATTGCGCCATCCCGGCAATCATGCTTTTATCTGTTTCTTGCCATGCGCGAATCATTCCCGCTTTCATGGATTGCCCTCGCTTTATTTGTGATTGCCATACGAGACAGACGATATACATTGAATTGGCTGCAGAGCAAGCCGAATTGATATATTCCAGTTTTGAGCTGCGCCCTCAATATCCTCGCAAAAACCGCTACTGCGCATTGAAACGCAGAATATCGCCCATGCTGATGCTGCCGTTGGTGGGATCGTAATGCGTGGCCGGCGCCGTGGGCGTGGCGGCGCTGTACCACGTCGGCCCTGTGCCGTCGCCGAGGCTGACGAAATTCATCGTCGGCCCGGAACAGCCGATCACCCATGCGCCCCGCCCCGAACAGTTGCGCAGATGATTGTTCGCGTTCCTGTCATTATTCAGAAACCAGCCAGTCTGATTATAGGCGTCATACATGATCGGGACCCACTTGGCGCACGTCCCGTATCCCCAATCATAGGATTGATTCTGAGGGCGGTTGCCCGCGCCCGGCCACGGCTTCCATTTAGTGGTGTCGGTCATGTCGTCGAAAAAGCGGCGATACATGTAGGTATAGGGTTCGGGCCCTGGCGCGGCATCGGTGGCGCCTTGAAACTTTTGCGGCTGAAAAGGCGTCGGCATCAGTTTTGTGATATACGCCACCGGCGTCGTCAACCGATACGGCACGAAGGTGGACTCGCCGTACATATCGCCCGCCCAGATGGCGCCGTCGTCGCGGTGAAGGTAATAGGGATAGGTGTTATAGTCTATCATATAGGCCTCGATGGCCGTGGCGATGGATCGCTCGTCAGCCAGCGCGCGCGAAATCTTGGCGCGTGTCTGCGCCTCCAGGAAATTGGGAATCGCGATCAGGGCCAGGATGGCGATGATCGCAATGACGATGAGCAGTTCGATGAGCGTGAAAGCTTTTTTCATATCTGTCTCCTGCATGAATAAAATTTGCTAATTCTTTAAGCTATGTAACGGCGCCGGAACGCGGCCGCCGCGCGTGACGAAGTGCGAGTCTTTGTCCACGTTGCGCAAGGGCATCACGACCGATTCGCCGAACAATCCGCCCCACGATACCTTCTGCCCCGTTTTTTTGCCCGGAACCGGAATGATGCGGCAGGCGGTTGTTTTGTTGTTGATGACGCCGATGGCCATTTCGTCGGCGATGACCGAGGCCAGCGTCGCGGCGCTCGTGGCGCCGGGAACCAGCACCATGTCCAACCCCACCGAGCAGACCGATGTCATCGCTTCGAGTTTTTCGATCGTCAGCGAACCATCCGCCGCCGCCGCCGCAAGGGCCGAGTCTTCGCTGACCGGAATGAACGCGCCCGACAGGCCGCCGACCGATGACGAGGCGAAGAGGCCGCCTTTCTTGATCGCATCGTTGAGCATCGCCACGGCCAGCGTCGTTCCCGGCTCTCCGATTTTGCGGATGCCCATCGCGTGGAAGATTTCGCCGATGCTGTCGCCGACGCGCGGGGTGGGGGCGAGCGACAAGTCCACAATGCCGAACTCAACCTTCAGCCGCTCACTCACTTCGCGCCCGATCAGCTCGCCGATGCGCGTGACGCGGAAGGACTGAATCTTGATTTCCTCGGCGATGCCGTGCAGCCCGACGTCCGGGCGCGCCTCGATCAGCCGCTCGATGGCGCGCTTGACAACACCCGGGCCGCTGACGCCGATATTGATGACGCACTCCGGCTCGCCCGCGCCCAGGTAGGCGCCGGCCATGAAGGGATTGTTCGGAGGAATGTTGGCAAAAACGACCAGCTTGGCCGCTCCGAAGCCCTGTTGCGCGCGCGTCGCCTCGGCGACGGCCTTGATCTGTTCGGCCACCAAAAGGATCGCGTCCACATTGATCCCCGCCTGCGTGGAGGCCACGTTGACCGAAGCGCAGATACGCTCCGTGCCGGAGAGCACGTCGGGCAACGACTCGATCAGGACGCGCTCTCCCGGCGTCAGGCCGCGCTGCGCCAGCGCCGTGAAGCCGCCCAAGAGGTCCACCTTTACCTCGGCGGCCGCCGCGTCGCACACACGCGCGATTTCCATAAAGGCCTCGCGCCCCATGCCTTCGAGCAATTGGCTGACGGGTGAGATGGCGATGCGCTTGTTGATGATCGGGATGCCGTATTTGCGCCCGATGTCCTCGCAGACGGCTACCAGCCGCCCCGCCTTCTGGAGGATTTTTTCGCGCACCTTGCGCCCGGTGTGGTCCGCGCTGCGCGTGGCGCAATCCGACAGATTGATGCCCATCGTGGCACAGCGCACGTCCAGGTTTTCCTCCTGGAACATGCGGATCGTCGAAAGAATTTCCTCGGTTCGTATCATGGTCAGCCCAGGCGCTCCTGCCGTGTGAGATAAAGATCGTTGGTCGCCAGGAAAAGGTTTTCATGCTGAATGCGAACGCTGATGGCGCTTTGCGCGCCGATTTCCTCGAGGTCAATCTGCAATTGCCGCAGATCGCGGTCGGGCGGAACCTCGATCTCCCCAATCAGGACGAACTCCTTCGGCGGGCGCAAAAAGCAATACAGGTCCAGAATATTGATATCGTTGCCTGCCAGGAACGCCGTGATCTCGTGGACAATGCCCTTGCGGTCTCTGCCCATGACGGTCAGGAAATAGACATTGTGTTTCGTGACAGGCGCCGGGCGCGCTTCCTGGTAGGGGAGGACGGAAATGCCCAATTTCAACCGTTTGCCCGCTTCCAGGATTTCGTCGCGAATCACATCGGCTTCGCAACGCGGCGGGAAGGCCGCAATGATGAGGATGGTAAAGCATCCATCCATCACCGTCTGGGACATCTTGTCAATATTTCCCCCCAACTTCAGGATCGTTTCCGTTACATTGCTGATGATGCCGGGGCGGTCGTGGGAGATGACAGAGATGGCGAAACGCGGGGCGTTCATGAGCGGGTTCCTTTCTTGAGACAAAGCGCTGGAAAGCGTGTCAAATTGTCCGGCGCGCAACAAGAGTTTTTCGCGCAAGCCTCCAACTTGGGGTGCGTCCCGACTTATAGCTTGGCGCCGTATGGTAGGCCGTCCCGCTCCGTCGGGCGGCC